>JAISBA010000017.1 GCA_031266455.1 Puniceicoccales bacterium
TGGCTAAAGTAGAATGCAAAGTTTCTCATCTTACGATAAATGTGTTTAATTGATTTTGGTAATGAAAAACATACGTAATTTAGGTGGAACTTCTTGGCGGTATCATATGATGGTATAAACAATTTTATCACTAAAATTTTACTTCCTTGTCTTTTGTTGGCAAAAGACTAAAGGGTTTGACAACAAGTATGTAAGTTTTATTCTACAACATTTGCTTTTTTTGCTTATTTTATAACATTAGTGTGTTATCGGTATTTTTCTTCGGAAAACCAAAGGGCTAGGTGTTATCTGTGCTTTAAAATATAAAATATCTTTTAGCGGCTGCTAGTTTTTATCTTTACAGTGTGCCTTAACAATACTTTGAACGTTCCTATAGAGCTATTACGCCTTTTCCTCGAGCTCTTAAAAAAGATTTTCCTCAACACGATAGGTAGTTTTGCCTTTTTTACAATTTTGTATGCTCTCTGTTTTTACTATCAGTATATTGATATAACTAATATGCTTATTATAAATATTACTAGTAATGTACTAGGTATTTTCTTTATTAGTTATCGTTATGTGCATCCAAAAAGGTTCAACCCAGTTTGGCAACATTTTGGAAGAAATTTAAGGATTGAAGTACACATTTAGCTTGTTGATGACTATGGAACCACAAAAAAGCACACAATTTGTACTTATATAGGTTTGCTAAATACCGGTTTGCTGCGTACTCTTTAAAAAGTTGATAAACATTGCGTAAGCGTGAAATATATTGAGAGTTTAGGATGGATTGAAATCTTAAAAAGTTCCCAAGAGTTTTTGGGTTTAAGGTGTCAACAAAACATAATTCCAATTCTTCTTGTATAGTAGTAATGTTCGCTTGCGTTAAGTTTGATGAAGATGATTGGACAATTTGTTCTGCTAACAATTTCATTGTTGCTTTATGTTCATTGACAAAGTTTCCAAGTAATACTTTTTTCATGAAAAAAGTCGGTGTCCAAGTAGATACAGATAATTGAGAAAAGAGTAAAGGCGTATGACGCAACATGTTATATTTCCCACTGCATATTAAAGAACGTACCGTAAAAAATTCACTAACCATTAAATCTGTTATATGATTTTCAACAAGTTTCTGATAAATTTTGCAAAACATATTTGTACGTAAAATAGAATATTGTATAAATGGGTACTTGAACGGCATTTGCGATAAAACGCGATTTTTGGCATTCAAAAGCAAAATACTGCCACTTTTATAATAATTAGAACAAAAGCTGGAGAGATGAGTAATAACTCCAAAAGGCTTATTCGCTCTTAAGGTGAATAAATGGAATTGTCCACCACACGCGACAAATTCATTTTTTTCGTCTTTGTCCAAAAATTTAATGCATTCTAGCGCGCTATTTAATATTGGAAAGTCATCATTGCCATTCCATATGACGTAAGGCGTATTAATCTTTGATAAGGCGTCTGCCATTTTACGTTCAAAGTCAAGGATGGTGCTATCGGGCGGGTAGCGTAAATATTCGAAAGATACGTGAGAAAATCGACGCTTATTGTCGTCTATAATTTTTTTGTTTTCTTCATCCAAGCTGCCGTCAGCTATTAAAATATGAAAAGGACACTCGACTGCTTCCATGTACAAGAAATATCGTAAAGTAAACAAAGGACGACCTTTGAGCGGCAAGAGTATTGTGAGCTTAGAGGCTAAATTTTTATCATAATTCATGAGGATAATTAAAAAAAGGTTGTGCAGAATCTTTAGCGCTTAAAATGAAATTTTCATTTGGCCAGTCGATATGAAATGCCGGATCATTCCAACGAAAGCCAAATTCTTTGGCTTTATCGTAGTAGGCTGAACATTTGTAGTGCATGATAGCCTGATCACTTAAAACGCAGAAGCCGTGAACGAAGCCCGCCGGAGCGAAGACCTGAGCGGGTTCGTCTTCGGAAAGAATAATTGAAAAATAACGCTTAAAAGTCTTTGACTGCGGACGTATATCCACTAATACATCCCATACTTTCCCGACAACCGTTTGTATTAATCGCTCTTGTCCAGGTTGACCATGTAAACCTCGAAGGACGTATTTTTTTGAAATTGAAAAGTCATCTTGGATGAATGGAACATGTACCCCTGCTTCTTGATATCTTGCTTCATGCCAGTCTTCATAAAATTCACCACGTGTATCTCGAAAAACGGTAGGTTTAAAAATTAACACACCTTCAAATTCTGTTTTTATGACCTGCATAATGAATAAGATTTTCTAAGTAGAGACGATAGGTACATTGAGGTGTTTTGGCAATATATTTCCGTAAATCATCCAGTGTAATATACCCTAATCGTAAGGCGATTTCTTCGGGAGATGCAATAAATAAGCCCTGCCGTGTCTCAAGTATTTCCACATAATTACCCACTTGCAATAAGGATTGAGGCGTACCGACGTCGTACCAAACATATCCACGGCCCAGCATTGAATAAGTTAGATGGTTTTGCCTCCAATAATGTTTAATGAGGTCCGTAATTTCCAATTCTCCACGTGCAGAGGGTTGTAGTTGCTTTGCAAAAGACGTGGCTTGTTCGTCAAAAATGTACAAACCCGTAATGGCTAAATTGGATACGAATTTTGTTGGTTTTTCGATGATACCTTTAATGCAACCCTTGTAGTCGGTTTCGAGTACTCCGTAGGCACTGGGATTATCAACGGGATGCAAAAACAAGTGAGCCCCCGTAGTTACGGTAATGCTCTGTTCTAAAAGCGATGACAATTGGTGTCCATAAAAAAAGTTATCTCCCAATATTAGAAAAGAGGCTTGTTGCTGTAAAAAATCTTCCGCTAAGATAAAAGCTTCGGGTAGCCCCCTAGGATTTTTTTGTACTTTATAGGAGCATTGAATCCCGAATTGCTCTCCGGTACCTAGAAGATTTTGGATAGCCGGTAAATCACGTTCCGTTGAGATGATGAGAATGTCTCGAATTCCAGCCAACATAAGGGTAGTTAATGGGTAATAAAGTACCGGTTTGTTGTACAGTGGAAAGAGTTGTTTGCTGGTTGCCAGTGTGAGTGGATACAGACGCGAACCATTACCTCCGGCTAAAATAATGCCTTTAGAAATTTTTTTCATGATTATTTTTTAATCCCAATCGATGTCGGTCAAACAAAGTGTTAAGTTTTTCAGCATTGGCAACGTACCATTGAACTGTTTTTTGTAATCCTTCTTGCATGGAGTGACGTGCAAACCATCCAAGTTCTTGATGAATTTTGCTGGCATTAATAGCATAACGACGATCGTGTCCTGGACGGTCTTGTACAAATGCAATTAAATCTTTATACGAGCCTTGGGAAAGCGGTTTTATTCGATCCAACAGCGTACAAATTTCATTTACAACATCCAAATTAGTCCACTCGTTTTCACCACCAATACAATACGTTTCTCCAATACGCCCATACGTTATAAGCTTCAGTAAAGCCTCGATATGATCTTCAACAAAGAGCCAATCGCGAATTTGCTTACCGTCGCCGTATACGGGTATAGATTTTTGCTCCAATGCGTTTAAAATAACGACCGGTATGAGCTTTTCTGGAAATTGAAAAGGTCCATAATTATTGGTGGTGTTTACAATAATGATAGGGAATCCATACGTATGATGGTAGGCTCTTACGAATAAATCCGACGATGCTTTTGAGGCAGCATAAGGAGAATTGGGACGATAGGGCGTGGTTTCGCAGAATTTATCCTCATTAGGTTGCAAAGTCCCAAAAACTTCGTCTGTGGATAAATGCACGAACCGAAAAGAAAGTTGTTTCCCCTTTAGCAAGGACTGCCAGTAATGATGAGCAACCGTAAGCAAAGTGTACGTTCCGATGACATTTGTCTGTAAAAATGCATCTCCAGACTCGATGGAACGATCGACGTGCGATTCGGCAGCCATGTGCACAACCACATCTGGTTGTTCCTTCTCAAAGACATCTTGTATGTTTTCTCTGTTTATAATATCTTCTTTATGGAAGTAGTGCTGAGGAGCCTGGGCATATTCTTCTAGGTTGTCTAAATTCCCTGCATAGGTTAATTTATCGATATTGACGATTTCATACCCAGTTTGAATTACTTGCTTTACAAAATGTGATCCAATAAATCCAGCTCCTCCCGTAAGTAAAATTTTCATATTCTTGAACCATGAAACACATTTTGTAGCATTTTAACAATCTGTTTGACTTTGTTTTCTATATAAAGCTTGGTAATAGTGTGGCCACGGGATACATTCTGCATGTTTTAGACATGTCCAACTGACTGAAGGCTTAAAAGCTTCTAAAAATTTTTTTTGCGCAGTTTGTCGTTCTTCGTCTGAAAAAATGTTGAAATACTCATGCAAAATACCAGATTGAATAGCTTTTTTTGAAGACACAGTCTCTTCAAATCCACACATTGATGGCAAAAATTTACCAACCGTATTATTAGTGTAGAAATACTTACATTGTTTATTGATAAATAATAAATATTCTTTAACCACACATTCTTGCATTTCTTGCATAGAATTTATGTTAATACAAAGATCTGTTTGAATATTTAAAGAATTGAATGATTGTACAGAGATAAAGAAGATCTTTTTAAAAAGGTCCTTCGGAAGTACGTGTTTTAAAAATTGTTGTGCCAGTATTAATACGGGTTGCAAATCAATGATATAATACGCTTTTATACCTGAAAATAAGCTCAATATTCCATGGGCAGTTCTTCCGTACCCTCCTCCTATTTCTACGACAGAATGCACTGTCGATAAACATTCTTCTAAAAAACATAGTTCTTTTATGCATAGAATATAATCAAGATCCACTTCTATATTTTCATCGTATTTTATACTTAGTGGCTGTCCAAAATTTCGATTATTAATTTTTTTTAATAAACTACGTTCATGATCATTCATAGAACGTATACAATACCATAAAATTGTTTTTAAAAAAAGTACACCATGTGATTTAGGGTTGTATACTGTTAACCGATTATTAGGACCATTATGACGAAATGTCGTTATGTCGTAGCTTTGAAAAGCATTCTTGCAAATATTATCCCACATGACTGACAGTTTTTTTATAGTAGTACTTTTGAGTTATGTTTACAAACTTTCTTAAGTCTTCCATGAGTGTATCCTTAAAAAGGTTTGGCCAATATTTTTGAAGTGTCAACGTCGTAATATTGTATTTTTGAGGGGTTTGATGGAAAGATTGGCTTTCATAAATAAGCGTATAGGGTTGTTCCAAAAAAAAAGATATGGACCTAACTACTTCTTCCAATTCAATTTGTTTTACTCCTGATAGATTAAAAATACAATCTTCTTCAAAATTTAAACATTGCAACAAAATAGCTCCTGCATATTTTACATGCGCATAAGGTCGATAGATTGATCTATCAACCAATTTGATAGGCTGCTTTTGTAGAATACTTGTAACAACAGTTGAAAAAAACTTTTCTTTAGGCTCATCTTCTCCAAAGAACCAGGCAAGTTTTGCCCATATAATAATAGTGTTAGGATAATAATAGTTTCTTAAGTGAAAAAGTAATTTTCTTAAACTTGCTTTGCTTTCTCCGTATAACGTGTTTGGATTTATATGCAAAGCGTTTTCGTTTAAATCGTTTTGAGTTAAGTCATACTCAGCTATACTTCCTGTTGAAATAAAAACCTCTCCTCCGTTTTCACAAAATAACTCAAATAATTTTAAACTTATGGCTAACCAATCTAAATTTTTTTTAGATGTCCAAAATTCATTTGGTTTAACATTCCAGGCTAAATGTAGCATTTTCGTCGGTTTATATTCTTTCAAAATACATATAACGGATTGAAGATTAAACAAATCACATTGAACCCATTGAATATAAGGTGAATACAATTGGGGATGATTTGTATTATAAAGACAAACAAACTTTTCTGTATTTTCTGATTTTTCGAGTACCGTTTGTATAAAAGCTTTTCCAAAAAATCCAGAAGCCCCTGTTACTAAAACAACCTTATTCATAGGAATAAAAACCTATTTCTTTACAATTTCAAATAGAGAATTGGATCTTCTTTCTCTACGCCCGTACAATGTATCCGCCTTTATTGCAAGAGATCAAGCATATTTTATTATACTTATTATCGTTGGAAAAGTTTTTATTCTCCAATAAGAACTGCTTTACTGCCGTATAAGGATTGTTTCCAGATCCCCAAGGACGTTGACGGTGTACCTGTTGGGGGATATGTTCCAGCACAGTATCTTCTACGATAATATATTGGCCTGATGATACAAGTGATGAATACAGATTAAGTTCATTGTAGACGTGTTCATGTGTGTGATTGCCCAGTATAACCATCACTTTTGTATTTGGTTTTATCAATGCTTTTACTTTTTCAAAAATAGTTACATCTATGGAAGATCCTTCTAATAAGTGGATACGACTAGAAAAAGAATACGCCATAATCTTATCGATATTTTTTTTCGGTAAAATGGTATCTATTGCAATGATTTCACCTTTTCCAAGTAATTGCAGTAGGGAAGCATAATACACAACGCTACCTCCCCATGCAATACCTGTTTCAATAATGTAATCTGGTTTGGTAGCATAAATAATTTGTTGTATCAGAATAATATCCTCAGGCATTTTAATGATAGGCATTCCCATCCATGTCCATTGATATTCATAACGATGTTTATCAGCTTTGGCTACAAAATCAAAAGCGTTTGCCTGTAACGCCTCATCATGATTTTGTTGCAATAAAAATGCAGATTTTTCTTTTTCGAATTCTTCATGATTAAATGTCATAATTTCTCTTTTTATGTTATTTGAGGTGTGAATAAAATCCACTGGCCTCCATTTTTTGTAAATTCAGATTCTTTTTCAAAAATTTCTTTGGCATGATTCCAGGCAAATAGTACAACATAATCGGCGGTTTTGTACCAATCGGCAGTGTAGGGTTTAATCGGTATGTGCATACCGGGGGAATACTTCCCTTGTTTGATTGGAGTTGTATCATAAATGCAGGAAATGAGTTTTGGCCCGATACTGCAGTAGTTCAATATCGTTGTACTTTTAGCAGTCGCAGCGTATCCTACAACGCGTTTACCTTCTGCTTGTAACTTTTTTAATAGAGCAACCAACTCCTGTTGCCGCTGTTCACAATTTTTGGCAAATGTTCTATATGTTTCCACTCGATTTAAGTTCAAAACGTCGTTTTCTTGATGCAGTAACTCCATCACGCTTGAACGCTTACTATGTTTGCCTTTGTGGCATAAGTAGTAACGTATAGATCCTCCATGCGTTTCTTGTGCTTCCACATGAAACACCTCTAATCCTTCGCGTTCAAAAATATTGCTAACAGAATTCAGGCCAAAAATGAAAGCATGTTCATCGTAAATTTGATCATAGGCAACGTTTTTAATAATGTTACCTAGGTAAGGATTTTCAAAGACGAATATCCCATGATCTTTTAAAAGCAGCGAAACACCCTTAGCAACCTCATTCATATTGGAAAAATGTACATTGGCTACAGAAATTAAGTCGACCTTACCGTAGTTTTGTTTAATTTCTTCTGCCGTCGTATCATTGAAAAAACAACACCTTGTTTCAACGCCATTTTTTCTGGCAATTTCGGCTACATTCTGCGAAGCTTCAATACCTAAATGTCGAATACCGCGTTCTGCAAAATGTTTCAACATCGTACCATCATTGCTTCCCAATTCAATCACGAAAGGATCTTTTTTATTTGGCAACCAATGTTGAATGTAATTTAAGGCCATTGCCTCAAAATGTGCTGACATGTATCGTGATGTTGAAGTGTAAAAAGCGTATTGTTCATGAAACATCTGTGAAGGATCTGTCTGATGTAGTAACTGAAACGTTTTACAATGTTCGCAAAATCCACACGCCAGTTCAAAGAAATATTCTTGATGGAAATCGTCTGCTTTCAAAAACCCATTGGCAATAGGCATTTTGCCAAAGGAAAGCACTTGCTGAACTTCTTGACTGCAGATTTTACATTTACTACGTGAAAGACACATAAACCAACCCTTTTTAAGTGTTTTTAACTTTTGTTAAAGAAAAATAGTCATAATTCATTGTGCCAGAACATACGGTTGTCCTTTATACATTTGCCGCTGTTCCAAATAAGGATAATTCGTTCTGAATAAGTGATTGAAAATAAAGCGGTAAAGATTGATGAATTGGAGATCTTTTGCATCTTCTTGCCACTCCTGAGGTATGTAGATTGCAAATAGGTTACCAAATACACTGTCTGCATCTACCAAAGGATGGTCTAGATCAATACAAGTATTCATGAATCCATGATCTCCGTGCAAGATGATAATGGGCTTTAGGTCGTTTTCGTTGTACTGTGATAATATGGTTTGGATAAAAGTTGAAATTCTTTTCGAGATTTCTTTTACTTGATTTGTATATTGATGTAAGTCTTTTTCCGTGAAATGCAAGGCAAAAATAGGATTAAGAAAACCTTTAAATGTAAAATCGTTTTCTAAATTTCCCGTACTATCCCAACAGCGAGGCGCATGAGGTGATAATATATGTGCATAAAATATGTTATTTGTTGACCCACATGCATCCTTAGCTTTTATGAGTGTATTTAATGTCATTTCGATGTTACTTATGTGACATTCCAAAAATCGCTTAAAAAATAGATTCTCAATCTGATGCTTTATAGGTGTACCCGAAAAGCATGTAAAAATAAAAGACCACAATGTCGGATTAATAGTTGTATTTCCATACAAGTCTTCCGGTAAAGAATGAGCGTATACTTTGACCGCATAATTATATTCTAAAAATATTTTAAATACTTTATTTTTTTTAATCAATACATTCAGAGTGTGTGTACACATTTCCTCATTATCCATCAAATAGCGCATATTCAGCATGCTGGCAACGGAATTTTCCGTATTAAAATAATTTGAACATGAGCTTCTGAAGACTAAAAATCCAAACTTTTCTAAAGTCTTCAGAAAATTACTGTTATCGTATTCAATCTTTTTTAAAGTATTTTCATTGGTATATTCATCTAGTAAAATGTGGTAAATGTTAGGCAGGCAATTTTTTTGATTTTTTATTTCAATTATTGTTTCATTGTTACTTCTGTCAGTCCTTATTAATGCTATAGCAATTAAAACATAAACAATAACGACTGTCATATTAAAAAAACGTAAAATACTGTTAATTGTTTTGTCTTGTATTTTTTTAAGGAGTAAAATGCATGTTAACAGAAAAAATAAGGAAAACAATAATAATAATCCCCATTTATATTTTTCAAACCATGATAAAAGTATAGGAATGCAATTGTTTATATAACGTGCACACGGTAGACTAAACCAGAAAATAATCCATACCGTAGAAAGCATTAGATAGTGTCTATCCGCATTTTTTTCGAACCATCTTAAGCACAGTGCAAAAGTGTAGTTCAACAGTATGAATATGCAACACAGTACGAATAAATGCTTAAAAGCAAAAGCACTATCATTCGTCATAAATAGGTAACAAGGGACTAAACAAGCCCACGAGCAACTACAGATAAAATTTATGTTGAATTTTTTCATTGGTTTTTACAACAGAATTTTTTTAAGACAAAATGATAAAAAACAAGTATAATAGTAAGGTGTACGCATAGGTATTCTAAGGGAAAACAAAATAATATTGATGTTATGTACCATGTTCCAACAAACATGCCCAGTAAGCACCGCTTAGCAGTTGAAAAATAAATGTCTGCAAGGGTTATACTTGCTCCTATTAGGAATGCGAAAATTAAAACCTTATCTCCAAAACATAAATACCCAAAACTAATCCAAGAACATGAAAAACTACTTCTCGATGCGTATATTCGTTCTTTGTTCAGCTCAAATTCTTCATCGGTCGGAGACCGGCAAAACCAAGTTAAGAAGTAAAGTGGGTTAGTTGGTACTGTATCTTTTGATTTTCCCAAAAAACGGTTCCATCGTGTAACAATTGGATTTGTACCTTTAGTGAAGCGTATATAATTATTACGTACTTGCTTATTAAGAAATGGTACCGTATGTAAATAACAAAGAGTATATCTATCAAAAAATGAAAAGGACCCCAGGGGAGTTGATTGCTTTTTATGAATATACTCCTTGCCTTTTTTCGCTACCCAAGCACAGGCACCAATAATGCATATACATGATAAAACGGCAATAAGACATTTTTTAACTTCTTTTTTGTAAAAATGAATAAGACATGATATTCCACATAATGTTCCTAATAAGATGAACATTATTCGACCTATAGATGTTTTAGGGTTCATCTCTCCTACGAGGGATACGCCTATTGCTACGAGCAGGGGAAGCCCATTTATTATTTTATTTTTGAGGGATAAAAAATTATCCAAAAACATAAGAACAAATATAAATACTGCTACGTAGCGTAATGTTATTATAAATAACGGGTGTAATAATACAGGTACATGTATGGTTTCTTGATGCAAAACATGTTCAGACATTATCGCGAAGGGATGGTATTGTGGATCTAATTGACAATAAACACAAATACAAACACAACAGTAAACGATAATTCCCAGAGAGGAGGATAGGACAAATTTATTTGTAATATGAAAATGTATGCCGGCTGCTTCTTTTAGAAGGTCTTTCATTACAACATGTTCCCTCGTACAATGTTTATATAAAGCATACGTTAACTCTTGCCCAATAATAAGCATCAATAAAATTAAAGACAAGTGATTCATGGATTCATTACTTGCTACCCATTTTTGGAAATAGCATGGAATTGTTAGCCATATTATATGGGCAATTATAAAACATAATTTGATAATGTGAACACCTCGCCTAAACCAAAACGATAAACAATAAACAAACAATATGACATTCAACAAAAGGCTCGTCGTTTGTATGGACATACTTATTTTCAATCATATAAGGATTATATTTGGCAATAAGAATCTTTGTTTTTTCTTGACCAATCTGAGTTATACTGTAGAAACATTTTCATGATAGCTTACATAGATCCAGGACTGGGAGGATTAGTAGTTCAATCGCTTATTGCGGGGTGTTTGACCGTTGTTTATTTTTTTCGTAATTCGTTTGCGAAATTATTTGGTTTTATCAAACGATTGTTTGGCGGTAAATCCAAGGAGTAAATTTAAAGAGGAGGCTCCAGTTTTCAAAAAATAGGGGTGATTTGTAAGACATAATGCTTTTACAGGGTTGGGGTGGTTTTGTCTTCTTAAAGATAGAAGAAGGATATTCTGCATAAGAGTTTGGCAAGTTTTTGGATTCCATTGGGTAGCTGAGTAATGCTTTTGTTTTTTACATAAATATCTGTTTGAGTACTTTCCTCTGAAGCATGTCATGCATAAAATGGTAGGTAACGCCTTGGGTGATGTTCTGTGGGTATGTAGGTAAGTTTGTTAGGATACCAAACTGTTCCAAAATACGTTTTAAAAGAACTGCGCGTACAGCAGGATCATAAAAGGAAAATGTTAGACGATACAACGTTTTCACGTCTTGATATGCTTGAGGGATGTTAAAACGCAATGCTGGCAGTTCTTCGGTAAGAATAAGTTGGCCTTCGTCCAATTGAGGTACCATGTAAAAACATGCCGCACCCGGTTTTTGACGAATGAGCGTGGACCACAAAATTCCATCGGCACCGCGTACATAAGGCAAAAACCCCGGATGGACGTGCACAAATTGTGTCTGCGGTAAAGCAAGGACATGTTGAGGCACCAGACCACCACCTGTAAAAAGATACGTTTGAGGCCCTAGTCTTTTCAATAAGTAAAAAAGGTTGTCACTTTTGAATCCCGAAGATTCGCAGTCACAATAAATGCACTCTTCACCAAAGACATTGGTATTAAAATTACTTTGTGAAAATAAATTAAAAAATGTGTTGGGTAAGTGATAGTTTTGTAGGATTGTTTGCTGTATAGGTTCAAAGATTTCTTTTCTTTTGATAAAATAAATCGGCCAATAATTGTTAGATAACGCTTCTTTAATGTACAGTAAGTTATTACGCCAGTAGCGAGGTAACCAACGCAGTTTATTATGTCCATTATATAATTTAATAATCCTTTTTACCTTATAACCCAATGCATTGAAAATGCTCATGTAAGCTCGGTAAATGGGACCTTCGTGAGCTAAAACGGTTATATCTAAAGTTTTCATAAGAGCCATTGCGGAAGTAACTCGGTATACAACTTTTGAACGAAAACATTTTGTTGTAGATCAGACGGCATTAACGATTGTGCTTTCAGCAGTGTATTTATCCACTTGTATCCTAAAATTTTAAAAGAATCGGTATTGAATTGCAAATTAGAAAGGTGCGTTGCAAACAAAAATAAAACGCATTCCCATCCAGTGCTTTGCAGCAACACATCTGACGTCGGTTTTAAAAACATGTCATCGTACGATTGATAAATTTTCTTTGCTATATCTATTTTGCGACACAACATATGTAAAAAAACTTCATCTGGATTCATAGATACCTCAAATTGCTGCTTGAGGTTAAGGCTCAAGCCTTCTGAAAAACTGGCAATTTTTTCCGCAAGAGAATGACGCCACTGATTTATAAAAAATGCTATGTCATTCATAAAATAGAGTTTTAAAAATCATTTCTGGTTGTAGTGACGTACACGTTTGTTTTGTACGTACCGCAAACAGTAAAGCTTGATGTTCCTCTTCTTGAGACGTCATGAAAGTTCCATGATCACCTTGAAGTATAATCGTCGATTCAGGATCAACTTGGACGATATGTTGCAGCCAGGCAATAATCTTGTTGTTAAGGGCTTGCACTTGATCGATGTACCCTTTCTGATACGTTTCCGCGGTATATCCCGATGGACTAACCTCATTTTCACCCCAAATGACGGAATCTCGGTCATCATTAAATGATCCATCTGCGTGTAAGATGAAAGGTGCGTGTGGACAATCTATGTGAATATAATAAAAATGCTTGGAGTCTGTATCGGGTTTTATGTGCAGCATTTGTTCATTAATACGTTGGTGACGAGCGAACAAGTTTTTGTTAAGGCTACCCCTAAAGATATCATTGAGCCACGTGGTATAACGGAAGCAGCTATACATAAATTCTTTTAGGACACTTGCGGCAAAAGGCTCTAGAGGTTGAATGTTTTCTAAGTGGTGTAAAAACGGGCACCGAGGTTCCAAGATACGCAATATCCATCCACGTTCTTTGCAAATCTTAAATAATGGTGTTCGTTTTAAGGTATGATGTAAAGTCAAAGAGGATAGCGTATCTGGGATTCCGCTAACAATGTTTTGAAGATAAGTATTGATGGCACGCAGAGTTGGATAGTGTTTAGTATGACCGTCGGGTGTATTAAATCCTAGTTCCTGTAATTGTGCGTAAAATGGCGTATTGTCGTAGTTATAATAGCGCTGTAAGGCGAAAATGGACACGTATGCATCGCAAACGATCCAGTAAATGTTGTGAGAATTTTTCGGAATATGAAATTGTTTTGTATCGGGTAAGTATACCTGCGCTTCTTTATAAGCAGCTAAATTTTGTCGTATCAGTTGAAATACATTTAGGCATAGCAGTAAAACAACGATGCTAACGGCAAATTTAAAGCAGCGTATTTTTCGAACGATAAAGCAGCCCATGCATGCAATGATAAGTCGAACAAGGCTATCGATGAAAACAGATAAATTCCCCAAGGGAATCAGCAGACTGATCCATATAACCCAGGTATAACGGTAGGGTATATGTAAAAGAGATAAAAATGCGTGTAACGTGAATAATATTAAACCCGTTTGCCACAAAAGTTCATAACAACTGGTAAAATACCCGTGATTTTGATTGTAAGTAAAAATAATCCAAAACAGTGGAAATAACGTTCCCAGAAGCGTATTTTGCGTCCACTTTTTCATAAGAAATCAACTTTCACTTGCAGATCTTGTAGGGTATCGAATTCTGCCCACCGGTTGTGGATGGGAATACCGAATGCGGGTTGTTGCTGATCGATGAGATATTGCAAAAAATCGGTTATGTAGGCTTTTTCTGCATTCGCATGTGATTGACAAAAATGATGGTAGAAAGTTTTAAAAGTTGTCACATAGGATGCGCTGATTTTAAATAGGCCGATGTATTGGCCCTGAATATCGGATTTCGATTGGGGCTTTTCCCCCAATTTGAAAATACGGCGTGTGTGTGGATCCCAACGAAACGTTTCTGCATCTTGTAAAGGATCTTCCATGCGATTTTTCCAGTAGTGTTCCCACTCTATGTCCGTTACAATGGCAATGGGATCGCGCGCTTCCAATAAGGTCTTTAAAACAGACGTGTGATAAATGATGTCGCCGTAAACAATAATCATATCGCGCGATGTATCCATCCTATTTTCTGCACAGAATAAACTGTATAGCATATTGGTTTCTGCGTAACGTGCGTTGACAATCTTTGCGTACGTACTGGGCAAAACTTCATGCCGATATCCCCCAATAAGGGTAATGTCGTTCAATTGCAGCGCCTTGAAAATTTCCAATTGGTACTGCAAAAGCGGCTTATTCCTATAAGGAACCAAACATTTAGGCTGATTTTCGGTGAGAGGCCGCAGCCGTTGTCCTTCGCCGGCACATAAAATAAAAATTTGAGGAGATATCATGCTTGGAATAATTTCTTTAAGAAAGTATGAAACCACGCGGGAAGCGACGTATCTCGTTCCGGATGCCACATGCAGGCTACCCATGGAAGCGTATTGTGTTGCATGGCTTCGCAGTAACCGTTGTTATCGAATGCAAAGCCTGTAAAGTCGATGGGTACGCATGAGAGAGCATGGTGATGGTACGAGTTAACCGTACACATACCCTCCGGAAATCCCCAACGATTTGCCCGAATGGTGATGGGATGTTCGCAGGCCACATGACTGTCCATAAGGATTAGTGGAGCCCTAAAGTATTTTGATAAAAACTGCATGCCGTGGCACACCCCCAGTACGGGTTTTTGTTGTTTTAGGGCGTAGTCAAGAATACTCTCTTCGCAGCGATCGCGCAGAGGATGGTGATTGCCTCCGGTTAATACAAAGCCGTCCAATTTGCATTTGCGGCAGTAAATATCTATATTTTCTATCGCGTTTGGAATCGGTATCAATAGGATATTTAGGGCTGCAAACAGAGGGTACCAACGCTGATCCAAAGCATCACGCACTTCGGAGTACACTTCTACCGTTTCCACACGTTGTGTAATTCCTATTTTTTTTGTCATTAACGTACAATTTTTAAGGTATGAGAGTTACAATCCAGCTGCACCAATTGGGCCGTTTTTAACGTATTAAAAAGCGTATTGCCAATTCCGATGCTGGCCGGCAATCTAAATTCGGCCGAACGAATTGCCATGTGTGAATTAGGGCCTCCGTATACCGTGATAAGTCCGGCAATCTCGTAATTAAATATCCAATCGAATCCGGGATCTGCCTTTTCAATCAATACGATTTTATGACGTAGACTATCGCCGTTTATTTCGTTTGAATTTTTTAAGTAAACAAGAGGTGCTTCGACGCACTGGTTACCAATGAAATTAGGTAAAGTTTTGGGCACAAAGAATGAGAAAAAATCACTCTGTTGCAGTATTAACGGTGGCAATTCGATACATCGAGCGACCTGGTGATACTCTTTTTGATACTCAATTTGTGTTCTTAGGAGGCGTTTCGTTTTACCATCACTTGCAATACCGTTACGCAAGTCCAGCCACATTGCAATTGGGAGATAAGAAACATCGTCTGCAGAAAGTCCGTACACTTGCCCCAAACGTTCGAGAATATCCAAAATTTCAGAAACATACCTTGTGAAAACAAATTTGGAGTACTCACGACCTCCAATGGCTTGTTGTAGAAATTGTCTAAAGATATCCAGCGAGACCGACAGCGTATCCGATAAAATCTTTTCGAAAGTTGGATTATGGAATGTGTTTTTAGGAGTTATTGCCGTCGTAATAGGTTGTCCCACGTGCCCAAATAAATATTTGTCAGGATCTGTTTTGTACGCGGGAGACGTAATATCGTACGTACCGGGCCTTAAGTGTCCATATTTATAAATGAAAGGGGTACGCGAAACTTGACCGTTAAGCGCTTTTTTTGTCTCTTCAAAAAATGTTCCCGTAATGGTTTGAATATCCCCTAAAAGCGCTTCTTGTTCGGCCTCTGTAAGAATATTTTTAGCCAAAGTAGACTTTAGAAATGCACTGGCGATAAAACCACAGCGTGCCAAGTGGGAAAAATTTAGCGTTCCTCGTTTACACACCTCGAATAATGTGTACAGACGATCTAAGTCCGCCAACGGTACCTGTTGAATCGCTTCAAATCGTTCGTTTATGGCTGCAGTTGCTTCGTATTGTTCCGTACATTTTTGAAAGGCATCTTGTGTTAAACGCAACAAATCTTGCTTGTACGATTCAAATTCATCTTCCGATAAACCGGCTTCGCCTATTAAAGCCGTACGCCAACGGTCCTCAAAGTCAAACGTGTAACAGGTGGGAATGACCATGAATTCGAGCTTATCGTGCCATTCGGGATGTATCGAAAGGCGACTCAAATAGTAATGAACGAGCTTTTCTGTGGTAGGTTGCTTTAGGTTTGCAGGTAAAAAAGAATGAATGCTGGCACGAACATCTACGTACGGATGTCCGGAAAAACACACGATTAATGGATAGGGTCGCACGTCTTTGTATCCGAATTCATATCGTTGCTGAGCCCAAATTTTATGCGTAATTAATTGTTGATACAGCGTTATGGCCAACGTCCTCGGTTTGATGCCAATCATTTCTGCAGGATTCCAATCGGGCATAATGCCAAAAATGGTCCGATTGCCACTTATCCCAGGATGCGCCTGCTGCATATCTTCAAACCGTTTGGATGCTTGTTGCAATTGTTCCTGCAATTGGCCATCATTAATTTCGCGCAAGTGTTGCGCAGCCAATGGGCGTACCTGAAAGATGTATAATTCGTGCGTCTTCGTAATCGCAAATTCAATGTCTAGAGCGTCAAATTGTGTCAAAAATTCAATTTCTCGAATCGCCTCGTATAAATCTTTGAAAAAATAAGGGGCATTTTTAGGGATGGGTGCTGCTTTCCAGTGATAAAAAATACAATCGCTATTGCTGGTACCGCTCGTGATGGCAGTTGTGTTTCCTATATCGTAATTTACGATGTAATAAGGAGCCCCATAGTTTAATGTGCGCGTGAAAACGACCCCACAGGCATCTACATTTTGCAACATGGGTTGCACCAATATTTGATCTTCTTGGGTCATCGCTTGACCGTAAGAGGCAATAACGGTTTCCACAGCTTGTGTTAAATCGGTATCGTTGTTCGGAACGTCAGCAACGCTTGTAAATTTTCCGGCATTGGCTTTTAAAAAGCCATCTTCTTGCAACGAACTACTTCGAACGACTAACAGTCTTTTTCCAAAAGTTCGCTTTAAGATGTCGCGTATGGCTTGCCGGTTATTTTGCCACTCTTGAATTGAAAAATGTACTTGTTCTGCTATCTTTGCCTTGGTAATGCGATGTCTTAACGTGTGCAAAGTTTGGGCTTTGGTGGTGAGAATAAAACGAGCTACATCACTCGGCTGCTGAACTTCCACCCATAAGCCATGGGCATCCACCGTTTGGATATTGAATTTATTTTGTAGCAAATAGGGCAATAGGCTCGACAAACGCTGGTGAGTCGAATCCGAAGGAAAGTTATTTTTTAATTGCTGTAATACATTCGGCTTCAAATAAATAAGTCCAATAAAATTTTGTTTACTATCGTTACCATTAAAATTACAATGGATACACTCGCAGTCGGGTTTTGTTTCCATTGTTTTAGGATCCGAATCGAGCGCAAATGCAACATCAACGTTATCCTGCCGAGCCGCTTGCAACATCTTCTTGACAAGTTCAGGACGTACTAAAATATCGCCGTAACAGACGAAAGCGGGCAATTGTGGATCAAAATCCGCTAAACGCAATGATTCTATGCATCCTGAATGTTTCCAAATAGGATTTACGACAAAGTGTAAATAGGGATAATGATGGGTGATTTCATCCATCTTGTACCCGCCTACAAACAAATAGCGTGTAATTGTTTTATCGAATGCGTTGAGTAGCCAATCTAAAGTACGTGTTTCGTGATCAACGTGAATGATGGATGGATTTTCGAGAAATTGTTTTGACTTACCGGCACCTAAAATAATTACTTGTTGTTGAAATGCACCCATATTGACCATGTCTTGGTTTTCTAATTTGCGAACAGAATATAAAAATTACAAACTTTTTTTCAGCAAAGAATGCCGTGAGCATCGCCGCTTAGTTTTTTATTCCGAGCGCGATATCTATTTTCAGACTTTTGCTCCTTTCATCGAAGAAATTTTACAAGACCCAGATATTTCTTGCTCATACATTACATCGGATCCAAATGATCCGCTATTGTCGCAACACCACGAGCGCTTACATCCGTTTTACTTCAATCATTTTTTGAAGTCGGTATTTGATAAAATGGATGCGAAGATTTTTGTTTTTACAATGCCGGACTTAAACACTTATCATTTAAAAAAGTCACCGCATACGCAAGAATACGTATACCTATTTCATGCATTTTCGAGTACACACCTGCAGTATAATGAGCGCGCATTCGACGCTTACGATACGATTTTTTGTGTCGGACCACATCATGTGAAAGAAATTCAGAAGCGAGAAAGTTTGTATCATTTGCCTAGCAAAAAATTACTACCTGTAGGTTATCCACGCATGGATGTTGTTTACCAAGCTTTTCAGCAAAAACCTCATAAACATAATAAAGAAGTCAAAAAAATTCTGATCGCCCCTACTTGGAGTTCAGCCAGTTTATTTGAAAATGGAATCGAAGAGCTCATAGATGTTTTAGCACCTTTGAATTATACGGTTGTATTGCGCCCGCATCCAGAGTTTTTGAAACGGTGCCCACGGCAGGCATCACACTTGCAACACAAAATTGTATCTTTGGCCCATTTTTTCTGGGAAGATCAGCTTCTTTCGGAAGAAAACTTATACGATGCGAATGTACTCATTACGGACCGTTCCGGTATTGCGTTCGAATACGCTTTTGGGACCGAACGGCCGGTTATATTTATTGAAACGCCACTTAAAAAGCACAACCCTCGATGGCAAGATTTGCAAATAGACCCTATAGAAATTGCTCTGCGTAAAGAAATTGGCATAGAGGTACCTCTTTCGCAACTTTCAAAGCTATCGTATTTATTGGATGATTTCTTAAGGCGACAGGAGGAATGGCACCAACGTCTCTGCGCCTTGCGAGAGCAGCATGTTTTTAATTGGAACCACTCCGCTTCCCAAGGGGCAGCTTATATTTTAAATCAAACTAAAAAACTTTACAAAATTTCTGAACGAAGATAATTATATTTTATGAGCAAGCAAGAGCAAGCAAGAGCAAGCAAAAATTATTCCGAATTACTTTACAAAACGTTTAATCCGTTAAAGGCGTGTAGTGTGTTTTTGCAAGATTTTTCAAAATCGAAGGACAAGGCTCAAAAGCAAGCTATTTTGAATAGGCTTAAGGATTATCTTAGAATTCGTAAGCAATTATCTTTACATTACGAAATTGCGAGAATCCTAGAAGCTCAATTGCGAGAATACACGTCTTATGATTATGGAGAAGGGTATTTTTATCAATCTTGTCGTCCTATTCATATTACAGGTTTTAGAAATACCGAAGCACGTATCGCTGGTATGCAATTGGAGAAATATGTTGCAGGTAAGACCGTTTTGGACATTGGAACAAATGCTGGTTTCTTGGCAATAGAAATTGCCCCTATGTGCAACAAAATTGAAGGGTTTGATATCAATCCTTACCTTATTGAAGTTGCTAATTGTGTAAAGAATTTTCTTAAATGCGATAATGTTGAATTCTGGGCAGGTACTTTTGAAGAGTTTAATCGTGAACAATCCTACGAAGTTGTTTTATCTTTTGCTAATCATTCTACATACGATCACAATACAAGACAATCGACCGATGATTATTTTCAAAAATGCTGCCGATATGTTTCCAATGAAGGGCTTCTGTTGTTCGAGTCGCATTTGCCAAGTTATGAAACTCAAGAACAGTTAAAACATGTTCTTGAATGCTTGAAAAAGTATTTTACCATTGAGGCATCGTATGCTCTCACTCGAGGAACCCGAGGAGATCAAGGCCGTACGTTTGCAATTTGCAGGAAACGGTAATGTCTCTGAAAATAAAAGAAAAACATCTAAGAGATATCAATGTTTGAAATGTGTAAAAAGATGACTTTGGTCAATGCCGTTTGCATAAGTATTTTATTGATTATCAGAATTAGTGTTTTCCGTTACTGTATACAGATTTTAAGCTTATTTGAAAATGCATATTATGTATGACTACCTTTTACGTAATGCTGGTTGCTTATAGATTGAGTTAACGAAGATTTTTATATATATTAAGCATGTTAGTAGAGTTGCTTGAAAACATTACATGATGGTTCACCTATAGCAGTTAGCTCGTGCAAAACAAAAATGCTACCCAAAGGTAGCATTTTTTAGAATACGCATTTTAAGAGTATTACCAATATTCGTACGATTGCTTACCCTACAAGTCAATCCTATGGGTTTTGACCATCACCAAGCATTACCATTCGAATCAAACCAATTCTGCCCATCGAAAAAATATTCGCGATATCCACCATGGGCGTGCCTTTGACGTTGATTGAAAGAATCATAAGCGAAGTGACCGTTGTTAAGTCGAATGACAGTTACAGGCCGACCGTCTCTAAAGGCTTCAAAAGCACGATTTCGACCAATACCCTCTGGAAACACGTTAGGATAAACAAGGTTGCCATCAGCAAGTCGACCTATGGGTTGTAATGGTGTGCCATCTGTATTATATAAACCACCTTGTCCGTCGTAAAGGTTTCCACCATAATAATATAAAAATAGATCTCCAGCTTTTCGAACCTCTCTCTCCTCATCAAGATCAGCATACATCCGTGGATCGCCGTCATATCGACGAACAGGACTACCGTTAGGGATTTCCCCTATAATGTGAGAAGGAATGCCTGCATGATATCCATAATCTTTAAAAGTAGAAGGACGATGGTAACGACCGTACGCAGGTGGATTTCCATAGTTATTAGGTATCGGAGCGTGATAACTCGGAAAATATCCATGGTAGCTTACCATTGGAGCATGGTAACTAGCATGATAACTGGGTACCGGAGCATGGTAACTCGGCATTGGAGCGTGGTAAGTTACTCCACTGGCATAAACAGGCAGTGCCGTTAATGCGAGAATTGCTAACGATTTATTCATATTCATATTTATTTCTTTCTATAAGTTGCATATTTTTCATAAAGTGCAGGTATCTGCGTATCTGAAAATTTTAGACTTTTTATCGGGAAATAATGATGTGATTGCAGATATTGATATTGACTTCCCAATAAATGATTAAAAATAAAACGATACAAATTGATAAATGGTAAAAATTCAGCATCCTTCCACCACGCAGTGGGGATATGCAATGCAAATAAATTGCTGCACTCTGCTCCGATAAAGGCTCCGTGATCTCCATGCAAAATAATAATGGGACACTCTTGTTTTGCATATTGTTTAACGATTTGTCCTATACAATGAAGTACTTTTTGATTTAATACTTTAATTTGCCATACGTACTCATGGGCAACTATTTTGCACCGATTGATTAAAAAGCCATCAAATCTATCTGGATTAGCAAATAGAGCGCCTTTTGAGTCCCAGAGCATGGGTGCATGTGGACAAAGGATGTGGGCGTAAAAAACGTTATTAAAAGCTCCATATTTATCTTTTGCATGCACGAGAGCCGCAAAAGTGTCATCAATCTGTTGGGCATGCATATGGTAACATTTTTTCAGTAAAAACTTTTTTATGACGTCATATACGGGCGTGTTGCTAAAGCAGGCAAAATAAAATTTGGCACCATCAAACTGTTTATCTGCCTCCCTGCAAGCGTTGTTGTGGTATTTAAAAGGTAAAGTTGCCTGCCAAAGATGTATATTATATCCATTTTCCTTAAACATATTAAATACTATGTTATGCGATATCATGTAATTGCACTTACTCGTATTACTGCGAACATCTTCCGATAAGTAATTCATGTTAAGCATACTAGCTACAGAAGGTTGTGTAAAAGGATAGTTAGACCAAGAACTTGGATAAACGATAAATCCGTTGTTTTTTAACTGCTCATAAAATGACCTATTGTCGTAGTGCAGTTTATCCGTCGTGTTGCAGTTAGCATAAGCATCTAGTAGAATGTGGTAAACATTGGGATGCTTCCGTTCTGTCATTGTTGCCTTTTCACAAGCGCAGAGCTTGATCTTTCGAAATGCTAAGTAAAATATTTGTCCAATCGTAACGGCCAATAAAAAATAGCCAAAGATAAGTAAGAATTTTCCACAAAAATTTTCCCTCATACGATGCATGATCTTATAAGTGCCAAGGATGAAAATTGTTGTGATAACCCCGTAAAAGAAATTGAAAATAACTACATTTGAGTAAAATTTAGAGAGATAATGATGCACGGGAATCGTAAACCAAAATATGCACCAAAATAAAACCATATCACCGTCATTTATGCTTAACTTTTTGAGTTTTCGCGTGATAAACAGTAGGAAAAAATTAATCAGCACCATCACCAGTGTAGGCATAAATAAAACGGTTACCGACAAGGCATGCTCATTTTTTAAAAATACAAACAATATAGGTAAAAAGGAAAAGATGTAAGATGCGTTCATGATTATAGCATAAAGATAGCATGGTTTTTGCCAACCACAGATTTGTTGTCAATATAAAAAGTTATTTTTTATAATATTTATAACAAAAAGACATTTTTTGTAGAGAATATGATTGGATGTCGGATATTTACTACTATTTTTCAATGTCTCCGTGAGTTGAAATGTTAAACTTCTTGGGGATGAATTTGCCTTAAATAAGGTACCTTGCAGGTCTTTTACAATACCATAAGAAGGATTACCCAAAATAGTACTGCGTTTTCTTTCAGGTAAGACTAGAAGGCATACGGTAGCAACTCTTCAAGATCTTGATCATGACGACGTAAAAACCGATCCATGCAGTCGAGGACATGTCTTTGGTATTTGGACCATACCAACGTTTTACTTTATCGATGTGTAGTAAGCCTACTCTATCGCTGTTCTAACCTATTAAATATTTGGATTTTAATGGATTAAAGAAGCAAAAACTTTTTTCATTGGAGTAAATTTTATAAAAAGCCTTCTCCAAGCACAAAGGTAAGGGAAAAATCAAAAAATTCGGCATATTTTTACAACGTTAGTAAACATGCCTTCAGAAATTTACAGCAAAATCAATACTCTAACTTTTGTGAGACACAAACAGCAGACGCAACAAAATTTAGAACCCCCGAATTGCCTTTTGTCTGGCTTTTTGGGTGCAGGGCCCGGATTTGAACCGGGGACCTTCAGGTTATGAGCCTGACGAGCTACCAGGCTGCTCCACCCTGCATCTGCATAACAAACTTTAAAAACAATGGATTTTTCAATGGACGTCAAGGGGAAATGCGACGAAAAGTGCAAATATTTTAAAACAACCAAATTTATTGTTTATATTTTCAAGAGAAAGACAGTCAAAATTGGGAACAAGTCGGACACACGGTGTCAGGCCTAAGAAAATACAAAAGGCCCATTGCCGCAATGAGCCTTTTGGGGTTATAAATAGTAAGTCTTAAGATCCGGACAATACGAGGATTGGATCGGAAGCTTTATATTTTGAAGACTGTAGCGTGAATATTTGATTGAGCAGCATAAAGCTCGTTTTGGATTCCAAGTCATTATCCGCGATGAAAAACCATCTATTGCGGTAATGACAAGCAACGTAAGCATTATTTGGCTTTATTTTAGACGTGCTGCAATGAATGGTTAAGAACCGTGTTGAAAGCGTATTCCAGTCGAATTTAGATCCATCTAAATTTTGAGTAACGGTTACCAAACCTTGAGTTTCGTCTTCTTTGGGTACTTCTACACCTTGCGACAAAAAGAAAAATATCCCCAGTAAAGAACGTGCTCGAATCGTTAATTTCTTTGGACTCATCTCCAAGAAGCTACTCTTGAATTTAAATTCATTGAGGTTTGGATTGAGATTGGCCAATGTTTTAAACTCTTTTATTTCCTTTGCAAATAAAGGATTTTCAACAACTCTTAACATGAGGTCCGCAAAGTTGACATCGGGCTGCTCTCCAAAATTGATCAAGTTATTGCGTTGGAAGGTACGTAGCAATTCGGTAAAGCGGTAAAATTTTGCGTATTCTGGGGCATACGTAGGCGTAGGTCCACTGGCGGTTGGTGCATTGTAAAGATTGTTAATTCTTTCGACGCACAAATTAAACACGCGATCGGCCCGCCATCCAGACTGAATCATGGAAATTAAGATGGGATTTTGAATGGGTGTCATCAACTTCTTGATAAACTCGTTACCCGTCAACGGTTTTAGGACAATTTGAGATCCATCTTCGCAACCCATACTGGGCTTAATACCTCCCGTACCATTGTAAGCGCCATTACTCGGTCGTCCCAAAAAGGTTTTTGAAAATTCTAAACCCAAACTCCCGCTGGCTTTGTTACTTTGGGTAATCGTATTAGCCTCCAGAAAGACAGGGTTATCCCGATAACGTAGGCGAACAATATTGGTTAAAAGTTGTTCATCCAGTGTAGTGATGAGTGCTTGATTGTAAGCACTGTGGGAACTTTTGAGTGCACGTGGTCCCACTTTCGTCGTTTGGCAACCGGACAACAACAATGTACCGATACCTATAACGCAAACTGAAACATGTTTCATACCCTTTTATAAAAACAGATTTTTGAAATTGTCAACGTACAAAATGCATCCACATTTGATTTTTTTGAAAGTTGTACAAAAATCTATCCTATTCACCCGAGTAACCCTAAAACCGATATGGGAAACGCTAAATCCACAAGGTTTCCAAAAAAATTAAATACACTGCAGCATGCAAGAACTAATCCATTGTATATCTGGTTGCAATTGAATCTGCAGCTGGTACTCCCTGTTTGCTTGTAAATTGAGAGGCATTGTACGCTCCAAAACTTGCAGATAGCAAATTTTTCCGTAATATGTCTTATACGTGGGATTTTGAATAACGTCCTGAATGTCCTTCCAGCTTGCGCCAAAATCGTCTTTTAGAACGATCGCTTGTAGACTATTTTTACCCAGCGTGAAAGAATTTCCAAGACGGTAACGTGAATGTGGAGCGCAAATGGGAATTACGTATCTGAAGGCGTCCAAAGTGATTGCTTGTTTGAATTTAAAGGAAAAATCCGCTTTGACCTCATCTTTTAAGAACGTCCAACTCACTTTACAGCTTCCCAGGCCGGACAATATAGCTTCGTCGTGCGAAATGAGTTCCGGTTGTTCGTAGCAGAAAAAAAAAGTATTGTTTAAGCCTAGGCCAGTGGTGCATTTTTTACCGTAATAGGAGGGAATAACTTTAACGGCTCCCAGCGTAAGTTCGGGTAATAAAATAGGTAGATACGTGTTAACGGGCCAATCGAAAACTCCCGGGCAGTGGGGAAATGCCAAAGCATCGGACTCATTAGTTTTTCCGCGTCCACTGATTAAGGGTAATTGTACATGCAGTTTGGAGGCTGCATTTTGGTAAGTGAAAACGCCCTGTTCTTTTTGATTGGATTTGTCGAAAATAATAAATCGTCCACTCGTTTTGGGAGTCCCTGCAGGTACATTCAGCGAGATACCCACAATATTTGCCAACCGTGACCACTGACATAGGTAACGTGCGGCATCAAAATTAACGATGCGCGTCGTTTGCGAAAGTAGGGCAGAACGTTCGGTATCATTCACAACCAATGCGCCATTTTCTTGATCCAAGTAGGTAACGAAAAAGTATTGAAATAAGCGGCGTAACAAATCCAAATAAATTGGTTTTTTGTCCGTACCAATCCAGCCATCGCGAAGGAATTGTAAAATCATGCTGATGCAGTACATTTGCCCGTAAACGCCGACTCCTCTGCCATAGGCCCACCCGAGTCCATCGGAGCGAACAAGGTCGGGGAATAATTTTAAATATTTTTCCGCAAACGTCCGCAAACTAGGTAATTTGCGTTCGCATAAAGATAAGTTGACGTGTAGTTTTAAGGTTTGTCGAATGAAAATAAAACACATTAACCCCAAAACATCGTATACGCCCCCTATCCCTTGCTCCGTTTCGTCCGAAAAAAATCCGTGAGTACTGGTTTCTTGAATTTGTTCTAAAAATTTGTCAATGAGTCGACCTGTTTCATCTTTTTTCGTGAGCCCCATACTGTAACGAGCAACCGCTTTTGCTATGTTAAAAGCTTGAAAAATACCTTTGGCCTGGGTACGTGCCAGCAAGCGTTTATCTAGTTGTTCGCGCGTTGGGTCCATCAGGCGTTCCCAAATCAGGTTTCTTTGTTTTGCAGGGCCAAATGCCAATAACCCCAAAGCCGAATAAGCTAAGGCACGATTATTTTCGCCTTCGACAAAGGCCTGATGCGTTAGACAACGGGCACCCAGATCGACAATGTCAAAGGTTCCCAGGGTTGTTTCGCGCGTCGCCCTATAAAATTCACCCATGGCAGCCAATGCGTGAGCTCCTTCTTCCGGCACAGCTACTTCATTGCCAAATGGGAGTATGGTGCCGTCTTCATTAATGGCCGACAAGTTGTGTCCCAAAACGGAACGGGCCATATCTAGACATTGGTTTGCAAAGTTTTGCATGAATTACTTAAGCACTTTTGTGTGTAACGTCTTTAAAATTGAAGTGTGCATTGGAAAAGTCAAGCATGGATCTTTATTTTTGCGAATGAATTTCAGGTCGAATTTGTTGATGACCACTTAGAAAACCTTGCCATACAGCCGAGAATTTAAGGTCCTATGAAATAGTCAACTGTTTCAACCTCCTCATGTAAGCGCAGCCAAATTTGTCGAATCATCGGAAGCATTGGTTGAGATAGAGCAACCGCCTAAGTCAGATTGTTTGCGGTTAAAAATCGCCTGGCGCTGGAAAGTCAAGCTAGCTCGATTATTTGGGTCGGATGAATTTTTGAGTACTTGGTGAAGGGTGTACAGGATGTTATCGTTAAAGGTACTTATTTCAATACCCAGTTCTGCGCAACGAAAAGGGACTTCTTCCAAAGACTTTGCATGCAAAGTCGTAATGACCAAGTATCCCGACAAACAGGCGTGAAATGCGTGTAATGCGGCGGTGGCATCTCTTATTTCGCCCACAACAATGACGTCGGGATCTTGGCGTAATACAGCCTTAAGTCCAGTTGCAAAATCGTAGCCAATATTTTCATTGATTTCGGTTTGTACCGCGCCCTCAATTTCAGCTTCTATGGGATCTTCAAGCGTAATAATCTTCTTACATTCGCGGGCAAGAAAATGAATTAAGCTGTAGAGCGTTGTTGTTTTGCCACTCCCCGTTGGCCCCGTTAAAAGAATCATGCCACTCTTGTGCGTTTTGAGCGTTTGCTGAAGATCATTGACCAGCGGGATGGGCATACCTAAAGAACAGAGTTCGAATTGCGTGGATGTGTCATGAAACAGCCTAAGTACTAGACTTTGAGTGATGTCGCTCGCGATGTAAGATAGGCGACAGAAAATGGAATTTTCCATCAATGGGTAACGAAAATGTCCCTCTTGGGGCTGACCAGTTTTATCCAGATTGAGGTGTGCAAGAATTAAAAAACTCATCAGCAACTGTTGGCCGTGGATATGAGACAATTCTTTTGGCGTTGTTAAATTTCCACGAATACGATAAAAAGTTTTGTAACAAGTCTCGGTCCGCTGAATGTAGCAGTCGGAAGCCGAAAGTTCTTGAGCTTCGCATAAAATTTTATGCACCGATGGATTTTTACTTACAAAACTGTTCGATGTCGACAGGCGATGTTGGCGATGCCATTGAATCCATTGCCGTAAGTGATTTAGAGAAATAATACGCACCACGACGGATTTATTTAAGTACGCTTCTAGCTTTTGTATACGATTTTTGCAGAGTGTTTGCGAAACTAACAAAATAGATTTTACGTTGCTCAATGGGAGCAATAACCAAGTAGACTGTTTAATCAGATTCTGAATCGCTGCAGAAGAATCCGAAGGGCTAGTTTCGGGCACAATACGACGTAACATTTTGGTTTTCAAAACGGTGTATACGGCCTGAATGGCGTTTATAATTGGTTTCACAACCGTCATTTTTCTTAGCATAATGCTCAACCTTAATCCATTTGTCTTTGCAATACAGGCTTGCTACCCTGAAAGCAACCCACCTGTGCAAATGGCAAAAATTCACAACCTGCCACCACGCTCAATACAAATGTACGTAGGGATACGAGTACATTTAAAGTTTGTCCCTTAACTTTTGGCAAGTCTTTTGGTAAAGGCATGCAATACTCTCTTCAGCCAAAGAAAAGAAAAATTTTATAAGTCCTGCCACCATAACACTTGCTCAATTTCTTTGAATTTCGGCAGCCATTCGGTTAAATCCTTCCATTCTTTCTATTGCAAGTCTTTGGGATCTAACAAAGCAAATTGTGGGTGTTTATTGTACGCGCCGAGTGTAATTGTAGAGGGTAATATGTTGAACATTAAAAACTTGGAGTGAAATGTGCTTTACCGACAAGTTGTGAAGATATTTAAGTTTATTACCTTAATAATCGCCTATGGTCTCGTTGACTGCAGACTAGTCCTCGCATGCGATTTTCTGGCGAGTACCACTTGCTCCTATGAATCTCTACCGCCACATATTCGAACATTGCATGCACGTATGTTTCACGCAGCTTCATTAACTGGGCTAGAGTGGGATGAAGAAAAGGAAAAAAATCACTTTGCATGTGCATTTGTCATTTACTTTAAAAACGGCACATATACGGAAATTCCAGTAAGCGAAAAATTGTTCCCTGTGGCAGATAAATCGCCTGTTCGAAAAGTTGCACGGTCGCAACATGTACCGTTATACAATGAAGATTGGTGGATTTTTAGCGGTAATGAGCAACCTTCGTTTTCTCCATGTACTACGTTAATGAATTTATGGACACTGTGGTACAACCAACAAAAAACTCTTCGGGGTGATCCCAGGGCTGCCGACGCTGAGAATTTTTATTGCCTTTTAAAAAATCCTGGTAAGCAATCGCCACCTACGCAAGATGCGTTTTTGGCCACCCTGCGCATCTACTTGTATAAATTTTACAACCGACGTAAGCAGCAGGCCGTAGGACAAATACCGCCACAAACCTTTATTCGTCCCACCGATGGTGAAGCGTGGGCCATATGGTTTTTGCACACCTACTGTAAAAGACTTGCAGACCTCATTAAAGAGCGAAAAAAAGCCCGTAAAATAGTCCGCATTGAATTACACGGTCACAGCACGCAAGACCTGTGCCCATTTTGCTTCACACACATGAATCTTTTACAGTGGTTGGCCAATAATAGCCCCGTGAGTATGGATCACTGCTTCGGTACCTTACGATTTCAATTGTATATCGATGGCAATGTTCCCGTAACCCTTTTTATGTCTTCAGCGTTGCAACTTCAAGATTCCAATAGGTCATGGTTTCATGAATTTATCACGCCACAAGAGGGCTATCGGCCACAAAGCGTTAATCAATTTAGGTTGCTGGACAATAGTCTACTAAGTTATACGTTATGCGGAGCAATTCCAATTTCACTCGTCAATCGATTCGGCGCTTTAATGCCCGTATTTGGCCTTCATGGGAATCATCGCCTACGCCTTGTGCAAAATCCGGATACTCGATTTATGGAAACGCAAGGAAGTACGTTATTAAACGCATTGGACTTAAAAGCTTACAAAAATACGTCGGGTGTTCCAAATCAATTTGAAATGCAGGGCCATTTGAACGAAACATTCAAGTATATATACGCCTACTTCCCGTCGTCAAAGACAAAGATGTTTTGGGAAAGACAGGAAGATAAACCCTCTAACTTACCCTACGTCCCCGGATTACTGTCAACCGTAAGCTCAACTCTCTCAAATAAATTCGTTAACTCCCTCACGCAACGTCCCTCTGGACGGTAATTACGGCATCTGTGGGCTCTGTTGTAAGGGAAATTCAATCGCTAGCAGTGCTTGTTGAATTTCTTCAAACTTAGCTTTCCATGTCACCTGAGATTCAGGGGTTGCGTCTGAATCTAATAAATCTAAAACATATTCTACACCTTCTAGAGCATTGCCGCGATTTATCAGATTGCCCTGAACTAAAAAGTATCCTAGCGTGCAAAGTGTACACATTGTAGGCAGTGTGTTTACCCAATTTCCACGACAGTGTTCCATGCAGACATTTGCCCACATTTTAGTATGCAAAACAAGACATTGTTTTGTAACAATATCTGCGGATAAAAACTGATCTTGCAAAGGACCTGGTAAAACTTTTTGTGCTTCCTTTTTCCAGTCTGTATATATTGTAGGCATGGCCCACACTGCGTTCACCTCAATCATAGTTATTGCAAGTAAACAAGCATACTTCTTTTTTAAAAAACTTCCCATGTTTTTTATTGTCTATTCCGACTATTGACTGGCATGAAAGAGGTATAAGACCTCAGAACACAGGTCACCCACAGAGCTGATACAACAAAAACTGCAATTAGATTTATTCAATTTAGCTTTAGCAACGCCATTAATTCTCGCTGAATTTCTTCAAACCTAAACTTCCACTGTCCTATAGATTCTAAAGACAATTGTCCTCTTTTTGTTGGGAGCACTTCTGGTGCTGAACTTTTTGCATTTAGTAAACGTAAGACGTAGTTTACGCCGGCTAAAGCATTACCAACACTTAACAGGTTAGCTTTAACTAAAAAGTACCCCAAGATGCAAAGTACGTGCATTGTTGGTAACTTTGCTTCAAAAGATTTAGTATAATCAGTACACATTTCTTCCCAAACATCAGTATACACATCAAGGCATTGTTCTATAATAGCATTGGTACCTAAAAACGCATCACTATTTAAATGAGGTGGTAAAACATTTTGTGCTTCTTGTTTCCAATCCGTATATGTAGGCATGGCAAATAATGAGTTTACTGTAATTACAGTTATTATAAATAAACAAGTACAATTTTTAAAAAAACTTCTCATGTTTTTCATCACACGTAAAATTTTGGACATGTCAAGAATTATTTTAGATGTAAATAATTTTTGTGTACATTTTTATGTACATCTTTGACAGAGAAAATTTTTTTGAAGCGTATACCTAATCTCATATTTTTAATTGTGGGCATTTTTATTTCAAAAATTAGATTTGACTTTACAACGAAATCAACAAATCTGTAACTCGAGAGCGTAGTTTGTGGTAATGCTAAACAGGGTACGTCTAGTATGATTTTAGTATAATAGTTAGTTGTCTTTATTAGTTATTTGTTATGAAAACGTTTCGATTAGTGTTTATCGCATTCCTATTTTGTGTAAAATTTGTTTTTGCATGTGATTTTCCAGTAAGCACATGCGTAGATTACAATGCACTACCACCTCCTATTAAATTATTGCACGCCAAGTTATTTCACATTGCTTCGCTCGCTGGCACAGGAGATAAGAATAACCTTGCGTGTGCTTTATTAATTCATTTTCACGATAACACATATGCAGAAATTCCTATAGATGCTTCTTTAAGGTCTGAAACGGATGCAGATCCAATATTTTTAAAGGTTCCGACTGTTTTTCCTAATTGGCTGGTTTTCGGTAGCCAAGAGCCTCCTCCCGATCATTTTGTTCCATACACTACTGCCTTGAAATTATGGAGCCTTTTCAAAGTGCATCCTCATACAATAGCAGAGAGCCGGCAGTTTTATTCGATGTTAAGCAATCCACAAAGAAATGAAGTATATACCTTCCTATTTTTCGAACGATTGAAAAACTATTTTTACAAGCAGGCTCAATTCACAAGACCACCCATCGAAACCCGAGACCTTATCCGAACTGTTGACAGTGAAGCGTGGCTTATAGCATTTTTGTACACTTACCGCGACCGTATTGCAAAGAAAATTCGCGCTCTTGTAGGTGATCGTCAAATTATCGGCATTGAATTGCATTGTCATACCACGCGAGACATGTGTCCATTTTGCTTCGCACATATGAACCTTTTACAGTGGTTAGCAACTAATGATCCTATAAATTCTAATCCTGGACAACCCAGCCATTTCTTCGCAGAATTAAGATCAAGAGTAGGCATTGCCGGAACGGTTCCCGTGACCATTTTTGTTTCTTCAGCAGTGCCATTCCCAGATTCGGAGTGGTTATGGTCTGCACCTTTTAGCTTGTCGGGTTTTAGTCTTCAACGCGTTAATCAATTTAGGGTAGGAACATTTGATGCTATTAGTTCTGCCAAGGAAGCGGGTATCTTATTGGGTTGGCTGTCTATAGGACGAGGTTTAGTTTCTCGCACAAAAATACCATTGATTCAGGAAACACCGACATATGAAATAGAAATAGATCCTACGGCAACGCTAAAAACTATAAAGCATTCGGTAGAACTAAGAGGAAAAAAACAAGAACCCAAACATTCTTTCTCAGTAGTATCCAATATCCTTTTGAAAGATTGTGTTATAATTTTGTCTGCTCGGAATCATTTCTATGAGTTTAATCCGTCATTAGTAGCATCAGTTTTAGGTCATGAGCTAGCCACTAAGTTATCTGCTGGATTACTGGATGTTATTCGTTCGTCTCATTCTTGGCCACTATTTGCAGTACCGACATGCCTACATTATACCTTACAAAATGTCCCTGGGGATGGTAATTGCGGCGTATGGGCTTTGTTGCAAGGAATAAATCCGGGTGTTAATTACTTGGGTGAAAGGGATGCAAGAATACACGAGATGCAAGAACTCAGAAGATTGGTTGCCGCTAGGGTGATCGCTCCAGTAATGCTGCAAGCCAAAAAAGACACAATGCTTGATCGCATCAGAACACCCGCTACGGCTGCTGGAGATACAGCACACTGGATCGACACAGAAGACTTTCAGCATTTTGCCAGATATTTACAACGCCCCATAGGAGTGATCGTTGCAGGTGAGGGTTTTCGCTTTTTTGATGAACATGGGCATGCACATGTTGCGAATAATTTAGAAGCATTTGTTGCATTGTTAACTCCGAATACACTCGTTGTGTATCAGGAAGGTGTACATTATCAAACGGTAACAACGGTTCATTCTCCAACAGCAGCAGATCCTTTAAAAAGTGTAACATGGCAACTTCCGCCTCCATCCAACCCTCAAGGTTCAGGAGCTGTTTCGTATGAAGATTGGGATGACCCATTCGCATTCGATTGAAGGAAATAAAGGTAGACAAAAAATGAAACCTCGTCCATACTGAGGGAATGGAAAGGCTACACGCGTATTGGCGTTTCCAATATTTGGAAGCGCCAAAAGCACAGCAAAAGGCAATTTTTGAAGCATTACCCAAAGAGAATAATGATGAGAAAACCCTTATTTTATCGCGTCAAAAATACTGTTATTTGATGTTAAATGCATTTCCCTATAACGTGGGACATGTTTTAGCCATTCCCTACAGACCCGTACCGTTTTTGAACGAATTATCTAGGGAAGAACGTACCGATTTGATGGAATTGACTGCCTTCGCCGAAGATTTATTGCGACGGGCGCTTGAGCCCGATGGCATGAATGTAGGCATTAATTTGGGAGTGGCGGCGGGTGCGGGGATTCCACAACATTTGCACGTCCACATAGTCCCCCGATGGAATGGTGATACCAATTTTATGCCCATTGTGGGGGATGTAAGGGTTTTGCCAATCGCTCTAGATGAAATGTGGAAACGATTATCAACTTTTTTGTGAGCATGTTATTTTTTCGAAAAAAGTCCAAGAAAGAGCAGAGCATAGAAATTCGGCATAAACGATTACGTGGCATCGTGTCGGGAGAGAAAAAGTTGTGTGAAAAATTACGCATTGTATTTTATGGATGCACGTTTCTGTTGGCCGTTATTTTTATTTCGTTTTGGAAACAAATTCCCATAGGACCCCAATTGTTTTTAAATCACATCGCAAAGGTCAGTATTACCTCGGTTATAGACTTTGAATACGAAAGTGATCTCAAAACAAAAACCTTACGTGAGCAGCGACGTCAAATGGTGACGCCCGTTTACAAAATAGATTTGGAAAAATTTCATCAATTTTGCCAAAGAATAGAAATATTAAAAGCACGATTAAATAAAATTTCCACTTTAACAAATGCGCAAGAAAAACCATCGGCACTGGATTCACTTGTGGAATCATTTGATTCAAAGTATAATATAGTTTTACAACCAGAAGATTTAAATACCTTGCTGCAAATTTCGACAGTTTTGCAGCGTAATCGTTTAATCGAAGAAGGCATTTTTGTCCTGCAAGAAATCGTTCAGAAAGGCATTTTGGACGACAACGAATTTGGACATCAGGTAAACGCTGACTCTTACGTAAGCGTTTCTCAAAAAGATGATTCTCTGGTGCATTTGCAGACGAAAGGAAACGCATTGCGGTTCCTACGCATGAGCTTATTTGTCATGGATGTCGAATACGACGTTGCCAATGCCCTAATGCACGTTTTAAAATTCGGCCTAGTTCCCAATGTTATTTATGATCAACAAAAAACCGAGGATAAAATTGATCAATTTGTTGCCAAGACACCCAATGTTTTAGTGCGTGTTCGCAAAGGTGAACCCATCGTAGATAGCGGACAAGTGGTTACGCCGGAGGTATACGAATGTTTTGTTGCCTATCAAGACAAGCTGGTGCAAACCGAAAGTTATCAACTCGGGTTCAATGCGATGATGACTAAAAAAGTTTTTTTGGTTTGCTTACTTTACGTTTGTACCGTGTTAAGCTTGCAGTTATTGCCGACAAAAATTAAAAAATCTTCCCGTTACCTGTGGATAACTGCATTTATTTTACTGCTTAACATTGTCTTGATTAGGGGTACGAGTTTACTCTGCTACCATGTTTTTGGTTCTGATAAGCTGCTATTTTTTGCTTTGGTTCCGTTTTTACCTCCAACATTTTTAGCAAGTTTACTCATTGCTCCCTTGGTGGATATGTTGGGAGGATTCATGTGTACATTTTTTATTGTAAGTTTAAAAAACTTCATCATTTATTTGGGGTTAGAGTATTTCTTCCTGGATTTGCTAATAGGACTTCTCATCGTTTACCTATGTCGTAAGATTTACTTGAAAAAAGATTTGGCAAGGCATTGCCTAGTATCCTATTCGCTGTTGGCCCTATTAACGGTTTTCTATAGTTTGTCCGCACAACATTTGGGATGGTTAATATGCTGCCAGCAGGTATCGGCAATTTTTGTGAATTGTTTTGTGACCTTACTGCTGGTGATGTGCCTTTTACCTATTTGTGAAAGAAATTTTGGATGTGCGACCAATATTACCTTTTTAGAGCTGACGGACTACAATCATCCTCTGTTGAGAAGATTACAAATGCTAGCTCCCGGAACCTATCATCATAGCTTGATGGTAGCTACTTTGGCAGAAAAGGTGGCCAATGAAATTGGTGCAAATTCGTTGTTATGTCGTTGTTGCGCGCTTTATCACGACATCGGCAAATTGGTTAAGCCTGAGTATTTTACCGAAAATCAAAAAGAAGGCGAAAATCCACACGAGCATCAACCTCCTTCCATGAGCGCCGTCATCTTAAAAAGTCACGTTAAGGAAGGGATAGAATTGGCCAAAAGTTATAATCTGCCCAAGGTCGTTATAGACGTCATTCAGCAACATCACGGCAATACCATTATGCAATATTTTTATAAAAAAGCTTTACGTTTGCAAGAGACAAATGGCGAGCCTGTGGATCCTTTGATTTTTCGTTACGATGGGCCAAAGCCTCAGTTCAAGGAGAGTGCGATTATCTCGCTCGCAGACGCGGTTGAAGCAGCCAGTAGAAGTTTGGTACGGGTAAGTGCGCAGGCAATTGCCGAGTTGATCGATGATATCGTGAAAGAAAGAATTCATGCCGAACAGTTCAACGAATGCAGTGTTACTTTGCAGGAAATCGACCAATTAAAAAAGAGTTTTCAATTTACTTTGCTCAATATGTTGCACGCGCGCGTTGGCTACAATGAAAATGGAGGCACTCCGGACAACGAAAAAAAGAAGGATGTTGCCCCCAATATTGCGGCAGATTCCCAAGCATAGGTGCGATGGTCAAGGCTTACGGCTAGATTCTTGAAAAATGTTGTTTTTTTATAAAGCGCTTACGCCCGACGGGAAGGATCGATGTGGCTTTTTTCTTTCGCGTAGTCACTTAAAAGGAGTACGTACGTTATTGGCGGCCGATTTGTGGCCCCTTTGTTTATTTTCTATCCATTTTTCATCCCTATTTGCAAAGTGCTTTAGGTTTAATTTTTTTAGGAGCGATAAAAAGTTTATGCCTTTGCGCATATGGCTTACGTTGCTGGAGCGCATCGTGCTGGTTATGCAAAGTGGGCGTACCTTGATGCAATCGCTTACCTCCATAAGCGCAATACCGATGCAAGAATTACAAGGTACCTTTTTAAGAGGAGCCCTAACGCAATTAAAATGGGGTCGATTTTTTTACGAAGTGATTCAACAACTTCCAAAAAATTGGGTGGAAGGCCAACACATTAAACTGGTGCAGTGTGCGGAGATGGGAGGATATTTGCAGCGTGGACTTCAGTGCTGGTTAGACCAATTACAATTGAAAGTGCAAATTCGCAAGCAGGTTGTGAACAGTTTTATGTATCCGGCATTCGTTATGTTGTTGGCGACAGGAGTATTATTGATTCTATGCTTTTACGTTTTGCCAGAGTTTAAAACTTTTCTTACGTCACAGCATATCGTCTTTTCTTGGACTTTGAAAATGATTTTTTCTTTTGGAGAGTGTATCACTTTATTCTTCCCGTTCATACTTTTGGGTGGGATGTTGTTTTGCATTGCCTTCAGGCGTTCGCTGAATCCATGGATGGCGCAGATAGCACCCAAATTACCCAGATATAGTTATTTTGCGGAACCATTACAACTGGGATTATTTGCAATGAATTTTTCGGCTCTACTAAAAAATGGGGTGTACTTGTTAGAAAGTCTTCGATTGAGTCTCGCGTGCTTAACCTACAAACCCTTGGATGCGGAAAACATCGTTCAGGATCTCAAGAATGGGACCCCTTTGTCGGTAGCGCTCGATGGACTGCCTAATTTTTTTGTAGAAACCTTGCAATCGGCCGAATTGGGAGGGTGCCTGTCATCTGTTTTAAGTAGTTTATCGCAACATTATTTGCAGCTCTATAACCGTCGTCTTACTCAATTTATAAAGTGGTTAGAGCCCATCTGTTTAATATTGATTGCGCTGCTGATCATTGTTCTAATATTGAGCCTTTTTACACCCATAACGCACATGTTTCAAAACTTTAATTTTGAATAAGCAAGTAACGACCGCAAAGGGGGCAATACGCAACACGCATATTGTTTCAATGCCGTCCTTTCCGTTGATTTTAAGAAATTAAGTTAAATTGCGTGAGGATTGAGAGGTTTTTATGAAAATCTCCTAGCGTTAACAAAATTAGAAATTTTACTTGACATAAATTTTTTAAATCATATTGATAAAGTCCATGAAAACTTGCAAATTCCTTCTTTACTTATTTTTCGGCGCCCACGCCTTTTCATGTTCTGGAGCGCCTGTTTGTTATACCCTGCATATGAATGACGAAAGTTATCAATTTTTTAAGGAATTAGAAAAAAGGCATTTACAAAGTGGTGATGCCAAAATAAGTCTTTGGCATATTGAAGAATCAAAACGTAGCTATGATCAAAACGTAGCTATGGTTCACAGATAGGTTATTTTGCAGGGGACTTTTTTGATCTCATTGATAGATACTTGCAGCACAATGATCGGTGTTACAAAGATTGCTACGAAGTAGCCTTTTGGTTAGTTTTTCTGTGTGAAAACAAAATCCCTATGGAGGAAAATACTACGCAAGAAATAAGTCATTTTCTAATTTTGTTTGAAAAAGAACTGCGATATCTATGCTCCAGCAGAGCCAATCTTCAAGGTCCTGACATTGAAGAAGCTATAAAAGGAATTACATTTCAACCGATTCAATCTGAACCATCTAAAAAAAAGCAAGTTAAGCCATCATTAAGACGGAAACAATGTCTTCTGCTTTAGTTTTGGATGGCGATTAAACGGGCAAGCATGTACAACCCCCGCTTGAATCATCAACGGGATGTTGGGCGTTTGGATCAATAACGGAATTCCAGTGACCAGAGCTGTATTGCAATACAATACGCGTTTCCTCAGGCCTAGTTGTGGTTGCGCCTAAAGCCGCTTGGAAAGTAGTTGCAAGGCCATGATTACCATTTTGATCATAATAAGTAAACTGAGGCTGAGGAGTATGAGTTGTATCTATCACAACCAAAGGTTTATGGTAGTGTTCACGCAGATATTGAGCAACCTTCGGTAGGGCATTAAATCCCATCTGCTGAGCTTCAGTGCCTAGTGGTGTTGTAATCATGTTTCTAATATGTTGATTACCAGTTAAGTCAGCAATCGCGTAGCGCAGATCTGCTGCTGCCTGCCATTGGGCGCTGCCTTGTGAGACTCTACAATAAAGGCGACATAAGACCATCACTTGGGGTAAGTGCATCCAAAATAGCATAAAACCCATCATTGCCGTCGCCTAGAATAAATTGTACTTTATAACCGCTACCGTTTAATTGCTGCCGTATCATTTCCGCATTTTGCTTAGCCGTTGCGAATTCTTCTAAAGTAGCCTTAAGTTTCTGCATAACAGGATCAGGAAGATCGATTTTTACGTTACTATCAGTGAGCGATTGCTCTTTGAGTATAAAAATCAATGCAAGTAATGCCATACATATTTTAGGGGAAGAAGTCGGTCGGTTAGGGGAATAAGGCATCCGTATATGTAATTGATGTGTATGCTTATAATCTGTGAGTTCACACAAGAAATCATACTCACTAATAATCCACTCATTACCTCTATCAAAACTTTCATTTATCTCTAATCCAAGCACATTTCTAGCTTCATCTCCATCTTGGAATAAGGCTCCTCTGAGTAACGACGTTAATATCTCCGTATGTTCGTGCAATAACGCTGCAGCCTCAGGTGTCAATTGTTGACATATAGCATTGAAAAAGGTTTTTATTTTTCGATGGGTGTCTCGTGCCGCGTTTCCTAAATCCTCTGGAACCAAATTACAACAGATTGCAAAGGCTATTGCATGAGATAATTCATGCCCTACCAAATACCCATCTACTTTATCAAAAGATCTTAACAACTCCATGAGTTTTACTCGTTCAATCTGTAATTCGCCATTTACCATAGTTGCTTTATTTAATGAGGCTTCACGACAAAATGTCTCAGGATCTTCAGGCAACATGATATATAACATCTTATGGTCAATATTATCAATCTTCTGAGGATAGCTAGCATTAATACAATATTTCTCGTGTTGTAAGAAACATAGGTGCAAACCATTACATTGACACAACTCTGCCAAATTTAATAGCTGTTGGATACCATCCTCAAACATGGTAACGTGCAATATAATGTCTAACAATCGATGCTGTGATATCGGACTATAGGGTATGTTTGCATTATTTATAATATGTGTTGGAAACGCAGTGCCACTTTGCGACTCTAACATTTTTACTATTTGTTGAACTTGCCCTGGCTTCAAACCATATCCATTCAACTCATCAGCTAAATTTCTCAAACCTATCGGGTCATTCACGCTCGCAAAGAATTCATTTAGTATATTCCGTGTAGGTCCCCCGGTGTTAATTTGGCCACCTGAATACGGCATTGGAGAAAACGATGATGAATAGATAGACATTTTTAACCGTTTTTACCTCGGTTACATTAGCAATTATCGTGCCCAATTCAAAGAAAGCGGAAATTTTGTGTGCAACTCGATTTAATCGGTATTGTCACTAAGCTTATGAGATAAGAAGGTCCCTATATTTGAATGCATGGACTTATCTAACAAACTGGCGTCCCGTAGGGGATTCGAACCCCTGTTGCTGGGATGAAAACCCAGTGTCCTGACCGGGCTAGACGAACGGGACGCTGATAACAACAGTGGGTATTTCAAGGTTAATTGCAAGTTTTTTTAGAGGTGTTTTTTATGGAGTCAAGCGGTATCGTACACAAAACTTACTTTCGTCCAACATTGTGTTTTAAAAGACTGTCATGCAAGTAAACATGAGACTTTACAATTTTTTTATAAAAAACCTTGATTCAAAAAATTGTATATGAGATCCTATCTTTATTCCTTAAAATTGTGTTCTTTCGTAAGTGTGGGTTGCTGTTATTTTGATGGATTTTTAGTGAAAATTCTGGGTAAGGGTATATCATGAAAAAATTTCATATTACATTGTAAGGTAATATTTGGCACTGAGAGCATGGTAAAGGTCCTAAGATTATGTCTACAAGTCAAGTAATTAAGAGAGATGGTGCGGTCATACCATTCCGGGAAGATCGCATTTACAACGCGATTCATAAAGCGTTTTTGGCGATACAAGGAAAGCCATGTGGAAGTACCGTACAACGTTTAACCGATCAGGTGGTAATCCGACTCAACGCGGGTTACGGCGATCGGACGATCCCAACCATTGAAGAAATTCAAGATTTGGTTGAAAAGACGCTCATTGAAGAAAACTATGGGGACGTTGCCAAGGCGTATATTTTGTACCGCAACCAACGCTACCGTTTGCGAGAAGGTAAAGCGCTTGTTTTGGACATAGAAAAGACCATGCAAGGATATTTGGACCAAACGGATTGGCGTGTGAATGAAAATAGCAGCAGCAATTATTCATTGGGAGGATTGATATTGCACAACGCCGGTGCCGTTACGGCCAACTATTGGTTGCATCACATCTACGATGAACGTGTTGCAAACGCTCACAAGGAAGGCGATCTTCACTTGCATGATTTGTCTATGTTTTCCGGCTACTGTGCGGGGTGGAGCTTGCGCCAGTTGCTCGAGTTAGGGTTTGGTGGCGTTTGCGGAAAAATCAATTCAAAGCCTGCTAAACATTTTTCTACAGCCATTTGGCACATTATTAATTTTCTTGGCACCATGCAAAATGAATGGGCAGGTGCGCAAGCCTTAGCAAGCTTTGATACTTACTTGGCTCCATTCATTAAAAGTGAAAATTTATCCTACAAAGAAGTTAAGCAACATATTCAGAGTTTCATCTACAGCGTAAATACCCCTTCGCGTTGGGGTACGCAACCGCCTTTTACCAATGTTACTTTGGATTGGGTGTGCCCAGCTGATTTAGCCAACAAACCCGTTATGATAGACGGAAAAGAGGGTGGTTTTGTTTACGGGGATTGCGCTGAAGAAATGAACATGTTTAACAAAGCATTTTTGGATGTCATGATTGCCGGAGATGCGAATGGCCGTGGTTTTTCGTATCCAATTCCTACCTACAATCTTACGAAGGACTTCAATTGGGACAGTGAAAATGCCGATCTTTTATTTCAAATGACGGCAAAGTATGGGACTCCCTATTTCCAAAACTTTATCAATTCTGATTTGAATCCTTCGGATGTTCGCAGTATGTGTTGCCGCCTGCAACTTGACAAGAGAGAACTGCGCCGTCGGGGGGGTGGATTATTTGGCGCAGATGAATTTACGGGTTCTATCGGTGTGGTAACTTTAAATATGCCTCGCATCGGCTATTTGGCCAAAGATGAAGCAGAATTTTTTGCCCGATTGGATGTGTTAATGCATTTGGCAAAAGATTCTTTGGAATGTAAGCGCAAGACCATTCAGCAATTGATGCAGCAGGGACTGTTTCCCTATACACGGCGCTATTTGCACAGCTTTAACAATCACTTTGCAACCATCGGTTTAGTGGGCATGCACGAATGTTGTTTAAACTTTTTGAAACAATCGATTGCTTCGGAGAAAGGCTATCGGTTTACCGAAAAGGTCTTATTGCACATGCGAGATTGTTTGTCTCTATTTCAGGAAGAGACGGGTAATTTGTACAATTTAGAGGCAACCCCCGCCGAAGGAACCTCTTATCGCCTGGCAAAAATTGATAAAAAGATGTATCCGGACATCATTCAATCGGGGGGAGAAGATCCTTACTACACAAACTCTTCAAACCTTCCGGTAGATTACACGGAAGACGTATTCGAAGCGCTTAAAATGCAAGAAGGATTGCAAACCAAGTATACGGGAGGAACCGTTTTTCACGTATTCTTGGGAGAATCTTTACCGGATGCAGCCTCTTGTAAGCAATTGGTACGTCAAATCGTTTACAATTTCCGTATACCTTACATTTCCATTGCACCCACTTTCTCCGTTTGCGAAGATCACGGCCGTTTTGTTGGACAAAAAGAATTTTGTCCGCAGTGCGGTAAAGAAATGGAAATTTACAGTCGTATCACGGGATATTATCGTGCCGTTTCCTTTTGGAATAAGGGGAAAAAGGAAGAGTTTAAGGCACGTAAAACTTACGTCATCGGAGACTTAAATGGATGCGGTTCGTTGCCCCAATGTTCTCCTTATCCATCCGACAATGCATCTTGCTTGCCCAATGCCTCGGACGGAGCGGTAGGTCGTTTGTTTTTTTACAGCGATACATGCGTAAAATGCAAACCTCTTAAACAATTTTTAAAAGAACAAGACTTTGGCGGTCAATGGATTAATGTCTCGGAAGAGGTAGGTTTAGAGGTGGCCAAACGATACCAAATTCGCAATTTACCTGCATTGGTTATTCAGAAGTCGGATGGTTCCACGGTTATTAATGATACGGAAGCAATCAAAACATGCGTCGGTATGGGTTCCTAAAGCATTCGTTGGTAGATTATCCTGGAGAAGTTTGCAGCGTGGTATTTATGCCGGGCTGCAATTTTCATTGCGCGTATTGTCATAACAAAAATTTGCTCGCATCCGTACACAGGGAGGGCGTGTTTTTGAAGGATATTGTAAGCTATTTAAAGGATGCAGGTCGGCGTTTTGTAACGGGGGTTTGCATCACTGGTGGGGAACCGACATTGTATCCGGAGACTTTATCTTATCTCGTTTCTCTGTTTAAGGAAATGAACTTAAAGGTAAAATTGGATACGAATGGGAGTCATCCGGATCAAATTCGTTTACTGGCGGATCGAATTGATTACTTTGCGATGGATTTGAAGACGGTTCCCGGCCGTTACGTTGAGTTGGTGAATGAGGGTAAAGATACCATAGGGACCACGATTGAAGAATCTATACAGCTGCTTTTAAGCATGCCCATCTGCCGATACGAGTTTCGAACCACTTTGTCGTGGCAGTATGTGGACGAAGACGTTATAGATACCCTTGGAAAATACATGCATCGGGATACTTATTGGTATCTGCAAAAGTGTCGTTTGGAAAATGTAAAAATGGATGCAAAGGATGTCGTTGCCGAGTACGAAAGGATGTCGCGTTGTTATCAAATTGCAAAGCATTACACGCAACATGCGCACTTACGCGAATGACGCAAGGGATTAAAAATCAAGATTTATCTTGCTGCTGTAGAAATTGAGCTTTTGTGGTGTGCGCATATGTGCTTGTTTTTATAGATTTTATTTTCATCTGTTCGGATTAAAAAACGTTTTTATAGATTTCTTGGTGTAAAAATTGCTTCCCAAGGATGTAAATATGTTTTTTAATGAACGAACGGGATTAAACTAACGATTGAGGATAAAAGTAAAGTATGAGCTCTAAGAACAATAGTAAAGAATTGGATTTGTTTTTAAAAAAACTAGGCGAACGAGAACAATTTGTTGAACGTGTACCTAGGAAAATTATTTGGCTGAGCGGAGCTCCTGGAGCAGGCAAAGGAACGAATGAAAGTTATATCATTAACCATTTTAAGTTGTACGAGAAACCTCTTGTTGCCAGTAGTCTTCTGAATGATCCGAAAATGCGTGAAAAGATCAATCGAGGTTTTCTCTTGGACGATATGACCGTTGTTTCATCGGTATTTGACGGTCTAATGAATCCGATTTACAGTCCAGGTGTGCTGGTAGATGGATTTCCACGTACTTTGGGGCAAGCGAAGAGTGTTGTTTGGCTGCGGGATCATTTTAAAGGGAAACATATTGCGGCTTATTTTTCTGTTGTTGTACTCATGTTAGATGAAGTAGAAAGTGTCCATCGGCAATTGCATCGTGGATTGAGAGCTTTGCAACACAATGAGCGTGTTCGTCAAAGTGGCAAGGGTGTCGTAAAAGAGGTTCGTTCTACAGACCTTGATCCTGCGATCGCAAAGCAGAGATACGCTTTATTTATGAAAGAAACGTACGTTGCGTTGCAATTCTTAAAAAAGTCGCTGCCATTTGTAGAAATATCCTGCGGAGGGAGTTTAGAAACCGTAAAAGGGCGAGTGTTATCAAGTATATCCGCAATAGAAACCTACAGGTAGACTTAAATTTCTGCGATACAGTTCACGGAGCACTTGAAAGCTATATCCATCTGTTCGAGGTTTTGTAAGTCCATACACTGGATATCTTTAGGATACGCTTTCAAGCTTTAAGGCATTTCATCCCAAAGTCTTGAGTTTATTTGATACAATTTAGCAATCAAAAGATAAACGCAGGAAAATTTATTCTCTTCAAATCTTAAAAGAACGCATTAAAGCGTTAGTTACCTCCTAAAGAGAATCCGAGGATCGTCTATAATCCGACATTCATCAAATTTACCCGGGAGTTCAGAACGCACGAAGTTGTATTTACCAGAATCATCGAGTATCCCTTTTAAAACGTCAAATTGTCCGGTGATGGGATTAAATTGCATACCCCAATGTTCTGGCCGACCATTATCCTCCCAATTGGTGTCCGCAAACATCATTTGAGGGCACCTGGGGGCTAATGCCATCATGATGTTTTCTTGCAGCGCGGCGTCATGTATCCTTGGAAATTCTTGTTTAAGGGCTTTGTAGGCTGCTTTTGCAAGGTCGGCATAGGAAACCTTGCCTTGCAGTTCATCTGCAATACGGCCGAAGACTTCCTTTAGTGCAGTCTTTGAAGGCGCATGCTTCTTTAATGCAGCAAAGCGATTCTCTAAATCGTTAAAAAATTGTAACATTGAACTTGCGGATCGTGCATCGTTTGTGTCCAATGTGGGAGCCAGCATAGGCTCCATTAGCTGTTGCCTTAGGAAAGCCTGCCTTTTTTCCGGCGATTCCCATGCGCCCGTTCGAATACCTTCCTGCAAAATAGGGTCGTTGAGACGCATGTTAAACGCATGTCTTTGGTTATTCATGGGTGCATACGATGGTACGGAGGCACCTCTTTGTTGCGCTTTTGAAGCAATTTTACCCGCAATCCCCAAAAGTGCATCTGGTAAAGATTGAAGGTCCTTTACCTTTGTTTCATGAAGGTCTTGCAGGCCGCATTGTACCCGAAGAATATTCTTTAACCTTCCGCCATGTAGTCCTTCAAAAAATGCGGACACATCGGACCGAAACCGGGAATTTACCTTCAATTTTTTTCCCGCAAACTCGTTAAGAACCTCGTGTAACTGTTCAGCCGTCTGTACTTCGAATTTCTTACCACTGTGTGGAGAAGTATAGGTGAGTGCAAAAGCTCCAGTCTTACTATTTCCATCTACTGAACTAGTTATCGTTTTACTCGCATCGTACTCAAAACTGACATGCCGCATGAATTTACTAGCATTTTTAGGACCTAATATTCGATCTGCAATGGGGCAAAGCTTCTGATTTTTCGAGGAGCACAATTGACTTTCTACAGACGTAGCTAAAGTGTACTCCCAACAACGCAACAATGGATTTCCTGTGGTTTCTGGTTTTTGTTGAGAGGAAGAAGCCATTTGGCTCCTCCTAGAAACAGAAGCTGTGTTTATCTGCGTAGGACTTTTAAATATACTTTGATTGAAAGGGATCTGAACATGCGCGTTGCCATTTTGTCTTTCTATGAACCCTTTTTCGATCAAAGAGGCCATGTCTCTCAACATTTCCGACGGTCTTGTGTCATGTATATTGAT
>JAISBA010000018.1 GCA_031266455.1 Puniceicoccales bacterium
ATCAATATACATGACACAAGACCGTCGGAAATGTTGAGAGACATGGCCTCTTTGATCGAAAAAGGGTTCATAGAAAGACAAAATGGCAACGCGCATGTTCAGATCCCTTTCAATCAAAGCATATTTAAAAGCAAAGCAGCTTCCATTCCTACGGGGAATCAAGCAGCTTCTTCCCAACAAAAACCAGAAATCACCGGAAACCCATTACTGCGTTGTTGGGAGTACACTTTAGCTACGTCTGCAGAAAGTCAATCATGCTCCTTGCTAAATTTGAAACTTCATCGCCTTGCAGGGCTAGTACTAGATTCTAAAAGTATTACTAACTTCATGAACCAAGTTGGGTTTGAATTTGATGCGAATAAAACGATAACTTCAACAGATGGACACAGCGAGACTGGAGCTTTTGCACTCACCTATACTTCTCCACACAGTGGTAAGGAATTCGAAGTACAGACGGCTGAACAGTTGCACGAGGTTCTTAACGAGTTTGCGGGGAAAAAGTTGAAGGTAAATGCTAAGTTTGACTCGCGTACATCTGAGCTATTGGCAAATTTAGATGGTGGATATGTAGTGAATATTCTTAAAGTACAATACGATATACAGGACCTCCTCCATCAAACGTTTGCAAAAGGCTTTCAAAATTTACCAAATACACTTTTGAATGTTGCGGGTAAAATTGCTTTCGAAGCGCAACAAAGAGGTGTTCCTATACCATCGTATGCACCCATGGGGAATCAAGGACATGCATTTAACATGCGCCTCAACGACCCCATCTTACAGAAAGGTATTCTAACGGGTGCATGGGAATCGCCGGAGAAAAGACAGGCTTTCCTAAGGCAACAGCTAGTGGAACCTATGCTGGCCAAGACATTGGACCCGAAGGATGAACAAATGTTACAATTTTTTAGCGATTTAGAGTATTACGTTGTTGCATCGGGAAACGATGCTCCTTCAAAGACTGCTTTAAAGGAAGTCTTTAACCGTATTGCAGATAAACTGCAAGGCAAGATTTCCTATGCCGACCTTGCAAAAGAAGCCTACGAAGCCCTTAAGCAAGAATTTCCAGAGATACCTGACGCCACGCTGCAAGAAAACATCATGGCGACATTGGCGTACCAATGCCCCAAAATGATGTTTGCAGATACCAATTGGGAAGATGATGGCAATCCAGTTCACTGGGGGATACAATTTAATCCCATCACCGAACAATTCGGTCTAGTAGAAGAGATACGCTATGATTCCGGTAAACATGACTTTAAGCCTTCTTGTTCTGAAAGTAGCTTTGATGGATACGGTGGATACCAGATTATAGACGATCCTCGGGTCCTCTTTTAGGGAGTAGTCTGTATTTATGGATACTTTTAATCACGAACAGCCAGGTAAAATACGAAATGGTGTGCTCGCACATCTTTCACTTTCATCTACGGGTAAGCAACATTCTCACAATGTGCTTGCTTCAAAAAATTTTAACAAATAGAATAATTATATGTTTACGGTATATGAGTTCAATTACGATAAGGTGGAAACCTTATCGTGCGTTTGCGATGAAACAAGTAATCAACGTTGGGTGCAACATCATGAAAAACTTTACGATAATTTTTCTGAGTTGCTTAAACAAGCCCAGGGTCTATTAAAGCCTGAAACTTTAACCATTTATTGCCAAGTCGTCAACTTCATCCACACCGGCGTTTCATTCAGTTACCTGGAAGATATCGAATCTTACAAAGCAAGTTATGCGGATTGGATGAAAACGGTAGGAACGGAACACGTTCATCCGTGTGCCAACTTTGGTCCCTTTGATTTATCCGAAATACAGCCCCCTTATACCTCGGAGGGTAAGCTTATTTTCTACGTACAAGATAATTATACCAAGGTACCCTACCGAGTGGAATCCCAATACCCTCTCAAAGATCCAAAAGGTGAAATTTTTTACAATTTGTTACCTTACTTAAAAACTTCTGATGAATGATTTGCTGAAGGATTTTTTAAGTTCACTGAATATGTCGCAGGACGACATTGTCGAGAATTTGGCAAACAATGCGTTTCAAATTCAGCTCGACAACGGTTGCTGCATTGCTTTGGAGGTGGACGTAAAAACGGGTGACATCATTTTCTCAAGCGAATTAGCCGTTATAAAAAAACCTTCCGTACCTCAGATCGCGCTACTGTTACTGCAGGCAAACCTTTTTTGGATTGGCACCAAGGGCGGCACACTGGCTTTTGACAAAGGGACTTCGACGGCATCATTGTTGGACCATATCCCCGCCAATGTCGATTTACAAACCTTTGAAACACGATTAACCACTTTTTTGGAAACCGTAATGGTTTGGTCGGAGGCACTTGAACAATTACAACAAGACGAGCCATTGGCAAATTCGGCGGATGTTATTGAACCGGATCTAACTTCCATACTGAAAAATTTAATCTAATTTCCATGAGCATCGGCGGAACACCTCTCAACAGTAATAGTAATCAACTTAATAGCGATCAACTTCTCGGCCAGTTGGAAGATCTAAAAAGGCAAGGGAAAGGGTTCGGAAACCGTCAACTCGTAGTAGATTCTAAGGGTCAACTAGCGGTAAAGGCAACGCCGTTTGAGAAATTTTGCAACTGGATTACATTCAAATCATCTTTTCCGCAAGAAGGTGATGCGTTTTTTAAATTGCAAGCTATGCTGAAACGGGATTATGGATCCTTCGTTAGTGAAAAGGTTCTAGCCTCACTGATTGGGAACAAGAAACCCATAACCGTCAACGAAGCTATAGGGCGGGCCCGTCTGGCCAAAGGGCAATTTCAAGAATTAATACAACCCTTCCAACAAGAAATACAAAACTTGGCCCATAAAAATCCTATTGAAGCGCAGCGTTTGGGAGCAGCTTGGAACAGCATGATGGTATCTTTGCAACCCAATGAAGCGCAAAAACAAGTCTTATGTGAATTGGTCGGACACGCAAAAGATCCCAGCAAGGTTTTGGCTTTCGCTCACGCTGCTACCAATAATCCCATAGGGGCCAGGCAATTTCTGTCAAATCTTTCGGGATTAGAGCAAAATTCACGATCACAAGAATTTTCAAGTTTATTGGCAGAAGGAAAGAGTTCTTTTGTTGAATGCACACGCTGTTTTTGGCAACTCTCAAATACAGATCCTGTGGCTAATGCATCGAATCAGATACATTATGCGATGCAATCCAATCCGGCTACCGATGGGCTTACGCGTGCAACCCAAGGCGCTGCCGAAATCGCGAAGCATTTGATTACGGCACCAGGCCAATTGGCCAACGAGGGGTTCATATTGGGATTAAAAACCATGCTTGCAGAAGGTCGAATGCTTCCCGGTATCAACAATGCGTTCTTCGCACAACAATTGGATAGATTACAGCATGACCCAGGCTTACGAGAGCAGTTAATGAATATTGGAAGAAATGGGATTTCGCCGGTTGCACATCAGGCCATACGAGAAACGCTTGGGCTTCCACCGGGTGCCCCTATTACGCCTAAAGAAGCTCAGCAGGCAGCGCTGGCGGCCCTATTGTCACCTTTGAGGCAGGGAAAAGTGGGCTCCTGTTTCGCCACATCCGTTGCCATCAATATACATGACACAAGACCGTCGGAAATGTTGAGAGACATGGCCTCTTTGATCGAAAAAGGGTTCATAGAAAGACAAAATGGCAACGCGCATGTTCAGATCCCTTTCA
>JAISBA010000019.1 GCA_031266455.1 Puniceicoccales bacterium
ACTGGAGATAAACGTCGAACCGCTGTTTACATTGAAGACGGACTTGGGCGAGGTCAGTATTCTTGGCCATCGAATCGTATGAATTCATTCAACGAGGATGCTAATTTTTCAAAAATAGCGTGGATTCCGTTGGAACCATGCATGGCACAGGAAGCCAATGGCACTACCGATTACGTACATGCCATCGTATACGTTTTACCTTCTCGTTGGTGGAATACTTCTTCGGGTGGAGATGTGGAAGGACCTTTGTTTCTAAGAATCAAAAAGTCGGATCTTGCCGTGGCGGCTTCTAGTTTCTTGGTTTCTGGTACTGCCTCTGGCAGGATATGGAATGCAGCGGCAGAGCGTTTTGAAAAGTTTACGACCTCAACTTATAATAAGAATGTCTTTACGGCCATTTACGACGTTGGATTGGGGAGAACCAGCGTCTATTGGCTACACGAATACAGGACTGGAGGCTTTCTTACAGATGTTACCTACTTGAATTATCACGTTTTTGATAATTCGGGTTCGAGGTTAGGCAATTACTCCTGTGGGAGGGGGGAATTGAAAGAAGCGTACAAGCATTGCATCGAACCACGTATCACGAAAGTCGGAAATGAATATCATTTTTCAACTTCAGATGATTATTATCCTTTTTGGTACAGGGCGAATCCGTCGACCGGTGATACGACATTTGCCGATTACAATCCATATATGAATTACTATGATGCTGGAAATGTATGGGGAGCCTCGTGTTGTTACCACAATGATTTGAACGCAATTCAGCATTCTGGGCAAACGATTGCATTGCAGTTGGCCATGAGCAAAACGTCGCGCTTGAACGAGATTTGGGGTCGATGGAATGCATCCTACGTCAGTTGGAATACATCCTACGTTGTTTTAGTCCTTTACGCATGGCCTGCGAGTTATGCTTGGCATGGCAGTAGTAGTCGACCTATATCAGCCGAAAACTGCATTGCTGTCTTTCCGGTAACAGCTGGAACCAGCACAGAGGCGACTTCGGCTACGACCTTGTATAAGAATACCCACATGTTTGCCGTACATAACAATCATATCATCTACGCCTACTGCTACCCCGGCAAGAAAACTCACCTTGTCCTCGGTGTTGCTCGCTATGGATTGGATGCTGGTAATAACGTCCGTCTGTTAACGAAGCGGGAATTCGCGGACAAAGATGGCAATAGTTTTGGTAATCTAACGGACTGCTCCCGTATCATTTTCATGGATATAAAAAATGGACACCTGTGGCTCGTATTTGCTTCCGTAGATAATAAAAGCTTCTATTATTTCTGCATCCCTGCCCAGGAGGTCATCAACCATGCTTCTTAAAAGGAGCATGGCGAAAACCAAAGATGCGGAGAAGCCCTCGTTTAAACCATGAATTTGGAAATGATGAAGTTGAGGGCTTATGAGATATAAGGAGATCCTAGGCAACTCTTATTCAATACAACAAGAATCCAAAGGATACAAATTAACAAAGAGTTATCGATGTTGCAGAGCGGTATACGTCCATAATAATAGGTAAAGCGATTACTTGTGGGGTGACAAATTAAGTAAAGGTGAAGTAGTATAACCAAATAGGTTTGACGACCTGCAGAAAATTTTGTCATGAGACCTGTGTAACTTTTTAAGAGGTACATAATCCGCACGCTAATAAATTTCCGCACGCTAATAAATTCAAAGCTGCCTACGGATTATGTTTCAGTTTTTATTACCAGCGAGCCCTGAAAAATGTCTGCGTATTTTGTGCAGTCGCCTCACAGAATGTTTGGAAATCAATTTGTTTTAAAGTGGCAATATGCCTTGCGGTATAAGGTAATAATGCGGGTGTATTGATTTTACCACGATAGGGTACGGGCGCTAAATAGGGGCAATCGGTTTCGACTAAAATGCGATCCAAGGGGGTCGCAAGAAGCGTATTCTGAATAGATTGTGCATTTTTAAAGGTTACAACGCCTGTGTAGGATAAAAAAGCACCCGCAGTCAGTAAATATTCAGCTTCTTGAGGTGTCCCCGTGAAGCAGTGAAAAAGCACACTGTGAAAGTCAAAACGGGTATATTTGAGAACTTCACAGACAACCTCAAGGGCATCTCGACAGTGGATTACAACCGGCATATTGTATTTTTGTGCGAGACGTAGTTGTTTTTCAAAGACGACGATTTGTTGCTTTGTGTACGCAACCTGTTCGCTTTTGTTGCCAGGCAGTTGGTGAAAATCCAAGCCAATCTCTCCAATAGCAACGGCGTTGGAAAAGAAGGTAGGAAGTTGCTCCAACTGTACCTCGAAATCGTCTTTAATGTTAAGCGGATGTAAACCGACGCAGAACTGAATACATTGATAGTGAGAGATAAGTGAGGCATAAATTTGCCAATCTTCCAATTGGGTCCCAACGGCTACGAATTTATGCACATCTTGTTGATAAGCTTCCGCTAAAATCTTTTCTATTTGATTTGTTTTTACCCAGTCTTCAAAATGACAATGCGAATCAATGAGCATCTTTCTAATCGTGCAAGTCTTGAAGCTGCGCAGAGGAAGCGTTTTTGCAAGGCAAATGTACAGCTTGTTTCATCTGTAAGGCGAGTAACATTTTTTCATTTTCTCGATCGAGCATAAAGATTTTCATAAGCTTTTGCTGAAGTCGCTGCGCTTGCTTTTTATCCTCAACACCCGTTTTCTCCACCTGTTTGCATTGTTCTGTCAGGAATTCTAATTTAGACAATAAAGTACGTTTTGTATGCAGCAAATGCTGATGAGGGACTTGTTCTTGTTTCAACAGGTTGTTTTCCTGGGACAATAGGAGATAAATCTCCTCGCACAACTGCTGATACCGATTTAACAAATCCATACGTTTACTTTTAATGAGATTTTATGTGAAATCGAGCATATTTTCGCGAATCGCAATACATTTATTCAAGTTTACCGTAATTTGAGCGTCATCAGTCCCAATAAAGCGCAAAGCAGAGAAACAATCCAGAAACGAACAATAATCTTTGATTCTGGAATGCGCATAAGTTCAAAGTGGTGGTGCAGAGGACTCATTTTAAAAATTCTTTTTCGGTATAACTTAAAGCTGAGTACCTGCAATATGACGGACAGTGCTTCTATGACGAAAACGAATCCTACGATGATAAGGGTGATGGACTGTTGCGTCATGAGTGCCACACAGCCAATCCAGGCACCTAAGGGTAAGGATCCCGTATCGCCCATAAAAATTTCTGCGGGATGGGCGTTAAACCATAAAAAACCAATGCAAGCACCCGCAATGGCGGCGCATAAAACGCATAATTCCTCGGTGCCCGGGAGGTAAGGTAAATGTAAATAAGCACTTAGTTGCGAATGTCCCGTGATGTAGGCAAAAATCGCATAAGTTAAAGTGACGACGATGCTGCATCCGATTGCCAGTCCATCGATGCCATCCGTTAAGTTAAGGGCATTGCTTGTCCCTGCTAGAACTGCAAACCAGTAGAGAAATAGAAAAATTGCCGGAAGAGAACTCATAAGAGGGGTTTTGAGGCAAGGCACGTACAGCCCATCAATTTTTGTCCCCACTCCGGGAATTTGTAGTAAAAAATAGAGGATAAGCCATGTGGCAAGACCTTGAATAAGCCACTTCCAATGACTCTTTATGCCCCGACTATGCCTGTGCTTTATTTTCATCCAATCGTCCATAATGCCTGTAATGGCGAGCAATAAGCCTACGCACAAAGTACCGATACCGTAGCAGTTGAAGCGTAACCACAGCAAACAAGCAACCAGTACGCCCGAAAGAACGGCAAGGCCGCCCATGGTCGGAACTGAAGCTTTATCGGAATGCATTTGCGCAATGTCGTGCATTTCTTTTGAGGAACGCACCACATCTTTGCAATTTTTTTTGCGTAACCAGGCAAAGATCCTGGGGCCTACAATAAATAACCACAATAAAGCGGTGATAAGCGCCATGGTGCTTCGAAATGTGATGTATCGAAATAGACGCAAAGGTCCCCACACATCTTCTAGACGACACAAGTAATAAAGCATGTAGGCTTATTATAGAAGATATTGAAGGAATTCGAAAGCTTTTTATAAAAATTATGGTAACACGCTAATACGTAAGGATATTAAGATAAGAAGCAGACAAGTGATACAACATGTGTACGTACCTACAACAGGAGACAGAGTTGTTGCTGAACATGATAATGGAGCATGCATTGAAGCCGTATGAACGCTTCGCTTGGCTCATATGTCATAGATAATTTCTGAGCAAATACCGTCAAAACTAGAAATTTTAGTTATCAAGTGTTAAATATTTTGTGGGAAAATTTATTCGGTGGTGCGACATAGTTTGGCTCCGAGTGCCTGCAGTTTTTGTTCGAAGTTTTCGTAGCCTCGGTCCAGGTGATAAATACGGTGTACCTGCGTTTCTCCGCGAGCAATGAGTCCTGCCAAATAGAGGGCCGCGCTTGCCCTCAGATCGGAAGCCATGACGTCTGCCCCCGACAACTTTTGTCCACCCTGAACAATGGCCGTGCTGCCTTCTAGGATGATGTGTACGCCTAACCGTTGTAATTCGGCGACGTGCATGAAGCGCTGGGGATAGATGCGTTCCGTAAGTAAGCTTAAATCCGGTATGCAAGCTGCCAATACGCACATTTGAGCTTGTAAGTCTGTGGGGAACCCAGGATAGGGTAAGGTGGTAATTTCGAATGGAGTCAATTGACTCAAGCAGGGAAAAACTTCAATTTGATCTGCCCTAATATTCATTTTTGCCCCTGAATTTTCCAAAACATGCAAAAGTGCTCCCAAATGTTGCGTATGAAATTGATCGATGATCAGATGACCATTCGTGATGAGGCTTGCAATAAGAAAAGTCCCCGCTTCGATACGATCTCCAATAAGGGTATGGTCAGCCCCGTGTAACTTTGGTTGGCCGTAAATGATCAATTGAGGACTTCCAATACCTTCGATGCGGGCACCCATACGCGTAAGCAAATGGCAAAGGTCAACAATTTCGGGTTCACAAGCCGTATTTTCAATGCGCGTAATCCCCGAACTTAATGTCGCCGCCATGAGAATATTGGCGGTCCCCGTAACGGTACTTCCAAAGCGTCCTCCCAGGAAAACGTGATTGCCTTTTAATTGTTGGGTATGAATATGTACAATGCCATTTTTTAATTCGACGGTACATCCCAACTTTTTTAAGCCGTGTAAGTGCAAGTCGATGGGACGATTCCCGATAATGCACCCACCCGGTAAAGGTAATGCCGCCTGACCAAGGCGGCCTGTCAAAGGCCCCATAAGACAAATGGAGGCGCGCATTTGACGCACCAAATCGTAGGGTGGATTTGTGTGAATCTTTTCGGCTTGTATACGCCAAACGTTAGGAGATAGAAGCTCAACTTCTGCACCTAAACTTTTGAGAAGTTTTACAAAGAAATTAACATCTCGCAAATTGGGAACATTGCGTAAAATACAAGGTTCATTCGTTAATAAAACGGCAGCCAACATGAGAAGGCTTGCATTTTTTGCTCCACTGATATGGACCGTACCTTCCAATGAGGTACCCCCTTGTATTAAAATTTTATCCATCAAGACTTAACCTTGAGGTCGCCGATGAGTATTTTTTGATCTTGGACGGTGATAAGGACGGTTGCCACGAAAATGACGTTTAGAGGGATGGTTGTCTTGGTAATTTTTGTCTTCTTCTAAACATTTTCCTCCAAAAAGTTTACAAAAAAATCGCTTCACTTTACTTATCAACGAACACGGCTTGCAGGCTACTTTGTTGTATCCCACTTCTGGCTGCTTGTCTCTTTTTAAACAATCACTGCATGGGATGAGAGGCATAGGGGTTTGCTTTTTTTCGCAGCGAGATTTATCACACGTGCACTTGGTCTCATTCGTTTTGATTTCTTTAGGCATGTTCTGGGGCGCATTATTTTGTGTCCCACGATCGTGCGTACGTTTCCAACGGCCTCTTAAGTTAGAACGATGTTGGCTTTTTTTGGTTGATTTCTCAACCGCTTCTTGCGTAACGTTTGTTTCTACAGCCGATGTTTCTGCCGCATCGGACTTTTCTTCTTGTATCATATCTTTTTATATTTTGCTACATTAAACTTTAGCACTTACGAATATCATCATTTAACCTTAACTCATTTTCATTAGGGCTCAATGATTTTTTACAAATATCACTCAGCAGGTAACTTTTATCCACGTGCAAAGTGAAAGGTCTTTAAATTAATTTTTGGAGGTTGAGACCAATGAATTTCTGTCCTAATAATGTAAAAACTGAGTGAGTCAATCATTTGTTTGGCCATGCAGGTATCTAAGTTAACTTATGGCAGGTACTTTTAATTGCTAGGACTTATGGCATTTGTAAACTGAAATAATGGGTCCAAAGTATTTCCCCATTGGATTGACAAATTTTTGAACACTTCACTGTTTTTGGCCCATTGTACCCATATGTGGAAACTATCTTTGGTGATTTCATCCGTAAAAGTTAATCTTTGGAAACTCGCCAATATCAAATCTTTTGGAAACTCTAACGTTGTTTGATGTTTAAGTTCTGCTTGGAGGCGGATGGCAGCCTCTTCCGCATGCTCGATAATCCAACGGGTTAATGCCTGGTGCGCCTGGGCAAAAGCCATTCTTATCTCTGGACGATCCGTACAAAATCGCTTGGAAGCGACTAAAATGGTTGTCCAATTGTTTTGATCCAGGTAATATAGCTCTCCTTGCCCTTCTCGAATAAGTCGAGAAAGCCACGGTTCAACCGTCCAAACGCCCGCAATTTCTTTTTTCTTAAATAAGGTGAGCTGATCCGGATTGGCGGTGGGTAATACGATCGCATCTTTTTCGGAAAATCCAACACGAATATCCTGTTGCATGAACCAGGTACGGCAAGCGATGTCCTGCGTATTTCCGTATTGTGGACTTGCGATACGTTTCCCTATCCAATCGGCTGCTGTTTTTATCTTTAGGTCAGGTTGTATTACAAGCCCCGATCCTCCTTTAACGGCACCGGAAAGGATGCGAACTTCTTCACCTTTTGATCTCAGGTAAAGATTGAGCGCAGGTACAGGTCCAACGTAAGTAATATCTAAACTGTGGGTATACAAACTTTCCATTGCCGAAGGTCCCGCATTGAAACGATGCCAAACTAACTGAACATTGTTAGGTAAGTATTGTTCAAACCATCCTTTCCCTTCACGCTGAAAATTTTGGGCTATCAATGCCTGTGCGTGTGTAATATTAGGGAAAAAACCTATGTGCAATGTAATAGGTTGGGATAGGTTGGAATTTACACTTGTTGAACCAACCGGAGCATTCCCTGGGTTCCCAAAAAGGCAAGGAGTGTAAAAACATGATAAAACAAAAATTTGAATTACCAGATGTGTGAAGTTTTTGACTTTCATTGAGACAACAGTGTAAAAGGAATTACCTGCAATGAAAGTAAAAAATATAGAAAGCGCGTCAATGTGGGCTGTTAAACTTTCCTTGCAAGGACATTGCTGTCATAAATTAACTAATCGGCCCCTTCATTTATATGACTTTATGTACAATTGTCACAGGGGAAAAGCGCGAGAAAGCGTTTTATGTTTGTCACAGTTGCAGGTGAAAGTTACATCGACCGTCATAAATACCTGCGTAATTCTACCCTAGAGCTTTTACATTTTCGGGTCGTTTTTACAATAATCGAATCGGTAAGGCGATAAACGTTGCGTCAATTGAAAAAAGAAGTTGTCTTCTTGTTCCGGAGAAGAGGCTTCAAACGTTACGGAAAATCGTAAAAAAGATCCACATTCATCCCATGGGACCGTTACAATATTTAGGTGCTCGAGTAACCAATGCGTGCATACCGATGCGTTGGAAAAATTTGCAACGCATTGTCCCAAGGTATTGAAGATTTTGTTTGGGGCGCGCGTGTAAACAAAAAAGCCACCTTGGGGAATATATACTTGAAAACCTGTTTGTTGTAAAATGAGAATCAGTCTTTGGATACGTCGTTGGTAACGTTCAATATTGATGGGGACGATTTGATCTGCACGTTGCAATGCCGTTGTGGCGGCGTGCTGAATGGCAAGATATTGTCCCGAATCCGAATTGCTTTTAAATTTTGCGCACGCTTTGATGAGGGTTTCATTCCCACAAATCCACCCAAGTCGCCAACCTGTCATATTGAACCCTTTTGACATCGAATGAAGTTCAACGGAGCACGATTTGGCTCCAGGAATGCTCAAAATTGACAGAGGAGCTTTAAAATTTAACGCGGCGTAAGCAGCATCATGAATAATGATCCAGTGATAACGTTGTGCCCACTCAATGACGGTTTCAAAAAATTTGCGAGAAGCGCATGCTCCTGTTGGATTGTTGGGATAATTAAGCAGGCAACATTTGATAAGGTGACGTAAATTTTCTGGAATTTGCTCAAAGTCCGGCAAAAAGTGGTTTTGAGGAACTAGAGGTAGCGTGAGCACTTGCCCGCCTAAATATTGGGTTTGCATTGGAAATACAGGGTAACTTGGTAGGGGGCAAACGACGAGATCTTTAGGATTTATCAGGGTTCCTGCCAGGAGTGTGAGCCCAGATTTTATACCTAAAATGGGCAAAACTTCGTCGGAAGCACGCAATGCAACTTCGAAAGTAGTTTGCATGTAATGGGTTACGGCCGCCTTAAAAAAATCGGCTCCATTGTTTGCGTAACCGCGATATTCATATTTATATTTCTCACAGGCTTCGCGTAAGCTTTCAATAACGGAAGGATGTGCACACGCATCGGGTTCACCAATGCCGAAATCCAAACAGGGTAAATGTGGAAAGCGTTGTTGGGTTTGTTCTTTGAGTGTTTGAATCATTTCGAATTTATAAGCACCCGATTGGTCAAATTGGCGACCGCCAAGACGATGGGCAATTTTTTCTCTTATCCAGTTCATAGAGTCTAATTGAGTGTTTAGTTTTTTACGCGGATTTTTCGGCTTAGGCGTGAAACGGCAACGAACCAAACGCAGGAGGTGAGAAGAAAGATAATAAAGGCGTAGGGCGCAATGCTTTCGTAAGTTGCTTGGGTTCCAGAACACAGGGTTACGCATGTCAGGAGCACAACTTGCAAGCCAGACCCCCCTGATTTGCCAAATCGGTAGCCCAATACATCTACAACCGCTTTACCCTTTACTTTCATTTCTTCATTCAGAGGGATGTAAGCCATTTCTTTACTTAAATCAAAAAAGGACATTTTTGAAGATTTTATACCAATGAGAACCGTAACACCTGCAAAGATGATGAGTGTTTGGTGGGCAAGTGCTGATCCCAAACATTGTATGCAGTAGTTTTTTGCGAAAATGCTTCCAAAGATAATGATACCCCCTAAGGTGACAATGCATGGGGTAATCATGGCTCCAATACCCCATTTGAAGCGACGAAAAATGTTACCCGCTAGGATGAGGACGAACATCGATAATAAACCGTAATGCATCGTATATTGGCACATGAAGGTATTGTATTGATTGATGTCCGGGAACCGGTTTTTGAGTTCGTGTTTCCAGAAGTTTTCCAAAATATTATCGTTAATGCCATAGCAAATAACCAGGAGGGCAATTAATCCCAAATAAGGCGACGTAATGGCCATTTTTAACCCTTGATATAGGCTGCTTTTCACCTTTTTTATTTTTATGCCCGGCAAATGGGGTTTGTTATAAAATCTACGATCCGTTAGGACGTGTTGATGAATCCAGTGGTACAAGAACATAACGATAATACTTGTGATAATGACGGTACCTATGAGATAATTAAGGGTTATTTGCCATAAGTCCTGAAACTCGGATGTGTTGTTTTTGATGTCGGAAGCAATGGTGCCGACAAGGCCGGATAGAGCGACGGCACCTTGTCCTATGATGGCTAAAAATGCGTAGACACGTTTTGCTTCCTTGAGTTCGGTAATCTGATTTACGAACTGCCAAAAAAGCAAATGCAGCATAAAACTACTCCATAATTCGGCTAAAACAAAAAATATTGCGTAACTCCACACGCCCAAAATAGAAAAAAGCCAGAAAGCGCTGGGGAATAGGGTTTGAAGGCGTACGATCGTATCACAGGAGGGATGAAAAAAAGACCGATAGGGATATAAACAAAATGCAAACAAGGCAAAAAAACATAAAAAAGATGAAAGTGTGGCGTAGAACAAGTGTTCGTTTTTTAGCTTATCGCTGAGTTTTGTGTAAAGCAGCATGCACAGGACTGCGCCCGGAGGAACGCAAAAGAGCTTAATGAAGGCTAAAGCCTCTGCGCCTATGTTGGTAACAATGAGAGAATCTTTTATGTTTTTTAAACAATAGTGATTAAAAAGTGTAATAAATAAGATGATTCCCAAAGGAATAATTTTTTTCAATTCATAGCGATAAATAGGGAAAAAAATACCCCGCAATGTAGAAAATTCGCAATCGACATTTGCTTTCACTTTTTTAATGAACCTGAAAGCCAATAAGCCTTATAAATTTATAAATTAATTGTCAAGCCTTACTTTGTTGTTGTTGAAAATATTAAGAAAGATAGTGTAAATATTGACATTGACATCCAAAAAAGATCTCTCTACAAGCTTAAAGCATGTCTTTTATAGATATTGTAATCGTGAGTATCTTCTTAGGTCTCACACTATTTGTTGGTTTTCGAACCAGCAAACACATTAAGACATTCAAAGAATATGCTGTTGGAAACCGTAATTTTACCGATTTTGTAATATTTTGTACGATAACCGCCACGGTTATCGGAGGGAATACTACTGTTGGTCTCATGGGGCAAGTGCATAAAATAGGGGTAACACAAATTTTGGCACAGCTGGGTACACCTATTTCTTACATAGTGATCGCATTTTTTGTGTCCGGTCGCATTAGAAAGTATTATGGTTGCGTTTCCATTGGTGATATTTTGTACAAAAGCTACGGCCTGCCCGGTAAAGTGATGGGAGGTATTGTCTCTTGGTGTTATGAATCGCTCAATGTTTGTTTGCCATTTATGGCAATGGGAACCGTTTTAAGTGTAGTAAGCGGTTGGTCTTACGGAGTATGTTTGCTTATTTCGGGTGGAATCATTATTTTGTACACAGGACGTGGCGGGATAAGGGCGGTAACGTTTACGGATGTTTTGCAGTTTATTGTTTTGATCATCGCTATTCCCGTTTTGCTTGCCATATTATTATACGAAATTGGAGGAATGGATACACTTGTCCGATCCTTACCAAGATCGCACCTGACCGTTAGTGATGCAAATTTACATCGCTACATGTTGATACTGTGGACATTTTGCCTACCCTCTTTGTCGCCCACCGTAACGCAAAGATTATTGATGACAAAAAGTCAAAAGCAAGGGTTTAGGTCATACATGGGGTCCGGTCTTACTTATATGGTCGTAATTACAATGGTTACCTTAATTGGATTGTGTGCCTACGTGTTATATCCGCAATTGCCTAATTCAGATCAAGCGCTGCCCACGGTGATGCGTGCCTATTTACCCATTGGCTTGTACGGTTTCGTCGTTGCGGGGTTATTGGCCGTTTTTATGTCTACCGTGGACTCTATTTTGAATGCAAGCAGTATTAGTCTGGTAAACGACCTTATTATACCTTTTACAAAGAGGCAAATGTCGGAAAAACAAAAATTGTCTATCGCACGATGGGTTTCTCTGGGCTTGGGAGTTATGGCACTCTTCTTTGCTTCACAATGTAAAGGTCTTTTTGAAACTAAAATTTTATCAAGAAGCTTATGGTTCCCGCTCATTGTAGTTCCCTTGTATTTCGCGGTGTTTAATCGTAAAATTTCAAGGATAGGGTTTTTTATAAGTGTAGCCGTTGGGTTTACGGCCATGTTTTCGTGGAACATATACATGAAACCTTCAACGAAAATTGATGGGTTGTTTCCAGGATTTTTTGCAAACTTTATATCGTTTGCCTTATTTTATCTTTTGGGAGGGAAAAATAATATTTTTTCACCTCAGGAATTGGCTAAGCTAGAACGTCCCGAAGAAATCGATGAAAGTACAAAATTGGATGAAAATAGTTTCCACATAAGAACGAATTACTTTTTGGGAGTATTTTTAATCTGTACGCAGATTCTTCCTCTGTTGCTTTTCAATGCACATGTGACAATTGACAAAGCTGTACTCGCTTTCTTCAATGGAATCATCGCGATACTTCTAATTTTTGGCCCTAGTTTTAGAGAGTTTTATCGAAGATATTTTAGGGTATTTAAGCATTATACACTGGTTATAGGATTACCTGCTTCTTCATTGTACCTTGTTCTTAATGATAGTCAGTGCAATGGCTTTTACCTGCTAATCTTTTTGATGTCTCTTGCTTTAATTCTTATATTAGCCGAGGAAAAGTATCGAAAATGGATGCACATCTCTGTGATCGCTTTGACTGTTGGCAGTAGCGTTGCTTTCATGAACATGGGCTTAACTTTTGCATTTCCAGAGTCCATGCGTTTGGCTTACGGGTTATACCTATTTAGCTTTTTCTTGGTAATGTGCACTTTATGGTTTCGTATGAAGATGTTTACGTTGGAAAGGAAAAGGGCAGTCATCAAAGAACGCTACAATTTAGCTCGCAGTCTTTCGCATGACATTATAACTCCAATAACCATTGTGCGTCTGATGTTAAAAAAATTAGACAAAGAATCTTTATCGGAGCAGGAAAAACGTTTACTGATGAAAAATGCAAAAGAGATATCGGGTATTGTCGACTCTATTTTGCCAGGTGTTTCTAAGCAGTACGATAATTTGTCGGCCGAAAATATCGGTTCTATTATTAGAGATTGCCTTGAGCAAAAGAAAATTTTGCACAAACACCTACGTTTTCGACTAGAAATTCGTGAAGATGTGGAAGCTCGTGTCGATGCTTTGCTTTTCCTAAGACTTATGTCGAATTTGATCAATAATAGTATAGAAGCAACTCAGGGAACGCGGAGTGGCGTCGTTGTAATTTCGGTCGGTAAAGATGTTTTAGGCAATATACAAGTTTCTTTAAGGGACAATGGCTGCGGTATTGCCCTAGAACAATTGAATGGAGTTTTTAAACGCGAAGAACAATGTGAAAAGCATGGTTTAAGTATCGGTTTACGAGAGGCGCGTGAAATTATGCGGTCGTGGCATGGTCGCCTTGAATTGGATTCTTCACAAGAAAATGGAACCAATGTGATTCTACTATTGCCTGATAAAGGTCGCTTTCAACTCATTGAAGAAGACGCTCATGGACAAGAGTTGCCGCAAACAAGAAGTGCTTACGATCCTAAAAGTGCCTCAAATTTTGTTCTGATAGATTCCGATTTAGATTATCAAGAATCGTGCCAAATAATGGCCCAGTCTTTAGGCCTTACGTTAAAAACTTATACAACCATGGATAGTATTTGGAAAGACCAGCATTGTTTCGATAAGAGAACATGTTTTTTCATTGAATACGTACCCAATGATGAGTTTGATGCGGTAGACTGTGCTAGAGATTTGTATAGTAAAGGGTACGAGAATTTGATAATCATTGCTTCGTTTTTGCCGGAGGTGCCCGAATGTTCCATTGTGAAGAAAATTATATCTAAGGATTTACCTATTTTTGAGTGATGGTGGATAAGACGGCTCTGGATCGGGAAAAAGCGCGTAAGTATTTACGCGCTTTGTGCGTGCAGATAGAACGGCATGATTATTTATATTATCGTGCAAATCGTCCCGAAATTTCTGATTTTGAATACGATTGTCTGCAGGCTGAAAAACAAGCATTGTTGAAATTGTATCCGGAATGGAGCCAGGATGAAGGTCCTGGCAGTGATTTGGGGAACTCACACTTCCCTACGGCTAAACATTTGCTTCCGATGTTAAGTTTGAGCAATACGTACTCTCAAGAGGAATTATTTGAATTTCTCCACCGTGTCGAAGGTAAGATACAAGCCCACTGTTCTTATCTATTGGAACCAAAAATAGATGGCGTTGCCATTAGTTTAGTGTACGAACATAGGCATTTGGAAAAGGCAATTACAAGGGGGAACGGTTATGTGGGGGAAGTGGTTACCGAAAATGTAAGGACAATCAAAGAGATTCCCTTAATATTACCCAAGAATGCTCCCGAAGAAATTGAATTGCGTGGAGAAATTTATTTAACTGAGAGACAATTTACTCACTTGAATAATGAACAAGAAAGGTTGGGACTGGAGACCTATGCGAATGCGCGTAATTTAGCCGCCGGTAGCCTAAAATTATTGGATGTAAAAGAAGTGGCTAGACGCCAGTTACATTTTATAGCTCATGGCGTAGGCTTTGTCGGTCATGATATCCATTTAGATACGCAGGAGCATTTGTATAGTTTTTTTAAGCAATGGGGAATTCCTGTTTTTTCATTTGCTGTACCCGGAAATAATGCGGAACAAATTTGGAACCTTGTGGAGCGTTTTCGTTTAATGCAGGGAGAGTTATCCTACGGTACGGATGGGGTTGTCATTAAGGTCAACGACAGGTTATTGCAGGAACAATTGGGGGCAACCGCAAAATCACCGCGTTGGGCCATCGCCTACAAATTTGAACCCGAATCTGCAGAAACTCTTCTGCAGGAAGTAATTTTTCAAGTGGGGCGTACTGGCGTAATCACACCGGTAGCCGAATTAGTGCCTGTGGATTTGGCAGGTTCCAAAGTTGCACGCGCAACTTTACACAACTTTGATGAAATTCAAAGAAAAGATATTCGTAAAAGGGATAGGGTGATTGTTCAAAAAGCGGGAGAAATTATTCCGGCCATTATGGGTGTGAAAAAAGATAAACGAAGCGCATCTGCAGAAAAAATAGAAGTGCCATTGCAATGTCCCGCATGCGGTGCACCTCTATTAAGGATTGCAGGCGAGGTTATGATCAGGTGTACCTCGTTAAATTGTCCACCGCAGTTGAGACTAAAAATTGTTCATTTCGCATCCAAAGATGCCATGGACATAGATGGATTGGGACCTAAAATTGTAGATATTTTGGTTTCACAAGGATGGCTGAAGGACATTGCAGATATTTTTACTTTAATTGATCACAGGGACCTATGGATACGTTTGCCTGGATTTTCGGTTACGTCGGTGGACAACCTGTTGCTCGCTATTGAAAGAGCTAAAAATAGACCTTTAGGGTGTTTGTTATACGGATTAAGTATTCCGCATGTGGGGGTTGAATTGGCCAGAAAACTGGCCGAACATAGCACCTCTTTGGAGCAATTAATGCAATTGTCGGTGGAGCAATTGCAAGAAATTCCTTTGGTAGGAGAAATTGTAGCCTACAGCATTGTGGATTTTTTTACAAACGCAAGGAATCAAGACGTTATTGAAAAATTATTGCGAGTAGGGATTAAAACAAATTTTTTGGAAAAGCCAACAAAGCACCCCCTGAATGGAAAAACATTGGTTTTAACGGGATCCTTAACTCGGTTGACACGTTTCGAAGCTGCACGCCTTATTGCGTCTTTAGGTGGGAGCGTAGGTCGTATAATTACAAAGCAGACGTCCATCTTGGTTTGTGGTACGAATCCCGGCAATAAGTTAACGAAAGCAAAAGCATTGGGAATTCAAATTTGGAGTGAGGAAGAATTTTTGCACCACGCAGGCATTATGCATGCAAATAAAACTTAGAGTTATTGCCGGTGCATCAAGGTGTGAAATTTTTCCCCTAAATGAAGAGAGAACGTCATTGAGGGTTAAATTAACGTGTCCCGCATTGGAGGGGCGTGCCAATGAACAATTATGCGAAATTTTATCCAAATATTTTGGAGTCCCTAAAAAACATGTTCGCATTGTCTCAGGTGAACGCAGTCGGCATAAACGTATAGAAATTGCCTAACCGTTTTCGCCATAAAGATTGAAGCCAAATAGGTTTACAGGGTTGTATTGGAGGTGAATGCATGTCCGAGATCAATCTTATGCGATAATGTATGCTTTAGGCAATGTACCGTAAATTTAGAATTTTTGTTTGCACCGGTATACCGTATGGCAATGAATTATTAATGTTGGTTCGGGAGTAGATTTTATTAAAAATTATAAAATTAGTTTACTCTAGTCTTCTTTTTTTCTGCGTACAATATATGAATAAAGGGTATGTTAAAGGTAGGCATTGTTGGATTACCTAATGTGGGTAAAAGTACGCTATTTAATGCGGTGACGCGCACAAGAAAAGCGGAGGCAGCTAATTATCCTTTTTGTACAATAGAACCCAATGTTGGCATTGTTGAAGTGCCCGACGAGCGTCTTGCAATCCTTGCGAAACTGGTTTGCACCGAGAAAATTGTTCCCGCAGCCATCGAATTTGTGGATATTGCCGGTCTCGTTAAAGGTGCATGTACGGGTGAGGGTCTGGGGAACCAATTTTTGGCGAACATCCGTGAAGTGGATGCCATCCTGCAAGTAGTTCGTTGTTTTGACGAAACCGATATCTTGCACAATATGGGTACAGTGGATCCTGTGCGGGATATCGAAGTGGTTAATACCGAATTGCTTTTGGCCGATTTACAATCCGTAGATCAGCAAGTTGAACGTTGGTCCAAGAAGGCAAAATCTTTTGACAAAGAAGTTTTATTTACCTACCAATTACTGCTTAAAATACAGCGGCATCTCAATGGAGGCAAACCTGCTTATTCAATGGGGCTGGATGCAGAAGAAGCCGAAAAGATAAAACAATTTTGTTTGCTCACCTGCAAACCTACGCTCTACGTTTGCAACGTTTCCGAAGATGACTTACGGTATCCGGAAAAAAATCGTTACGTTTCCGAAATACAGCGTTATTTAACCCAAAATTCAAAGAGCGATTATTGCGCATTATCGGCCAAACTTGAGTCGGAACTTTCCGAATTATCTCCCCAAGAGTCCAAAGAATTTTTGTCGGCGCTCAATTTAGAAGACAGCGGGGTTTCGACGCTCATTCGTAAGGCTTATCGACTTTTAGGCTTGGCTTCCTACTTTACTGCGGGTGTACAAGAAGTGCGTGCTTGGACTTTTTTACTTGGCATGACGGCCCCTGAATGTGCGGGCATCATCCATACCGATTTTCAAAAAGGCTTCATTAAAGCCGAGGTTACCGCCTACGATGATTTTGTAAAATTGGGAGGGTATGGTAGGGCCAAGAAAGAAGGTAAAGTGCGCCTGGAGGGGAAAGATTATCTTTTTAAGGAAGGCGATATTGCTTTATTTAAATTTAATGTGACTGCCTGAACTAAGCTCCAGGTGCGTACCCATACGATTATTTATGAGGGCGGTTTCCTTTGCATCATAATTATCGATAAGCATCCATAAAGTAGGACCTATGGCTTAAGTTTTTGAGGGATTCATTGCTAAAATAGAAATTTTATGTTGATCCAAAGTAGGTTAAGGGATAAAATGTCCTTAAGAAATGATTTGTATGACAAAAAAAGAAATTAAGCTCGCCCTTGAACGACATTTAATTCAAACGCTAGCCCGAGACAAGCAGACTGCGACTTGCCGCGATTGGTGGTTGGCGAGTTGTCATGTCGTACGAGATCAAATTTTACAGCGGTTCATTGATACGCAGGAACGTCAACACTTGCAAAATGTAAGGCGTGTTTATTATTTGTCTTTGGAATATTTGATGGGGCGACTCCTCAATACAAATGCGGATAATTTGGGTCTCAAAGAAGTACTCAAGGCAGCTTTGGAAGACTACGGATTGGATTACGAACAAATACGTCAAGAAGAAGTTGATATGGGACTTGGTAACGGCGGATTGGGACGTTTGGCGGCGTGTTTTTTGGATTCATTGGCAACTTTGAACTATCCGGCAATTGGCTACGGTATTCAGTACGAATTTGGTTTATTTCGTCAAGCATTCGTCGGTAACCGTCAGGAAGAATTACCGGATGATTGGTTACGCTTTGGCAACCCTTGGCGTATTTTACGTGCAGAATACGTGCAGCCCGTTCATTTATATGGACACATTGAGCAATGCTATAATGATAAAGGAGATGCGCGTCCCAAGTGGGTAAATACAAAAACTGTTTTGGGTATCCCATGGGACGTACCTATTGTTGGGTATGGAGGAAATACGATTAATTTCTTACGATTATGGGAATCGAAGGGTTCCGAAGATTTTGATTTGAAAACTTTTAACGAAGGAGGCTACATCGCCGCCGTTCAAGAAAAAACGGTGGGTGAAACCATTTCAAAAGTTTTGTATCCCAACGATAAGACAGAAAACGGAAAAGAACTACGCTTAGTGCAGCAGTATTTTTTTGTTGCCTGTTCTTTGCAGGATATCTTGCGCCGTTTTAAGGCTTTGAATGGAGATCATTGGAATGTATTTCCGGAAAAAGTGGTGATTCAATTGAATGATACGCATCCGGCCATTGCCGTACCAGAATTGATGCGTATTTTAATAGATCAGGAAGGATTGGATTGGGCGTGTGCTTGGAAAATTTGTCGAAAAACTTTTGCCTACACCAATCATACGTTGCTGCCTGAGGCCTTGGAAAAGTGGAGTGTTCCATTGATGGCCAAGGTACTTCCACGCCATTTACAAATTATTTACGAAATCAATCTTTGGTTTTTAAAGAATGAGGTTGAAAAAAAATGGCCCGGTAACGTGGACATGCAACGATGTTTGTCCATTATAGAAGAGGGCAGTCCACAGTACGTACGTATGTCGTATTTGTCGGTCATTGCCAGTTTTTCGGTTAACGGGGTTGCAAAGTTACATACGGAGTTGTTAAAAACACGTTTGTTTTCAGGCTTTCACGCGTTGTATCCAACAAAATTTAATAATAAAACAAACGGCGTTACGCCCAGACGTTGGTTAAAATCGATTAATCCGCGTTTAAGTCAATGGATTACGGAATGCATCGGAGATGAACGTTGGGTGACCGACCTAGAGCAATTGAAGGGGTTGGAAAAATACGCGGATGACGCTACTGCAATTAAAGCCTATGCGCTGATTAAAAAGGCGAACAAACAAAATTTAGTTCAATATATTTGGGATACGTGCCACGTTAAAGTTTCGCCGGATGCTTTATTTGATGTGCAGATTAAGCGTTTGCACGAATACAAGCGTCAGCATTTAAATTTACTTCATGTTTTAAAACTTTATCGCGAATTGTTACACGGGAAAGCCTCGACCCATTTTCAGCGCGTTGTCATTTTTGGCGCAAAGGCGGCTCCGGAATACTATTTAGCAAAAGAAATTATTCACGGCATTAATTTGTTGGCTCAGCACATTAATGCTGATGAAAGGGTTAAAGATGCGTTAAAAGTTGTTTTTCTACCCAACTATAACATTACTTTAGCGGGGAAAATTATTCCTGCTGCCGACCTTTCGGAACAAATTTCCACGGCCGGGAAAGAAGCTTCGGGAACCGGCAATATGAAATTAGGCCTTAATGGCGCTTGTACCATTGGTACATTGGATGGTGCAAACGTTGAAATGCTGGATAAGGTCGGAGCTGACAATATATTTATCTTTGGCCACACGGTGGAAGAATTAGAGCGATTGAGTCAAAATGGCTACCACCCATTTGAATGGTATAGCAAGAATGAAACCTTGAAGGCGCTGCTCGATTGGATGAATTCGGACTTCTTTGTTCCAAAGAGACATAATCCGATGCAAGTGATTCGGAGGAGCTTATTGGAAGGCGGGGATCCATTTTTTGTTTTAGCTGACTTTGAAAAATACTGTACCGCTCAGGAAAAAGTCGAAAAGACGTATCGGAATCCTTCGCAGTGGTTTAAAATGGCTTTATTGAATACGGCTCGTTTGGGATATTTTTCCAGCGACCGAACCATTCGTAATTACGTGCAAGATATTTGGAAGTTGTGACGCTTCTTTAATGCTCCCAAAGGTAGGTTATTCGTAAAATGATAAACCATTGGGTCGACGAGATGAATGGAGAAAAGAAAAGTCGTTAAACCTTTGTAATTTTCATCTGCCTTTCATCGAAAAAGAGATTACAAAGAACCATAACCTGAGTGCAGGGAGGTTTTTGGCTTCCCGATAAGTTGGAAGTTTTGGGTTCCAAAATAATTAAAAAACATGTCATTAGAGGTTGACGGGAGAAGAAGTTGCATTAAAATGATAATATGCTCCTTCGCTCCTTCGCTCCTTCGCTCCTTCGCTCCTTCGCTCCTTCGCTCCTTCGCT
>JAISBA010000008.1 GCA_031266455.1 Puniceicoccales bacterium
AATTAAAAAACAATGGAGTATAAAATAAAATACTCACCATTGTTCCACATAGAAAGAATTCACTGACATTAAACAAAATTTTACTCATTTTATCCCCCTATTCCAAATGCTTCAAACCCTATATTTCTCAGGATTTGCAAATCAAGTAAATTACGACCATCGAAAATGAAGGCCGGTTTTTTCATCGAGTGATATAACTTCATATAATCAAGATTTTTAAATAATTCCCATTCGGTTAAAATTACGATGGCGTGGGCATCCTTGGCAGCAATGTAAGGATCGCATTCGACGGAAAAGCTTGTTGGCTCAAATGTTTGCAAATTTTTACGAATGATGGATTCCGAAACTTTAGGATCGTAGATGGCCAACGTTGCCTGTTCGTGCAAAAGTTCTTCGCAAACGGTTAATGCCGGTGTTTCGCGGGTATCATTCGTATCCTTCTTAAAAGCAAATCCGAAAATGGCTAGTTTCTTACCGGCCAACGTGTTGAATAATGTATGAACAATTTTCTGTGAAAATCGATGTTTTTGGTATTCGTTCATAATAACGACCTGTTCCCAGTAATGGGCTACTTCCGGCAATCCAAAATGTTCGCATAGGTAGACTAAATTGAGCAAATCTTTTTTGAAACAAGAACCCCCAAATCCTACCGAACTTTGTAAAAATTGTGGACCGATACGCGCGTCAGTTCCAATGGCTAAAGCCAGTTCTTCAACGTTTGCACCCGATTTTTCGCAGAGCGCCGAAAGCGCATTGATGGATGAAATGCGTTGAGCCAAAAACGCATTTGCACTCAGCTTAGACAACTCAGACGACCAAACACTTTGCACAATAATCTTATGCTTGGGGACCCAGTGTTCGTAAATACCGGATAAGGTCTGAATGGCCGCTTGCCCACGTTCGGTTGCGTCGCCACCGATAAGGATGCGGTCTGGATGCTTTAAATCATGGATCGCACTTCCTTCCGCCATGAATTCGGGATTGGACAATACTTCAAAATGGCAACCACGGGTGTTGGAGTTCAAAATTTTACGGATTTTTTCGGCCGTACGGACCGGAATTGTTGATTTTTCAACGATAATCTTGTCATGGGTAGCCACCTGAGCGATACGCCGCACAGCACTTTCAATATACTTTAAATCCGACGCTTTACCGGCTCCTTCGCCGTACGTTTTAACGGGTGTATTCACCGACAAAAAAATAACATCCGACTCGGTAATTGCCTTGTCGATATCGGTTGAAAAAAATAAATTACGTCCTCGAACGGATTGTACAATAGCCTTGAGTCCGGGCTCATACACGGGCAGTGGATCCGAATTCCAAGCTTGGATGCGTGCTTCGTCCACGTCCACCACAGAGACATCAATTTCAGGACATTGTTCGGCAATCACAACCATCGTTGGTCCACCGACATAACCTGCTCCAATGCTACAAATTCTCATTTGATCACTTTTTAAGAAAAACGATCTTGTTGTAATGTGCAATCGTAAATACTATAAAAAACCTATGAGGTCCCAAAATATGTGCAATCTTGTACGGAAGATTGTGGTGGACATTTTGAGTGGTACCTATTTTCATTTTAAATCCTAGGCATTAAAGATTAAATTATGTTGTTTTGCGACCCAAAGTATTTTGCAATTTTCTTACCCATAGCGGCATTCTTGTATTGGTTTTCCATAGGGAAACATAAATTTCGCTGGACGTTACCCATGCTAATAATTGCATCCACCGTATTTTATGCCACATGGAGTGTGAAATTTTTCGCCCTGTTGGGGTTGTCTGCTTGTATAAATTATACTTTCGGGTATTTCTTGTCGGCTATTGAGAAGGTTGGTAAACGAAAGCAACTACTCGCCGTGGGTATCTTGTTCAATGTAGGATTGTTGGGCTATTTCAAATATTTCAATTTTTTCGTCGACAACTGTAATTATTTTTTTGGAACCGGGTGGAATGTTGTTAAAATCATTCTTCCTTTGGGTATCAGTTTTTATACTTTCCAACAAATTGCCTACCTTGTCGACGCCTACAAGCGTACCGTTTCACGTTGTTCTTTGGGTCAATATATACTGTTTGTAATCTTCTTTCCGCAATTGATTGCAGGTCCCATTGTACATTATCAGGAAATGGTTCCACAATTTGGAAAGGTACGAACCATCGATTGGGAATCGATGTACTGTGGAATTATCATTTTTGTCATTGGATTGGCTAAAAAAGTTCTTATCGCGGATACGCTCGCCACTTACGTCCAAAATGGCTACGCACATGTAGATCAACTAGCCTTCGCAAGTGCGTGGATCGTGAGCTTATGCTATACATTTCAGCTTTACTTCGATTTCAGCGGGTACGCCGATATGGCTATCGGTTCAGGCTTGCTATTTGGTATCAGGCTTCCGGAAAATTTTAATTCCCCTTATCAAGCCCTCGACATCCAGGATTTTTGGCGACGCTGGCATATGACTCTCAGTACATGGTTGAAAAACTACATTTATATACCCCTTGGCGGCAGTCGTTGTTCGCAGGCACATACGTGCATAAATTTGTTTCTTACGTTTTTTATAGGCGGCATTTGGCATGGAGCCGGTTGGGGGTTTGTTGCTTGGGGCACTTTGCATGGCTTAGCATCTATTATACACCGATTGTGGCAATTAACAGGGATCCATTTCAGTAAGCTTGCTGCGTGGCTGATCACTTTCAATTTTGTTAACATTGCTTGGATATTTTTTCGGGCAGAATCACTCTCCAAGGCCACAACAGTTTTGAGAAAAATGTTTGATCTGAGTTGCCTCAATGGCGTGAATGGATCTACAACCCTACGAGAGGTAAAACAACTCACCAGCGGTATATTATTTTCTGGGAACCAATGTTTGAAACTCGTACTTGTCTGCTGTATTCTTACTTTATTATGTCTATGCTTCAAAAGTGCTCGACGCTGGACGGAGTGCTTGACCTTGAGACCATCATTCTTCAAAACATGTGCCTTTAGCTTAGTCATATGGTTTTCGTGGGCTATAATGGCTAGCCGTGCCGACAAAATTGAGTTTCTCTACTGGCAGTTCTGATTTCACATTTTCCATGCAAGCAAAACGTCAGGTCATTTTCTTTACTTTGCTCAACGTATGTTTATTTACAAGCATGGCATGCTTCAATTACATCATCGATCCGTTTTGCATTTTCCATAAACCCATTTTTAAAAAGCCTTTATACCCTGAAAATCATGTTTACTTAAACTTGGGCTTAATTGAAACTTTTCTTAAAAAAACTAATAACTATGATACATTACTCATTGGTGCCTCTTATCTCTGGGAATTTTATGCAAACGAGATATCACAAGCTCTTCAATCTAAAGGAACACTTAAACTGTGTATCCCAAGTATATATCCATATGACTCTCAAACAATGATTGAAAAAGCATGTTCAACTCATAAAATTAAACATGTCATCTTACAAATTGACCCTGACGCATATCTATACCCAGCATACGCAACGCATCCCAATAGGAATTTCCCTTACGATTTATACAAAAATAAATATCGTGTTTTCGCTATGCCACACATTTGGAAAACTTTTAAAATTGCATGGTTGATCTGTTGCTCACACTTATTTAATAAAGACAGTTTCAAATTAGGAGCCCCATTTCCATGGCACGCTTACCAAGATCTCAATAATTTGTACACCTCTTGGGATTGGCCTGAAATCCAATTGCGATATAAAAACTTCCAAAAATCTGTCCGTGTCGCCGCTGAAACCTATCCTTGTTTCCTGCAATATACTTATAATAAACCCATTAACCAAGATTTTTCCGCCATAGAACAACACCTACTGTCTTGTTTTAAAAAATACTTTGATGTCCATTTTTATTTACTGATTTGCCCATTCAGTTTATGGCGTTATAAATACGATCCTAACTCTTTTTTTCAAAATATGAACAAAGTAATAAACTTCATTGATACTCTATGTTGTCAAATAGAACCTTGCAAAAACGTGAACCTCTATGGGTTCAATAATTGTCAGTTTCCCAGTAATTTAAAAAATTATCACGATATGTGGCATTATAATCCCGATATCAACCGTTTTATGTTACACTGTATTGTTAACAAAAAACACCGTTTAACAACTTCGAATGTACAAGCATATCTCAACCAATTTATTCAAAACGTTAATCGATTTACATTAAAAGACAATAACGGTAAGATAGATAGTTTAGAAGATTTATTGCACAACGAATGAAATTTTCCATGCAAGCAAAACGTCAGGTCATTTTCTTTACTTTATTCAGCGCATGTTTGTTTATGGGCAGGGGATTCGAAAAGTCAAGGGACGCTTAAATTATGTCTAAGCGGAGGCCAGCCAGTTGAATTAGAAGCAATCGTACAAAAAGCGCTGACAACAGGTAAAGTAAAAAATATTGTTTGGGGATTTGAATTATGTCAGTTTATTTTTCCCGCTTACACACCGCATGGAAATCGCATATTTCCATATCATCTGTATAAAAATAAATTAAAATTACCATTATTGTTTAATGCATGTGTATTGAGAACGTCTTTAAAGCTAGTGTTATGGCATTGCGGGTTTAAAAGTATTAAATTTTCATGGCATTATAATAATACGCTCAGTTCTGTATATTTTTATTATAATCTGCCATATATTTCTGATATGCATAGGCGTTTTGTTGCTCTAGATGCCCTAACGAAGTGCTACCGTTATGATACGTTCCAGTGTCCCAATGGGGATGAAATTTTTTCAGCCATCGATACGCACCTGATTCCTATTATAGAAGCACACCCTGAAATTCAATTTCATATTCTCATTATACCCTACAGTTGGATTTACTTTGTATCACAAAATTCTGAAAAGACAGAAAAAGCAATACTTTACCAACGGTACTTATGTAAGCAAGCTTCTAGGTTTAAGAATACACGCTTGTACGCTTTTCATACGTGTCAATTCCCGAACAATCTAGCTAACTACTACCATGAAACTCATTATCACCCCGACATTAATCGTTATATGTTGTATGCAATTCAAAATAATCGACATCGATTGACAATGGAAAATTTAGAACAATACGAGCAGGCAATGATTGAAAATTTAAAGGCGTTCGAAATAAAAGATGCTTACCCTCATAGGGATAGTCTCGAAGATATCATACGGCAGGAAGAAGCAAAGTTATCCTCTCTGGATAAGCCATTGTTGGGCTACAAATAAGTTCCACAACTGTATTTCATGGTTATACTTGCCGGATAAATGTTCCTGCCAAAGTTGCTTGGCGTTTGTACGATCGACGTGATTCCAAAGCAGCGTATGCATCTCTAAATATTGCTCCCAAGTTGAACGGAGGGATGTACGAAACGATTGACCCAGCGGCATCCCAAATCCCATTTTCGGGCGATCCCACAAGACTTTTGGCACATAACGTTTCAACACGCGCTTGAGTAAGTATTTTTTTACACACCTTGGAAACTTTTTTGCCAACGGTATCGACCAGACGAAATCAACTAAATTATGATCTAAAAAAGGTGCGCGCGTTTCCAAACCAACAGCCATGCTTGCTCGATCAACTTTGCACAAAACGTCATCGTGCAGGAAAGTCCGCATATCAAGGTACATGACTTGTTCGGCATTATTCTGTAGATGCGGATGTAACTGAAACCAAGTTTTTTCCAAAATAACGGGTCTATCAAAGTAAGTCATGCTATTAAGATACGTGGATAAAAAATCTTTACCTCGCAAACCCTTTGCTGCTTTATGTAATTTTAAATGTAGTATGGGGCATCGCTCTGAAAGCAAGCGGCTATTTATCATTTCAAGCAACGAAAGCGCGGAGCGAGGCAACCATTTATGAAGTGTACACAACCGAGGAACCCATTTGTGTCGATGATATCCAACAAATAACTCATCACCTCCATCACCACCGATGGCAACCGTAACATGTTTTCTAAATAGTTTGGAAATGAGATGCGTAGATAGAGCCGACGCATCGCCAAATGGCTCGTCATATATTTGTGTAATATCATTTGCGTTTTCCAATACGATATCTTGGTCTAGGAATAACGTTGTGTGATCTGTTTTTAGATGCTGCGCTATTGCTTCCGCATACTTTGATTCATCCCATGGAGAATTTTTAAAACCCACCGTAAACGTTTTTATAGGTTGTGTACTCTGAGATTGCATTAAAGCCACCATCAACGAAGAATCAATGCCTCCGGATAAAAATGCACCCACGGGAACATCGGCCAACATGCGATCGTGTACAGATTGTCCCAACAAGCGTTCCAATACATCCACGCATTCATTTTCGGGCAAATCTACACTCTGGCGCTCTTCCAGCATGTGGCTTAAATCAAAATATACGGATTCTTCTATGCCGTCAGATGTAACTGTTAAACAATGTCCTGGGAATAATTTGCATGCACGTTTATAAATCGAGTAAGGGCAAGGAATATAATTGAAACGTAAGTAAAGATCGAGAGCCGTTTCATCCACTGTTCGATCAAAATTCGGCATTTGCAGTAAGGCCTTCAATTCGGAACTAAACGCGAAATACTGCCCTTCAACAAAGCTGTAATAAAGCGGCTTTTCTCCAAAACGATCGCGTACAACGTACAAAATTTTCTCACGTGCATCGTAAAACGCAAACGCAAACATACCGTTGAGCAGTGGCAATGTTTTTAATACGCCTAATTGAATGCATAGTTGCAATAAAACTTCCGTGTCGTTGTGCGCTTCGCAAGCAATTCCTTGATTTTTTAGATAGTGAGCTAAGGTTTTGTAGTTGTAGATTTCACCATTAAAAACGAGTGCATAGCGTCCATCCCTTGAACACATGGGCTGATGGCCGCGAGCACTTAAATCTACGATGGCCAAACGCCGCTGCCCTAGGCCGACAGACTCTTTAATCCAAATACCCTGATCATCGGGTCCTCGGTGTGCCAGCGACCGAGTCATTGCGGTAACGGTTGCTGCTAAATCATTCACATCCGATTTAAATCGCCATAAGCCCGTTATGCCACACATGAAATAGCATTTTTGCAAAACAATGCGCAAACACAACTTCAATTATCTTTTTTGTAAGCTATTACACACCAATTAATATCCGGATCCGTTGAAAAAGAGATATTGTGTAACCCACAGCGCGTCATCATTTGAACGATGTCGGCTTTTGAAAATCGTTTTTCAAGACATGTTCCAAAACGGTCTAGCGCGCAATTTCTCATATTGTAAAACGACCCACCACGATGTGCACTTAGAGGAATATGTTTCACGTTAAAACTGCACTTTTCTAATATCTGGGAAAGCTTTGCTAATGGCCAATAAACAAATAAGGCGATGCTATCCGTAATACACCTTTTTAGAAGATGCGGTAAACAACAAATGCACCTTCTCAACAAATCACTGCATTTCCAAATAAAACGAAACCACCACGGCCTATTTTCGAAATTGTAGTACAAATAGACCAAAAATGGTGCACCCGATTTCAGCTTATTAACACAATCTTGCATTGCTTTTTCCGTATTTGGAATATGGTGTAAAACTCCCAAACAGTAACCAAAATCTTGACTGTTGTCTGCCAAAGGCATATGGTCAATCGTTGTATTATAAAAAGCTACATTCGAAAAACTTTTCAATTTTTGCTTTGCTACTTCCAAGGCCGATGAAGGCTCTATACAGTTTAACTTCCCGACCTTGGGAGCCACATACCAAGCCCAACGACCATTACCACAGCCCGCATCAAAGCCTTCTGCATTCCGATCAATTTTTTCCCAGGGGAAAATCCTAAAATATTGATTAAATTCTTTGTCTAAGTCGTATTCAGGTCGTGTATCGTTTGTAAAGTCATGCCATTCTCTCCCAAAATGCTCAACAACCTTCTCGTCTTGATTGTCGATTGTCGATTGTCGATTGCTGCTCATGAAGTTCATAAAATTTTCACATGTCTAGCTTTTGTCAAACAAAAATGACATTTTGTCAACCATGCGCTTTAATCCTTCTTCTAAATTAACCGTTGGACACCACCCCAATAAACGTCTCGCTTTTTCAGTATTGGCAAACGTATGCATCATATCGGATGCGTTGAAAGGATGAGGTTCAATCATAGCTTTTTTATTCAAATAACATTCCAATAAATTTATCATCTTATGGATCGTATGTGGATGTTCGTTGCCGAGGTTAATGATTTCGTACCCCAGCGGCTTACTGGCCAAAATAATTCCGCGGGCGATGTCATCTATAAAGGTAAAATCTCGCGATTGCGTTCCATCTCCATTCAATGGCAATGCTTTGCCGGACACAATGCACTTCATAAATTTGTCCGGGCTCATATCGGGACGGCCATAAGGTCCGTACACGGTAAAGCAGCGCAAAATGGATACATCGATCCCATACAAATGGTGATAGGTATAACACAACATTTCGGCTGCTTTTTTGGAAGCTGCGTAAGGAGAAATCGGCTCATTGACCGATAAAGTTTCCACAAACGGCATCGCTTGCCCTGCGTACAAAGAGGACGTAGATGTAAAGACCAACTTTTGGGTCTTGTGAACGCGCATGCATTCTAGTAAATTAAGTAATCCGAGTACGTTGGTACCCATGTAGATGTCAGGTACTTCCAAACTTGCCCGAACGCCGGCACGTGCTGCAATATTGTAGACGGTATCGAATGCACATTGATTAAACAAATCCTTCAAAAATACCTTATCTTCAATATCCGCTTTCACAAACGTAAAATCACCTCCTAAGGCTTCAAGGTTCTTTAGTCGAAAACGTTTCAGCTGTGGATCGTAATAGTCATTCAAGTTATCAATTCCAATTACGGAAATATTGTCGTTCAGGAGGAATTCGGTCACTTTCGATCCAATAAATCCAGCACAGCCTGTTACCAATACTTTCATAAACACGTATTTTGTACAGTCTGAAATATTGCGGCATTGACGGTATGGATATCAAACTTTTTTTCAGCTAACTTTCGACTGGCTAATCCCATCGGGTGTAACAATTCTGGTTGCCGAATAATTTTTTCCATGGCATTCAAAAGTGCCTCCGTGCTTCGTGGTTGTATTTTAAAGCCATTTTCACCATCGATAACGGTTTCTTTACAACCTACATTGTCCGTCGTAATGACAGGTCGTCCGCAAGCCAACGCTTCCAGCAATGCACGCGGCACTCCCTCGCGATAATAAGAAGGATACACAAACACAGAGCTCTGGCTCATTTGTTCAGCCATATTGGAACAATAGCCTACGTATTCTATGATGTTTGCACATCGCTTTAATTGCTCTTCCGTAATGGCCGACGGATTCGTATCAATATTACCTGCCAACACAAAGCGTACGTGCGGATACTTTGTTTTCAGCTGCCGAGCTGCCTCAACATAATGAAATACACCTTTCTCTTCAATCAAACGTGCAGCCATAAAAAATGTCAAGGTTGCCGGAAATGGATGCGGTGTAAATGCCTGCAAATCTACACCGGTCCCGTTAACAACCGATGAGTGGATGTCATCCACCAATCCATGCTGTATAAAAAACATCCTATCGTCCTGATTCTGAAAAAACACGTGCGTAAAACCTTTAAAGCTCAATTTATACAAACACATGCAAATACGTTTAATGAACGCACGTTTTATCCCAGGTTGTTCAATAAAGGCATATCCCAATCCCGATACTAACCCATAGATATTCTTAATCTTTAACCAACGCGACACGAGACCCCCATAAATATTCGGTTTGACGTTGCCAAAAAACACAATATTTGGCTGTTCTCGTTTAAGTAAACACCGTATTCGCAGTAGCGTTTTTAGATTATTTAATAAACCAACCGATGTACCACTAAACGCATCAAACGGAACAAAATTTATGGTGGGCAGTCGATCTTTCCAAATAGATATTTCTTCTTCAGATAACCCTACCGAAACGGACAGCCCTTTTTGTGCAAACTCTTGCATCAACACATGCCGTAAATTTATTGCCCCTGGGTTGAATAAAAATAATATCTTTTTCATGAATTTTTATCATCGTACATACTTCAATAAATATGTCCAATCTTTTGGATCATGCTTATTAGAAACAATATACTAAAAGCATACTTGTGTGTTTGGGTAGAATATTTGTCAACGGCAACTCTAATTTTTGATGATTTTCACTTCACGGGGTTACATGAGAACAATATTGTATGATATCTTTATCACTACATAATACTTATTGCTCACAATAAACAATCCACCCTAACGCTTTTGGCGGGCAATGATTAAGTATAAACAACAAATCTTAATCTCAATGATGAATGACATTAATTTCCTTGCATACATTTTTCCGGAGCAAATCTGTGAAGTACATCTGTGTGGTTAATGGTTTTCTTATTTATCTGAAGAAGGCACCTTGACGTAATGCAATAATCCCAACAACACCAGCCATACGGGAATAAACGCTTCACTATGCCTATTAAACTAAGATAATTGAAAAGCCTACAAGCTGTAACATTGTAAGCCAGTAGGAAGACGAGCAACATTACAATTTGCTGTATCTGTTCTTTCCTGAAATATTTTCTGTTTTTTACACATAAGTATATCATGTATAACGTCATCACTAGAAAGAAAATATTTGTTTCTACGGCATATACTCATCCCAATTTGGAACCCCGAGGTGCCTTGTAAAAAAACTTTTCACTATTTGTAAACATCGGCGCAAACCAAGCATTGCTCATCCTTTTTATAGTCATATTGTTCGTAGGCATATAACTATTCCCCTCGTCCTCTAGACTAAGAACATTTATCTTAGCCTTGTAAAAAGTATACAAATTTCTACCCTGGCGTTGATACCAATAGAATGCTAAACAGCTTGCTAAGATTAACACAAATACATTTTTAGGAAACTTTATTAATATAAAAGAACATAACGTGCAGCAAAGAAAAGAGGCACAATAGTGTTTGTGGGCCAAAAAACATAAAAACAAACTTCCCAATATCCCCAAAACATTTTTCCTGACCAACATCCATAGAAATAAAGATTGCGAAAACAGACAAAAATTTGAAGTTAGAGGAAGTGCGTAACTCAGAAAAAATTTTGGTGCTATCAGCCAAAAACCGTAAAAACAGTTACGCGTAAAACGTTGCGATGCACCAAGAAATTGCAATGCCCGATAAAAAAATAACCCACACAAAGATAGACTGATCATTAACAACCCTACACTAAGCATACTTAAGTTAAAGTTACCCCATGCATATATGTAATAAACTAAAGAAAAAAGCTGCTCAAGAACTACCAAACAAATAAATATACAAAACCATTGTTGCTGTGTCCTTTTGCAAACAAAAACTATAGTCAATATACATATTATAATGCATACAAACATTGAACATAGAGCACTCTGCATATAACTACCACATTTTTTAATAAATGGACCTCATGTTACACCTAAAAATCTTAGTTCTTCAAGCCATAAAATAAGCAATTTTATTTTTATATTTTGGTTATGTTATATAATATGAAAATATTCACAAATCTACAATCACATCACTGTATCCGGGAATAGGGTAAGGCTGCAAAGGTTGTTTTCGCAAAACAACTTGATATAGGTTAGGAACATCGGAAGGCCACATTTTAACAATAGCGGATAAATGTTTCAACGTCCACAATCTGGCAAACAGATTTGTAAATGTAAAAAAAATTAATCGAACATCCAACCATAAAGAAGCGTGTTGTATATATAGAAGCGCCAAACGGGATTTCCATGGACGTTCTATCTGGGCGTACAAAAGGTCTGGATTGGTTGCTCCTTCGAGAATTGTTCCTTCATCCGCAAAAACGATGGAAGCTAAATCGGTAACGCCTGGTTTGACCGCTAAAATACCTTTTTCAACATCCGTATAACGATTGACCTCGATGGGAACTTGTGGTCTAGGCCCTACCAAATTCATATCGCCTTTGAGTAGGTTAATAATTTGAGCTAATTCATCAATTTTAAAACGACGCACCCATCTACCTATGGGCGTAATCCGTGGATCATCGTTGGCGGTTGAATCCACCTTGTATTTATGTGCATCGGTAACCATGGAACGCAATTTAATCATGTTAAAAAGTTTTCCATTCTTACCGACACGCGGTGCCACGTAAAATGGATTCTTCCGATCGTACAAAAAGATTAAAAATGCAAAAGATAAAACAATCGGCAAACAGATGACACCTATCATTAGACTACAAATCCATCTACAAATATGGTGCATAAAAATCATTGTTGGAACCTACGTTGAATTGTCGCAACAACATTTGAGACTTCAAGACCACAAAATTTCCGAAGTTCATCGGACGTACCGCCAACGGTAATAAATTGGTCGGGCAAACCAAAACGATACAATGGCACGGTTATTCCTTTATCCAACAAATACTCACCAATTGCGCTACCAAAGCCTCCTAATAATGTATGTTCTTCAATAGTCACCACAAGACGTTTACCTTTCAAAAGAGTATACAATGCATTGTCTGGTAGAGGCTTAATGCATGGAATGGTATAAACTTCGCAATTAAATGGTAACTGCTCGCAAACGGATTGGGCTAAAGTTGCAGTCGTCCCATGTGTTAAAAGTATACACGAGACATCTAAGCGAGGCTCTCTCCAACGGTTACAATCATTAATAGCTACCGTACGTACACTGTTGGAAGCTAAGGCTACCTTTCCTAATCGGACATAAGCGGGTCCATCATAAGACATCAATGCTCCAATGAGTACTTTGACTTCCGACAAATCGGAAGGACTATAAACATGCAAATTAGGCAATGCTCGCAAAATGGATACATCTTCCGTAGCGTGATGACTCATGCCCAAAGCTCCATATCCCAAGCCACTGCCTATGGAAATAATTTTAACATTCGCATTATGATAACATACGTCGTTACGAATCTGTTCCAAGCACCGTAAACTGCAAAAGTTTCCGATAGAGTATGTAAAAACCCTGTAGCCCTCCAACGCTAGGCCGGTAGCTAACCCCGTCATATTTTGCTCGGCAATACCCGCATTGATGAATTGATGAGGGAGTTCCGCCCGATAGCGATCTAAAACACCAAATCCCAAATCCCCAGTAATGAGTATAATACGCGGATCCTTAAGTGCACTTTGGCGCAAAAGATCTATAAAAGCATCACGCATATCCTAGTTCATCCTTTGCCGCTTCATATTCTTCACCCTGTGGAGAACGATAATGCCATAACACGGTATTTTCCATAAACGAAACACCTTTCCCTTTTACCGTGTGGGCAATTAAAACATGCGGACAATGTTTGTTTTTAAAACCTAGTTTTAAACATTGTTCTAATTGTTTATGATTGTGCCCATCGCATTCCAATACTTCCCATCCAAAGGCTTCCCATTTGTCTCTAAAAGGCTCTAAGGCTAGTGTATTGGCAATGGTATCCAAGCTCTGAATTTTATTGTAGTCAACAATCGCCGTTAAGCTGCTAAGTCGATGATGTGCCGCAAACAAAATAGCTTCCCAATTGGATCCTTCGTCGCACTCACCGTCCGACAATAATACAAACGTGCGAAAAGCTTTCTTACGCCATTGTGCGGCTAACGCAATGCCTGCAGCTACACTTAAAGCGTGGCCTAAACTCCCCGTTGAAAATTCAATGCCACATACCTTACAGTTTGTATGTCCCAAGAATAAGGATCCAGCTTGATAAAATGTCTTAAGTTCGTTTACAGGGAAAAATCCACATTCCGCTAAAACGGCATATAAAATAGCCGTTGCATGTCCTTTACTCAGTAAAAAGCGGTCACGATCTTCCTTTTTGGGTTGCTTCGGATCGATGTTCAAAATTTTTCCATACAACACGGATAAAATATCTGCTATTGAAAAATTACTGCCAATGTGTGATGATTTTGCATTACGAATCATTGATAAAGCATGAAGGCGAACTTTTTGCGCAAGCCCTACTGAATTCTTTTGAATCATCTATAAAATTTAGTTATCTTTTCGCAAATATAATCCACTTCATCGTCGGTAACGGACGTATTCAATGGGAGCATAAAACAGCGTTTAAACAACAATTCAGTCCGAGACAAGTGAGAAATATCAAAATACATATCCTTTGCCAATGCCTTAATTTGATGTAAGGCGTATCCTCCCCATTGAATGATTGTTGTAACCTCTTGCTCCTCAAGGAAATTTCTTAGCGCATCTCTATTCTCGGCTTCTATCTCAAAATTTTGGTAAATATCAAAATGTTTGGTATCAACATTAGGTATCGGTGGCAAAGTAATCTCGGGTATTGAAGTCAGCCTATCGCAGTACCTTTGTGCAATTTCACGACGACGTTGCATCGTTTGTGGATAATGTTTAAATTTGGCCAGCAAAACGGCCGCCTGCACATTATCTAAACGAGAATTGATACCCCACATACAAACTTGATTTGTTCGGGGATCGCGTCCATGATCTCGCATACACAAAATCGTGTGATAAATAGTTGGATCATCGGTTAAAACAATGCCTCCATCCCCAAAACAGCCTAAAACCTTGGCAGGGTAAAAACTAATGGATCCAGCCTTTCCCCATGTACCCGCATACCGATTTAAGTATTTGGATCCCAAAGCCTGAGCCGCGTCCTCTAAAATCACCAAATGATATTTGTCGGCAATCGTTTGCAAACGATCCATTTCGCACGTACGACCGTTTAATTGAGTTGGCATAATGGCTTTCGTTTTTGAAGTAATCGCAGCTTCCACCTTATTGACATCCATCAAATGATCGTCGCCACAATCCACTAAAACCGGAACAGCCCCCAACCAACTTGCCGCAGTAGCCGTTGCAATAAAGGTATGCGAAGCCATAATTACTTCGTCGCCTGCACCAATTCCACATGCTTTCAGCATTAAAATAAGACTGTCGGTTCCATTCCCTACACCGATGGCGTATTTCGCACCCGTAAAATTTGCAATTGCTTGCTCAAAATCTTTGAGCTCATCTTGCATGATGAAAGCCCCTTTATTTAAAACGGATTGCAATGCCCGATCGACGTCGACTTTAAACTCGTTGTATAAAAAATCGTAGCGAAAATAAGGAATCTTCATGTTATTTTTGTACCTTAGGCCCTTGGGCACAGAAGACAAATTTAAAAGCATATTTTTTAAGAAAGGGGAATACCTCATCCAACTTATCCACCCACTTCGCTGTGTAAGATTCTCCAATTAAATATCTTAAAAATGGCCCCATAAACGCAAATGTGCCGCAGTATTCGACTTCAAACGATTGAAAACGAGATCGTATTTTATCCAGCGTTGGTTTTTTAGGAATCCCTAAAATTATCTGCTTAACCCTAGTGCCAAGCAAATAATTGATTTTTCGTTTCAAATTAAATAAAGGATTATGTCCATAGGTATCTACTGCGATAAAGGCTCCATCGGGTTTAAGCCAACGGCATATTTTATCTCCAATGATATCAACATCAAAATACGATAAGCTCCCTGACATACAAATCATGTCGAAAAATCCATCTTCAAACTGGCACTGTTCTGCGTCACCTACTTCAAAGCGGAGGTTGGGCAGCTGTCTTTTCTCTAACCCCTTAACAGCGACCTGAATACTTTCTGGTGAATAATCAATGCCCAATACTGTTCCATTAATCAATTCCGCAATAAGGAAGGTAAATTCTCCCATGCCACAACAAAGGTCAAGTACTTGAATAGGTCTCTGTAGTGAAGACCCAAAGCGATGTATCATCGTTTTGTACATATGGTACGGCTTTTGTAGATATTTTGGAAAAACTTGCACATAAGAGCTATGGCCATCGGCATACTGTTTAGCCATTTTACTATACCAAACCTTATCCTTATTTTTTTCATCACTTGTTATCGTCATTAGATTATCCTCCTCTATAATTTCTCAAGCTACAATTTAAAGACTCAATTGCAATAATTTTTTATTAGAGGCGATACCAACGTAGATGAGTGGAAATGTCCAGTTTTTTATCTTTGATGTTCCCAAAATTCTCATATAAATTACGTATAAAATCAATCATTTTCCAACCCTTCATAATTTTTAAAACTTTTAGCTTGAAAAAATTTTTCTCTAACGCTAACATTATTAAAATGCTCTTAGCAACGGATAAAAGCTACGGGTAGTCTTATTAATAACAATTCTAATAATGGAAAAATCGAGGTTTTTATGAAAGGGTGCTTACTTCTTCTCATCGGATTTCTGCTCGGCGGTCTAAATGTTTCTGCGGGTGAAGCTGATTTAATCGTTCCGGATATCAGACAAGCGAGTCCAGGCAACTATACGCTTTTGCTCGTGGGACTCTTCATTTCTGTTATCGGTGTCATTTTTGGGTTCCTTGAATTTTCGAAAATTCAAAAATTGGAAGTTCACAAAAAGATGGCAGATGTGGGCAATACCATTTTTGAAACCTGCAAAACGTACCTCATTCAACAGGGCAAATTTCTTGTCCTTTTGGAAATTTTAATTGGATTGTGCATTGCATTCTACTTTGGTTATCTGCAAAAAATGGAGACCACTAATGTGGCCATCATTTTAGCCTGGTCTGTGATCGGTATTATGGGTTCCTACTTTGTTGCGTGGTTCGGTATTCGCATGAATACCCTGGCCAACGCACGAACGGCATTTGCCTCCCTCAAAGGAGATCCTTTAAACTTACTAAATATCCCACTTAAAGCGGGTATGAGCATCGGGGTTTTACTTGTTTCGGTAGAATTGATTATGATGTTGACGATTTTGCTCTTCATTCCCGGTAACATTGCGGGAGCCTGTTTTGTGGGTTTTGCCATCGGAGAAAGTTTAGGAGCTTCTGCTTTGCGCGTCGCGGGAGGTATTTTTACAAAAATAGCCGATATCGGTTCCGACTTAATGAAGATCCAATTCAAAATTAAGGAAGATGATCCCAGAAATCCAGGTGTCATCGCCGACTGCACCGGAGATAATGCAGGTGACTCCATTGGGCCTACGGCAGATGGATTTGAAACTTATGGCGTAACGGGTGTTGCCTTGGTAAGTTTCATTTTATTGGGAGTAAGTCCTGAACATCAGGTACAATTGCTAACGTGGATTTTCACCATGCGATTTTTAATGATTGCTACTTCCGTCATTGCCTATTGGATTAACGGATCCATTTCTAAGTCGTACGCCCAAAATACAAAAAAATTTGACTGTGAAAAGCCGCTAACAAATCTTGTCTGGCTGACTTCGGCACTGTCCATCGTAATGACATTTGGCGTAAGTTACTTCTTACTCAATCAATTGGAGAACAATTTATGGCTTACGCTCTCATTGATTATTTCCTGTGGCACTTTGGGATCTGCTCTTATCCCAGAATTCACAAAGATATTTACTTCTCCCAAAGCTAAACATACGGAAGAAGTGGTAACCGCATCCCGCGAAGGTGGACCATCGTTAACGATTTTGTCGGGTCTCGTATCGGGTAATTTTTCCGCATTTTGGACAGGCATGGTTATCGTGTTCCTCATGGGCTTGGCTTATTTTGCAAGCACATTTATTCCGGAGGCTGCCATGATTTATCCGTCCGTATTTGCCTTTGGATTGGTCGCATTCGGATTTTTAGGAATGGGCCCCGTTACCATTGCCGTTGATTCCTATGGACCAGTCACGGACAATGCCCAATCGATCTACGAATTGTCCCTTATTGAAGAATCGCCCAACGTGGTGGAAGAGATTGAAAAGGAATACGGATTTAAACCCAATTTCGATGTGGCTAAAGACGCTCTCGAAGCCAATGACGGTGCCGGCAACACCTTCAAAGCAACCTCGAAGCCCGTTCTTATCGGTACGGCGGTTGTGGGTGCAACCACCATGATTTTCTCTCTTATTTTAGTTATTAAGAACACTTTAGGCATTCAGCCAGAAACTGTATTAAATGTTCTCAATCCTTACACAATTCTTGGATTACTCACGGGAGGTGCCGTTATTTATTGGTTTTCCGGAGCTTCACTGCAAGCCGTTACGACGGGAGCCTACAGGGCGGTTGAATTTATCAAAAACCACATAAAATTGGGTGAAAAAGATGAAAAATCTGCCAATTTAGCAAATTCAAAAGAAGTGGTTAGGATCTGTACCCAGTATGCCCAAAAAGGCATGGGGAATATCTTTGTAGCTTTGTTTGCGTTTGCTTTATCGTTCGCCTGTCTGTCAGCCCCCATTGTCAATAGCGATTCGGTATCATTCTTCGTAAGCTATTTAATTGGCATTGCGCTCTTTGGACTCTTTCAGGCACTATTTATGTCCAACGCAGGCAGTTGCTGGGACAATGCGAAAAAAATTGTTGAATGCGATTTGAAAGAAAAGGGAACGGACCTCCACGCCGCAACGGTGGTGGGCGATACGGTGGGTGATCCATTTAAAGATACTTCATCCGTCGCCATGAATCCTATTATTAAGTTCACAACACTGTTTGGCCTTTTGGCAATGGAAATTGCGATCAACGAATCTTTTAAAGACATGGCATCTACGGTTGGATGGATTTTACTAGTTGTAGCGCTTGTATTTGTTTATCGCTCATTCTACGCAATGAGAATTCCTCAAAAAGGCAAAGAAAAGTAATTGAGAAAAATATCAAAAGCCGCATACACACCCTATGTCCTATGGGGTGTGCCTTAACTGGTAACCCAAAATTAGAGTAGCAATGGGATTCATGACATTCCCAGATAATTTGCGAAAAACCACCCTGCAAGTGTTGTTTGATCCTCTTCTTCGTGCCCCCTTCAATTAGTTTTACATTCTATTTATAAAATAACGTAACTTCAGAAGACCAGTCGACGTTATGATTGGATGAGGCGAGATGTTTGTATTGCAAAGAAGCTTCGGCGGGGGACAACTGTTCTCTTACAAGCAAAAAAATATGCGGCAATTCATTTTCATGGAGCTCATCCATACCAAATTCGCAGAAACAAATTTTATCAGGATTATAATCCACAACCGTATATCCCATAACATCTTTTCCCATTAAAGTAGCCGCAAAAATCTCACGAAAATCACTGAGGCGTATGCACTGATCCTTGTGTAAAAAAGGTGGAAAATACCCATAATGTTCTTTGTAAGCCAATAATCCTTGGCGATAATTTAAACATTGAACCTGCGTTTTCAACGTCAACGCACGATTTTTTAAATACGTACCGACTGGAAAAACAAATCCCATAAAGGCCACCATAATTGCGAGCACGACCATCAATTCGATCAATGTAAAAGCCTGTCGTTTTTGAGTCATTCCAAAAGTTATCAAAAAAAAATCAGCGCCCTCAGGCTTTCAACTAACAACCACAATACCAAAATGGAACTTAGAAAAATGGATACCGCTTTTAATACCCATCGCATATTTTCACGTTTACGCGACTCATATTTGCCGAGACGAATTGTCTGCAAAGGTTCAAATGTTCGATCGGTTGAATATTTTATAGGACAAGCGTCGAAACAACCAATATCTTTACTTTTTTTTGAGCGTCCCCAACGTTTAAATAGACCTAACCACATAGAGGAAACTGTACGTTGCACAAAATTTTTTCCAAATACGGATTCAAAACAGCGTTGTCCGTTGCAATAATGTAACGTTGCCCTAGGTTGCTGTGAGCTTGTTCCGCGATACAATCGGCTAATTTTTTTTGCGTGCTCTCTTTAACTTTATTGGCGTTAAATAACAGAACAACACCCTGGCAAAATCGTTGTAGCAGGCCCTTGCGTCGAATGATTGTGCCGCCAGAAATAGCTTGCTCATAGCCAAATAAAATTGCTTCAAGAATTTCTTGAGGAATTTCATCACAACGGACGATAAGGCATTGCCCAAACATGTTCGAATGAGCCACAAAACGCGCAATGCTTTGGGCAAAATCAAACGCTGTATTTTTTAATAACAAAGAAGAATCGATCGGCTTCATTTGTTCCAAAAAACGCATTTGTATTGAATTTAACGATTGAATGCTGCAAGTAGTTTTGTCGACTACGCAATCGTGAAATTCTTTGGGCACTTCCGCCAACCAATCTAGACTTTTATTCCAGACATCTTCCGAATAAACACCTTCCAAAGAATAGTGCGATTCCATTTGAAAAATTTTCGTTTCAATATGCAACGAAGTTGCCAGCAGAAGCCAACAATCCAACAAACGATCACAAACAGAAGGTGGCAACAAAAATGAAATCTCGCGGTTACTTGTTTTGAAAAGATGCTGATATTTATCTAAAGCTTCTTTTAAATTGTAAAAAATATCTTTGTAGATACTAATGTTGGTTATGGGCAAGATGTGACGATCTACTTGAATGGATGGCCAATGCGTTCGAATGTACTGTTCTGTTAAAAATGCATTTAACTTCCAAAGCTGCAAACCAAATAAAACGACTTGGTCAAAGAGTTCTTCTTTTAGCAATCGTACCAGGGGTCCAATTTTGTCTTGCTGACCTGGACTGTAGGGATCCTGAAAGGAGGGAATCACTAACAGTGTTCGGCAACTCTCATTCTTTTTTGACATTCTTTAACCACTCCTCGTCTTCCTTTCCATCGTCATCTGTGTACACCTGTCCACGTAAGTTACAATGAGCATTTACACTTTGCAAGTCATAAGCAACATAAAAATACCCACTTTACCCGTAAAATCCAAAATTTCAGATGCCTCGGTAGTTTAAATATTACGGTGCACGCATGAACTCTGTTCGCGTGAATTCCTCTGTGAATAACGACTTGTAACAATCCTTAATTCTTCTTTCTGCACATTATATAAAAAATTAAGCTGGACGAGTTTTTATGCAAAGATTGGAATATAGACGTAGAGGTATCATGAAAGCTTTGCATAAAGTGTACTACCCGAAAGACATTGAAAAAAAGTGGAATCAACGTTGGGAAGAAGCGCGGTGTTTTTGTGCTGAATTCAATCATAAACCCGCTTTTAGCATTCTCATGCCACCGCCCAATGTAACAGGCATTCTGCATATGGGGCACACGCTCAACAATGTTATCCAAGATATCTTGTGTCGCTGGGCTCGTATTCAAGGTAAAGAGGTCCTGTGGATACCGGGAACAGATCATGCAGGTATTGCAACCCAAAGCAAAGTTGAAAAAGAATTAAACAAAGAAGGATTATCTGCAAAAACTCTGGGGAGAGAAGCCTTCATTCGTCGTGCTCAAGAGTGGAGAAATAAGCATGGCCACATTATTTACGATCAACTTAAATCGCTAGGTGTTTCCTGCGACTGGTCTAGAACAACCTACACGTTGGATCCCCAATATTCTTGTGGAGTACTTACCGCTTTTGTACGTCTTTACGAATCTGGATACATTTACAAGGGTAAGCGCCTTGTTCATTGGTGTCCGGTATCGCAAACGGCACTCAGTGATGAAGAAGTTATCATGAAAATGATTCCTGGAAAATTATATACGTTTCTCTACAAAATAGTTGAGAAAGAGGACCTTTTCATACCTATTGCAACCACACGTCCGGAGACTATCATGGGAGATGTTGCCGTGGCCGTTCATCCCGAAGATCCACGCTATCAACATCTCATAGGACTTCATTGTCAATACCCATTTGCCGACAGAACAATTCCCATTATTGCCGACAACGCTGTTGAAAAAGACTTCGGTACAGGTGTACTAAAAATAACGCCTGCTCACGCTCCCATCGATTTTGAAGTCGGTAGGCGCCATGAATTACCGCTTATAAATATTTTTAATCCCGATGCAACGCTTAATGAGCACGGTGCTCCTTTCCAAGGCATGGATCGCTTTCAGGCGCGAGAAGCCGTTGTCGAGGCGCTAAAATCCAAAGGATTATTGCAAAAAGTTGAAGATTATGAACACGCGGTCGGTCATTCGGAACGCAGCCATGTCCCCATTGAACCGTATCTTTCGGAACAATGGTTTTTGAGCTACCCAAAGGTTAAGGAAGCACAGCAGTGCGTTGAGGAAGGGCTCATTGATTTTTGGCCTAAACGCTGGATAAAAACTTACCAGCATTGGCTTAATCATATTCAAGATTGGTGCATCAGTCGCCAACTGTGGTGGGGGCACCGCATCCCCGTCTGGTATCACAAGCAAGATCCTCAAAACGTGCATGTATCTATCGAAGGTCCTCAAGATCCGGAAAATTGGAATCAGGATCCCGACGTGTTGGACACATGGTTTTCAGCTTGGTTATGGCCTTTCTGTACAGCGGGTTGGCCCGATAAAGAAGCCTTTAAAACAAACTACTTTGATCATTTTTTCCCAAGTCACACGCTTGTTTCTGGACCCGATATTTTATTTTTTTGGATTACAAGAATGATCATCGCATCCCTCGAATTGCTGGAAGATCGCCCCATGTCACAGCGCATCCCTTTCAAAAACATCTACTTGACCGGAATTGTCCGCGACTCCATCGGACGTAAAATGTCTAAAAGTCTAGGGAATTCACCGGATCCCATAGATCTAATACGCACCTACGGTACCGATGGTGTGCGCATTGGCTTACTTTCCATTGCCCCCCAAGGCCAAGATATACGTTTTGACGAATGTTTCCTAACGCAAGGTCGCAATTTTTGTACAAAACTTTGGAATGCGTGTCGTTTCAGACAAATGCAGAGTGAATGCGTCTTGCATACAAATTTACAAGATTTTATCGTCGCATTGGATCAAAGCCCCTTGTCTTTGTACGATCAACATTTGCTCATTCGGCTGCATTCAACCCTACAGACATTTGAGTCTTGTTTGAAAACATTCGAATTCAATGCGGCCATCAAACTGGTACAACAATTTTTTAAAAATGAATTCTGCGATTGGTATTTGGAAGTCCTAAAGTATGCACGTGAGCAAACGATTGGTAATCCGCTTGCCGTTCAAGATTTATGCTTACGTCAGGTCCTCATTATGCTATCTCCTTTTGCCCCTTTCATTGCAGAGGAATTATGGGAGCAATTGCAGTTCGGAAAAGGATTCATTCATGAAGCCGGTTGGGATCTCGCACCCCTACAAAATTTTATACACACCTCCTGTTCTCAAAATCTCAAACAAATTGAAACGATTGAAGTTTTGCAGGGTGTTGTAGGTGCTTTACGCTCTCTCAAGGCAGAATGCAAGTTGAGCGCTTGCAAACAAATTACGCTTTACGCTTGTTTACGTGAGACGTGTACGGAGACGTTTAAGCAACATTGGAAACTGATTCAACGATTGGTTGGATTTCAAACTATCGAGTATTGCGATGCCTCTTCTTTTCCAATGGCTTCTGCGGTAACTACCACAACCTCATGGGGGATTTTTGCCTTGTTGACCGAACAAAGCATCCACAATGCCCATGACGAACGACAACGTATTCAAAAGGACATCCATGCACTGTCCGCACATATTGCTTCGGCAGAACTCAAACTAAGCAATGAAAATTTTATAAATCACGCACCTCAAAAAATAATTGAAGGTGTGAAAAATTTGCTAAAAGATAACCTACGCAAGCGCGAAGATCTCCAAAAACTGTTGAAGTAAGCGTTCACTAAGATTTGGTTAGTTTTAAAGGAAATATCTTTGAAAAACGTCACCCAACCTCCCAAGAAGATGTTTTAGGAAGTTATCAATAACGCAATCCTAGAAGACAAAGGTTGTATAGGCGAACAAGCAGGTGAAGATATGTGCGTAACGTGATAAGTGCAACAATACCCATGCATGATTGATGGTAGAGCATCTTATTTCCGGATGATCTGCGGCAAAAAAAAGGGGCCTTCCGACCCCACCTAAAGATAACAAAATGATGTAAAATGATTTGTTAGTCTGTAAGTAAGACCTTATACTTTTCTTTTCGTTCAAAAATTTTATCGAAAATTTTCTTTTAACAATAATCCTTATTTCAAATGGATATGGGTCGCATAGACATCGAGTTTTTACCCTATTCTCAATCATGTTCAAATCCCGAAACGTTCTCTAATTTTTCTCTATCAGAGTAGCATTTGAAGTGTTTTTTAGTATACCAGGCCACAAATGTTCGTGTTTATTCTATTCAATGCAAAGTGACACGTATTAGAAATGTTGTTTTTCTCATAGAATGCACTGTTGTAAGGTCGATAAACTCACAGTACACAGGCAAAAAGTGCATATGTTATGATTGGGATTAAAATGGAGTTTATTTTGCTAAAAGGTCAAGCGTTAGGTACTCAGATAGCATGATCGATAATATCCTGTGCGAGAATACAAACAGTCCAATAGACATCGCGATCTACATTAAAAAATACGAGCCACAGGTGCCCATTTTTGACATCCATGAAAAGGAATCGGGAACAGTCGGTTAAAGAGTCGAAGCTGTTACCATCTGTGCCCATAAATTCCCGCTTAGTTAACAGATGGACATTGTTATTGGAATCCAACCTGTCGGGTAACACCGAGGACGAGGTGTGTCTTCTTGCTGGGATAACAGGCGACAATACTGGACAAGATCTAAGCATGAAGTAAGATCTTCATAATTTCTCCTTTTGGTAGACTTGCTACCTTTCAGTTCGTCACCCGCTTTTATTTTATTATCCATCAACGGAATACAAGACACATATGCATACTTCTTGCTTGCTTATCGGAGAAATCATCCCTTAGTTTGATGTAACGAATACTTGCGTCACAAAAACATTACAAAAGCATGCTTGCCATCATAGATTCTGGGAGTTTACACGGTATTGAAGCGTTTCCGGTACACGTGGAAGTCAACACGGGTGAGCGAGGTGAACTGCGTTGGGTAATTGTTGGGCTTCCGGATGCGGCCGTTAAAGAATCGCAAAATCGCGTGTTTTCAGCGCTTGGCAACAGTGGATTCAGTTTACCAACTTCGCGGACAACCATCAACCTAGCTCCAGGAAATTTACGTAAAGAAGGGCCCTTTTACGATTTACCCATAGCCTTGGCAATTATTGCGGCGACGCAACAATCCACATTATCCTTGGCATCTCAATTTCTTGTCGCCGGTGAACTGAGTTTATCGGGTCAAACACGTCCCATTGCAGGGGCATTCAATCTGGCTTTGCTGGCAAAAAAGTTGAACAAGCGAGGCCTACTCCTTCCCAAAGCGTCCGCATTGTCGGCCACATTTGTCAAAGGCATTGAGGTATACGGTGTAGAAACTTTGAAACAATGCGTTGAATTCCTCAGTCAACGCCTTCCACTAAATCCTTTAGAGCACACGTTGTGTACAAATTCAAACACTACGGATTTTATCTACGATCTTTCCGCAGTACGCGGACAAAAAATTTTAAAAAGAGCTGTCGAAATTGCCGTGGCAGGTAATCACAACTTACTGATGATGGGGCCTCCGGGATGCGGAAAGTCCATGATTGCAAAATGTATTCCGGAACTTATGCCTAATCCAACGCAGGAAGAATGGTTAGAAATCCTGCAAATCCAATCTGCCTGTGGTTTTAATAATGACCCTGCCTTGTACAAACGCCCCTTTCGGTCTCCGCACCACAACATTAGCGACGCAGGCCTCATCGGTGGTGGGATCATTCCTCAACCGGGAGAAATTTCATTAGCTCACAGAGGGGTATTGTTCTTGGACGAACTCCCAGAATTTCGCAGATCCGTCCTGGAAATGTTACGGCAACCTCTGGAAGAGGGCAAAGTGACGATTGTGCGTACCAGCGGTAAGCTTACGTTTCCGTGTCAAACACTACTCATTGCCGCCCTCAACCCGTGTCCTTGCGGCTATTTGGGAAGTCGGCAACGTCGATGTCAATGTTCCAGTATTCAAATACAAAAATACAGAGCTCGCATCAGTGGTCCACTTTTAGATCGAATGGATTTACAATTGGAGGTACAACCTGTCGATTTATCGGCGTTTCAAACGACTTTGCCCACGGAGGAAAAATCCACGGATGTCAAAAAACGTATTCTAAAAGCTAGGGACCTACAGTTGGAAAGGGCAAAAACATACAACGCCTACCTTTCGGCTACACAAATCGACCGATTCTGTTACCTCAATACCCAAGAGCAGCAGTGGCTGCATAAAGCTTGCGACCAACTTCAAATATCGGCACGCGCTTATCATAAAATTCTTAAAATCGCTCGAACAATTGCCGATTTGTCCGGTGAATCCTGTATTCAAAGGCAACATCTTATGGAAGCCATGCAATATCGTTGTTTTGATAGAACATGGCAATGACTGGTATCTCAATTTTCAAAAAACTTAACTTCACCACGATCGACCCCAACTCCTTTTAAATCCCCTAAAAAAAAGTATTCCTTCTCTCCAGCTTCATAAACAGGCTTGTTAGTACCAATGTAATGACCTATAGGAAATAATCGTATGCCCGAACCGTTAATGACTCGGAATTTCCAATCGCAATAAATTTTTTCTCCTTGCTCTGTGATGTATGTCGGTGGATATAGGTTAACGGGAAATTCGTCGCCATCATTGCCGATAAACCATTGATCCTGCAAGCATCCGTGCTTTGCTTCCGCTAAACCGTTTACGGCAATACATCTATCACTGCTAACCCAATAAATAGACCAACCATCACCCGCGAAACCTATGGGAAACAACCGAGTACCCTGATTATTAAAAACTTGGCCTTCTTCATCACAATATATCGCTTCTCGTCGATTTAGCGTATCAGGATCAGAAAACGCCTCACCCTCACGCACCAACGATCCTGGTTGATACGAATAAGCCTTTCTTCTAACATCACAAAAAGCTTGAGAGTCGTCATCGAGAGGGATCCAATCTGCAAGAGAGCGAGCGGTACCGAAATAAATGTCAATTGGAAGAGAATGCGCATCCGTTGGAAAAGGACCAGCACTTAGCAACGTACAGCCAAACATTCCAACAGTTATCATCAATCTTAACACATATTTGTAGATCTTCATGAGTGTGACCTTATAAATTCAACAAAAAATGGTATTATCCTGCCTGTCAATGACTTACCGTCATATATTTTGCATGTACAGTCGTGATGAAAGAACGCACGCAATTCATTTTTTGGCTTTTCGATAAGTGATTGCTAGCCAAATAGGTAACCTTACATCCAACAATGGGATATTTTTAAAGCACCTCTCTTCTTTTTAGGCCTCTCCGTTAAAATCGATATTATTGCTACCGAATTAATAAAATCTTTCCATGCCTCACCACTCCATTAACATGCGTTGATATGACCCGATTGAATCAACGTGCGGGCAAAAACTAAATCTTCCTTCGTATCAATGGCCACCGGTCGATAATTTGTCTCGTAGGTTGCAATCCGATACTGACTGGATAAAAAGCGTAACTGTTCCAACGATTCTGCGATTTCCAATTCACTAGACTCTATTTGTGCATAATGACTTAATAAGTCACGACGGTACCCGTAAATTCCGATGTGTCCCCAAAATACGCACTTATTTAACCAATCCGACGCGGCATATCCCCTTACGAAAGGGATTGGGTTGCGTGAAAAATACAGTGCGTTTTTCTTATTATCCAAAACAACCTTAACAACATTCGGATTGAATAGATCCTCTTGGCTCTGTATTCTAAAAATGGGCGTTAGGATGCTTGCCTCTATTCGATTCGTCTGATCTAACAAGTTTTCAACCAGTACTGGATCCACAAAGGGTTCATCCCCTTGCACGTTAAAAATCCAATCTCCCCGTATACGCGATACAACCGACGCAATACGTTCACTTCCCGAACAACATTGGGGCGAAGTCAACAAAGCTTCCACCGACAACGCCTTTGCCAATGCTAAAATTTCTTCGCTATCCGTAGCTACGTAAACATCTTTACAGTAACGCACCCGCTTCATACGTTCAATCACGTGTTGTATGACCGGTTTGCCGCATAAATCGGCCAGCATTTTCCCCGGGAAACGCGTCGAAGCCATACGCGCAGGAATGGCAATTGCACATCGATTCATAAATCGTACCTCATTCTATCAATTACTCCACTTGTTCCAAATACTGCTTCACCAATTGCTCATCCAACAACTTAGCATCCAGCATTAAGGTATAAATTTGACGCGCTACATTTTGATCCTTGGTGTGCTGCGCTAAAACCAACAAACAACGGGTTAACCAGTAAATTTCTCTGCTATTCAACTTTTCCCGATCACCCTCTTGGAGAAAAGGATAACAGGTATCCCACAATAACTTTTGCGCCCCATTCCATTCTCCACGATCTATCTGAATGTAGGCCAATTGCAAAGTCACCTCTAAACAAAGCGAAAGTGGTAAATCTTTTTGCGTCAAAATTTTTTCTAATCGCTGCATACAATGCGTAATCATAGGATTTAATGCAGCCAGTTCGCAGCGCACCCAACACAATTCACAGAAAGCGCGCATCGAAATTTCGGTGGAAGTCATGCTTAAGTCTGCAAAAATATTTTTTGCGGCTTCCATCTGATTCAAACTCATTAGCAATGTACCTTGCTTAATTCTTGCGTGCAAACAAATCGGATGCTGCGGGTAATGATCCAACAATTGCTGCAAAATCTGTAACGTTTCTTGCGCGTATAACAGCCCTCTTTTTTCACAATAAGTCGCCGCTTGCAACAAAGCAAACGGAGCAAATGACACCGTGGGAGCACGCTGTACAAAATCTAAAAGGATTTGCTGTGCATGCATGTACGCCTTTTTTTGCGCCAATATTTGTACCCATTCAAATAATGCCGATGCAACCATTTCCGTAGATAAAATATCCGACGTGCACGCCTGCTTTAAATACTGTTCTGCAATCGTATCTTCTCCCAATTTGGCAAACAGCAATCCCTTTAACAGTGTAAGTTCCATCTTGTCTTCTTCCAACATGAATCGTTCATCTAAAGCACCAAAACACTCCAATGCTTGGTCTACGTCATCCAACTGCAGCAAACATTTTCCCTTCAATAATGTAAATCGATCCCATAGATGCGCTTTAAAAAAATGGAATTCATACTGCTCCAAAAAAAGTAAAGCCTGCTCGTAATCTTGACGATCCAGTAAATGTTGCGCATACACAAGCTTCAATTCAGCTCTACGCACGGGTGTTAACAAGGATAAATCGGAACAAACGTCCAATTGCTGCTGGATTTCTTGCTGTGTTTCTTCGCACAAAATGCCACTTAAAATCCATTTGTAGGCCAGCTCTTCGCGTACATCAAGGGCCAGCGTACTCCACAGAAGTTCCTGATACAAATAGTATGCCCGATTATAATCTTCGTCTAAAAAATATAAATCAGCCTGCAAGGAAGTATAATAATCTATTTCCGATTTCAGCGATGCACATTTTTTAGCTTCATTCAAATCATCCGCTATGAGACGATAATGCGGAGGATCTTGCAAAAAATGTATTTTGGCCAACAGCAGATAAGCGTTATTTTTTAAATTTTCCGGCAGCTTTAACAATATGTTTTGCAATTTCTGCTGAGCGTTCTGCATTTGATCCTGTTTTACGAGAAATTCAATCTCAACTAACCTTAAATAATAAGCCCAGCGATGCCACTGACGCTTGCGAAAGAACTTTTGCAAAACACGTATTTGGGAGCCTATTTCGTTTGCATCCATGGACAACAACCACGTTTTAAGAACCGAATCCACCCAGGTAGGCATTTCTTGTACGGACTGTAAAGCCTCCAGTAAAAAAGCACTTAAATCTTCCTTTAAAACATTTTTAACGCGCATCAACCATAAATAATAGACGGATTTTTCCGTGGGTTTCACATGAGGATTTTGCAGTAAATTTTTTAACAATACCTGCATTTCATCCCATTTTTTTTGCCCAAATAGCGCCGCCAAGTACGTTTGCACATAATTTACCGAAAAAAGCAAGTGATCGTTCGTTTCAAAACACTCAACCTTTAATTTCATTTGCAATGCTATCTCCAATAATCCCTGCAATTTGTGCTCGCCAACAATCTCCTGGATACGTTTCCACTGCGCACACCACCGAGGACCGTGCATGGGATACGCCACGACCGATTGCAAGAGTAGATACCAAATTTTTTCTTCAATAAACTGAAAGTCCGATAATCGATAACGCATGACGAGCGATGCATCGATCTTTTGTTGCGTCATCCAGATAAACAAACTATACGTCCACGCGGAACTTGCGTCTTTCAACGATAAATTTTTCTGACGTAACATGGCAACAAAATCGTTTCTTTGAAAAGCAGCCCTAGACATGTACGTACGCACTCGACTTCCCTGTGGAAATTTAAGCAAAACGTACGAACGCAAGTATTGCTCAGCCAACCCGGGTAATTCAAAATTCAATGCTACAGAAGCAGCCGTAAAACATTTATCTAAGTCAACTCCATATTCACACTTTGCAGGTATTGGTAACAAAAGTATTGCACAAGCAAATAGATGTGTATGCCTAGAAAAAATTATTTTCACCGCTCACTTATCCTTCGTACAGCATAATAATCCAACGTATTTCCCAACTATCTTCGGTCGTGTTTTTTGAACGTTTTTTCCATTTAAATTGCGTATCCACCGTCCAAGTATTGGCCGCAATCGTCGACCACGTGTACGTTTGACTAATGATGTCGGGCGTATGGGCATCTACACTCAAAGAAGCGGTCAGTCGATTGCGTGCATTTAAACGATAAGATACCGACAAAGAATCTTGATTGGTAACACCGATATTCTCCGTTTTTGCCGTGTAGGAATGCGTACAAGAAACACGCCACAAATCATTTTCGTAAAAAGAAAGCGTCGTGTTGGCTTCGTTAAGCTTTTTTTGTCTAGGATCTACACGCGCGGATAAATTCCAACTAAAAAATGAAGCCGGCGACCACTCCGTATCGACAAAGAAGTCCGATAAAGTCGTTTGGTTATCCATCCGTTTTAGTCTGAAATCTTGATAAAAATTACATTTGAACCATTGTTTTGGGCTACCTGTTTTATAATTTGTATACAGATAATTTTCTAACCCAACGCGCAGCAAATGCATATCATTGAGGTCATCGCAATCCCTTCGATTCAATAAATCAATTTCTTGAAAAGATGTTTTTACCTCATCATTTTCACGATCGATCGCCGGAATATGACCGTTCCCCGCATGTCCATTGGGAAGGTAGCGATACTGCACAACCGGAGTACAAAGGTGTCTAAAATTATTGATATTCCAATACTCGTCTTCGAACATATATTCGCCGTAAAACTTGAGCCGTAAATCAAATCCAACTTGACCCAAAAAACGCTCGTAATCTTTATGCGACGCACCTTGTAATCCCCAATATTTTAAGGTACGCGCTCTCGCAATGGGTGTTAAAGTACACCAAGAGGATAAATCGCAAGGCACCGAAATACCCGTAAATATGTCTGCGCGTCTCAACTCTTTTTCCTGTAAATCTTTTGTTGCCCCCACAATGGGTTTTTCTCGCAAATGACTGAATCCTGCACCCCATTGGTAGTAGGCCGGAGTATCTTTTAAACGAACCGGCAAATACTCGAATCGCACTTCCGGCAAACGTTCTTGAATGCGCTGAAAATTGTTAAAACGATAGCGGGCTGTTATGCTCGTAATTGAGTCTTCTGTACGGTGTGCTACTTCGGCGAAATTATCCGGATGTTGTCGGGTACCATCGTGATCGTCCGGACGAAAATCTTTAATCACATTTGCATCCTTCCTCCATTCTATCTGCGTTACAAAATCCGTTTGTTCTCCAAAATTTTGCCGGTGTTGCCAATCAACAAAAAAACGTGGATTTTCAAGCGTTTCCCCATTTAAAGTACGCGAAGAAGCATCCGCATCGTGAATGCGAGCTCCCTTGAATCGACCTGCAACATCCTCCGTATCGTATTCTAAAATGCCTCCCACCAAAAACTCTCTCTTTCTGTAATAATCTGCCATCAAACCAGGTTTTACAGGCCACCCCATATTGAACAAAATATCATTTCTCACGTAGCGACCATAATCTTTACTCCGCTTAATAAGCCCCATATCCGACTTCCAACGTACGGTTGATTCCTCAAAATCGTACTTATAGTAGGGGGTAAAAAGAATAGGCACACAGCCTACTCGAAAAAGGGCATCCTGCAATTCCAGATATCTATTACCGCACAAAGTACCCGTACGTGCATGGACATTAAGGCCTATCCAACTTTTCCCGTTATAATAAACATCTACGTCATCTGCGCGCAAATGTTCCATGGGTCCCCTTAAATTGCTTCCGGCAATTCCGTGACCTTTCAATTCCAAACGAAACTTTGGCATTGCTACGCTTTTATCTCGCAAATAGTATTGCCCCCAAAATGCGACCAGGCGCAGCGCATTGCGCGTTACTTTCACCTGCTCTTCCGCAATTGCCTTTGCTTCCTCCGGGAAAAAATAAATACGGTGTGCCTGCAAACGCACATCTTTGTGATTAAACTCGGCATTGCCTTCTGCAAAAGAGCGCTTCGTTTTACTATCAAAAACGACAGGTTTATCGGACGTGATGGTGGGTAATTCACACGTCGCACATTTTACAAACCCCAAAAAACAACCGTAAATTAAAAGAAAGTGCCTAACCTTAATTTTCACCATTTCATCGTGCATTTTTTCTCAGCATGCGACAAGTTAATTTGCTTAAAAATATCAGCTCAGCCATACAATACATTCTCTAGAAAACGATCCAGCAAAGATGCGTTGCAATCTAAAGAAGCGACATTTAAAGTTGAATTAAAAATTGATTACTGAAAGACGTAATCGGAAGCATTGGCATCGGGATTAGCTTTATCTCGTTCGGCGGTTCCCCAACGCCACGAAAAAGGGTGCAATACAAAACTCGCTTTACCGACCACGGATCGCTGGGGAACAAATCCCCAATAACGGCTGTCGTAACTAAAAGGAGAGTTATCTCCAAGGACGTAAAAATATTTTTCTGGCACCCACAAATTCTGTCCCAATTGCAAATTACCGTACGCCCGATACCCCGGATACAAACCCAACCGACGATTGTTCCCCCTAAAGGCTAAACTGCCAACAATCTCTTTTTCATTCAAATACAACTGGCCTTGTTCATTGATTTCCAATACATCGCCAGGTTTTCCAACCAAACGTTTTATATAATATTGCTCCTTACCAATCGCAGGGATTTGTTCCGTTTTAAATACCACCGCTTCCCCAACCTTCGGTTGGCGAAAATGGTATGTCATACGATCCACAAATAGCATATCTCCCGCAAAAATATCGAAATGTAAAAAACAGTCCCCCTGCCGCACCTGATGACGCGTTTCCAGTAAAAACCCACGTGCATTTGAATATCTAACGGATTGATGTTTTAAGACTTCACTCAAAGATTTGGCTTTGGGGAAAAATTTTTTGCAAATCACGGCTTCCATATCATTAAATTCAAAAGGGACACGAATCCTAACGATTTCGTTGTGCACGTAAAAAATATATACACGATAAGGTTTAGGTAATAAAAATGTCAGCCACATATTCCCAATTTCTCTACCGTACTCGACTTCATAACGTACATGCGAATTGTAATGCATGGCGTCTTTTTGTTCGAATAAGGGAATCTTAATGGATCCATTGCAAGGCGCCTTAAAATAATAATTTTCTGCCCCTTTTAAGATCCAACGAAGAGGTTTCGAGAGGAGATTGGGTGGTTGGAGGGTATCCGAATAAACCTTGGTCTGCATACCGGAGAAGGAAGGGAACATGGAATTGGTGGGAATGCGAAAAGGCTGGATAAAGAACGTGCGCAGAGTGATGGCCAAGAAGGCTGCGACCCATAGGATTTCAGCGTTTTCGTTCCAAAAGTTAAGTGGGTATAGACCTTTGCCATACTTTTTCAAGGTGCTATCCAAGGCAATGTACAAGGTATGAAGCTGGGTTTCGGTATTTTCTTTGCGTAGCCACAATGCAAAGGCAGATTTCAAATTGCTTTGCTGGGTTGTAAGCTGCTGCACAACCGCTTTGGGCAATACATCGCGACGATAATTCAAGACCTTGGAACACAAGTGTATTATCGTCTCAACTTGCCTGCATAATTTTTTTTCGGCACGCGTACGCAACATATTTACTTAAAAAAACTCACCATACCGGATGCCAAAAACTGCGCCGACATGGCCAAGACAATGAGGCCGCATAAACGTGAACTAATTTGAATGAACGCGGGACTGAGCAGCTTTGAGCAAACCGATGCCAAGTAAAATAATCCGTACAACGTAAGCATCAATAAAACGACGTTGACGTACGCAAAAAAAGTTTGTATGTTGTTACAGGCCTCACTTTTCACAATCATCAGGGATGAAATGGCTCCGGGCCCGGCAATAATCGGGAAAGCCAAGGGCGTAACGATGATATCTTTTGTCCGTGTCCGTCCTTTTTGCTCAGGATTTTCGGTATTTTCTTCGGAAAACTCACACTTCAACAAATCAACCCCCATCATACCTAAAACAAGTCCTCCCGCAATGCGAAACGCATTCATATCAACTCCCAATAAACCCAAAAGACGCGCTCCGAAAAATGCACAAATCAGCAACAATCCAAACGCCACATGGCACGCCTTACACGCCAACTTCCAACGCTCTTGCGGCGTATTGTTAGGCGTCATACTGATACATAACGCAACTGCAGCTATCGGCGAACACGCCGCAAACATCTTAGCGTACATTTCTAGCAGGTACTGAACATCCTCACTCATACACTTCTAGCCCAAACTATATTTTACGGTATAGCAATATCTAAATTGGCTCTAAAAAATAATTGCGGCAATGCCTCCATTTTAAAACTTAGCTCCATTCAATGATTTTCTTAAATTTACCGCACCGCGTCAAAGAAGCATAAAGGTAACCATGGCAGAGAAATGTTATGCCAACTATTCAATGAGAAGCAAAAGTATCCGCACGATCTCACACCGTGTATGGGGTTACTTCAGATCTAAAAACCGTTTAGGTATTAAACTTTCATGAGACAATGCAATGACCTAGGTACCAAAGTTTTAAAACTAACTAACGGCATTTTCAACTTCCAAGTCGATGAGTCTCTTTAATTCGACGCTGTATTCAAGAGGAAACATACGTACTAAATCGTTGACGAAGCCATTGACGCTTAAACTCATGGCCTCCGAACGTTTTAACCCACGCTGTTGCAGGTAAAAAAGTTTTTCTTCATCGATGCAGGCGATACTGGCCTCATGCCGAACATTGTGGGAATCTCCGGATATTTCAAGTGTTGGAAACGTTCCCGTAGGGCTGGTTTCACCGAGCAACAGAGAATGGCATTCCGTGCTATTTTTGCAATGTTCTAATCCCGGCTTTACGTACACTTGACCTCGATAGCCTGCCCATCCTTGTCCAATCGAGATAGACTTGGAGATAATGTTGGACGATGTTTCGTCGGCCAAATGCAGGACACGCGCTCCCGTATCTTGCCTTTGACCATCGTTTGCCAAAGCAATCGATAATACTTCACCTCGCGCTTTTCTTCCTTTTAAAACAAGACCCGGATACTTAATCGTTATGCGGGACCCTATGTTGCAATCGATCCATCGAAGCTCCGCATCTTCTTCCACCCAACCTCGCTTGGTAACTAAATTGAGCACGTTGGATGACCAATTTTGTACCGTAATGTATTGCAGCTTTGCCCCTTTTTTAGCCACTAATTCGACAACGGCTGAATGGAGGTTTTGGGTATTAAATGCGGGTGCCGTACACCCTTCCATGTACGTCAGTTCGGCACCTTCGTCCACAATGATAAGCGTGCGTTCAAATTGGCCCGAGCGTTCTGCGTTAATCCTAAAATAAGCTTGCAAAGGTTGTTGCACCTTAACGCCCTTGGGGACATAGATAAAACTTCCTCCACTAAAGACGGCACTGTTGAGTGCAGAAAATTTATTGTCGTGAACGGGTACTATTTTGGCAAAATAAGGTTCAAATATTTCCGGACATCGACGTAACCCTTCCGTCGAATCCGTAAAAATAACCCCCTGTTGTTCCAATTGCGTACGCATCTTCGCATAGGCAAATTCGCTGTCAAATTGGGCTTCCACACCCGCTAAAAAACGACGCTCTCTTTCCGGAATTCCCAATTTTTCAAACGTTTGCTTGATATTTGTTGGGACTTCTTCCCAAGTTTTTCTTACGTTTCTACTTTCGGCCAAATAATAGCTTAAATTTTGATAATCAATATCATTTAACCAAGTTGGTAACCAGATCGGAATAGTCTTTGAACGAAACACATTCAAAGCGTTTAGACGAAATTGTAGCCAGGTATCCGATTCCTTCTTTGCATCTACCATGTAATGAATGGTACCTTCGCTGAGACCTTTACCCGCATTGAATGCATAGGGCGTTTTTACGGCCTCCTGTTCTCCGGTTATCACATCTAATTTCTCCAATGTCATGCCGTTTCAATTTTCATTAAAACCGAACTGTTGGATACGCGCCAAAAGCTCCTTGCCTCCGGATTGGATGATGCGTCCGAATTTTAATAGGTGAATACGCGATGGGCAAATTTGTTCAATGAAAGGGATGGAATGGGTAACAATGAGGAACCCGGTCTCGCAACTTTTTTGCAAAAAATGTAGGGTATCCACAACGATCTGAAATGCCTCGATGTCCAAACTACTATCGATTTCATCCAAGATGGCCAAGCGAGGTTGGAAAAGTAGCATTTGTAACATTTCCAGGCGTTTTTTTTCACCCCCCGAAAATCCTCTATTGAGTTCCCTGCCCGTAAAATCACGGTTGAGTCCCACTTGATCCATCAAGGTATAAAGATGATTGTAAAACTGAGTCGCAGCGTATTTGGAAGCCTGCAAATGCGGGTAAGCATGAATGGCCGTTCTTAAAAAATTTGCAACGCTGACGCCTTCCACTTCGCAAGGCGATTGGAATGCCATAAAAATTCCCCTCTGAGCCCTCTTATCGGGTGTCCATGGATCGATCTTTTGTTCGTCAAAAATGATGTGTCCCCTTTGGGGTATATAATGAGGATGACCGACGATTGCTTTTGCCAATGAACTTTTTCCGGCACCATTGGGCCCCATCAAGATATGCACTTCGGATGGCCGAATAGTCATCGACAATGCTTGCAAAACTTTTCGTCCATCGATCTCAAGATCCAAGTTTTCAATTTTTAACGCATTGTCAGTCATTCGTCTCCATTAGATGCCATGAATACGGTAAAGTCAACTTTTGAAGTCTTTTTCCGGCTACAAAGTCAATCAATGGGAAACGGAGAAGATACTCTGCAATACATCCACTGGCGTATGGGGAAACACCTCTTTTCGCCTTCTACATAATCGTAAAGACAACGACATCCGGTTTATATATTTGTAATAAAGCCTGAAATGCTTGGACTACCAATTAAATTTTGTTCGCAAGTTTTCGAAATAAGAGAAGTTGTCAGGTTGGGTAAAAACAATGGTTTTTTTGGCAATTCCAAGGGTCAATGGCAGCTTGATATCGGGCAACTTCTTTCCATCCACAACCACCTCTACATCTTCTTTCGTTTTCACGTATAGATGAATGGAATTGTCGAACACCAGGGTACGATTGAAGAAATCGTGTGGACAAATGGGCGTCATACACCACGTACTGCTACTGGGATGCAAAACGGGACCGTAGGCGGATAAATTGTATGCGGTAGATCCTGTGGAAGTACAAAAAATCATACCATCCGAACGTGTATGGGTTACCCATACTCCCGAATTTAAATAAACATCTAAGGGAACTAAACGCAAAGCTTTTGATTTAATCACAATATCGTTAAGGGCGAAAAAAATAGTTCGATCGCATGTTTGCGCTTGCAAGATGTGTCTGCGTACGGTCTTGTAATTCCCCTGCAAAAATAACGGCAGCGCTTGGATGAAATCTTCAACGGAATACATGGTTAAGAATCCCAGTTTACCACAGTTGACACCGATAATGGTTTTCTTCGTTGCCAATGCGTGGGGAACCACACTCAAAAGCGTTCCATCGCCACCAACGCTCACGATGGCGTCGTAGTCATCGGTTTTAAGGGTGTTTAGCTGCGAAAGTGGGTGTGTCGTTGTCTGCATACCCACTCCATTGCAATTCTCCAATATGGAAGGTAATCGTTGCTGAACACTTTGTTTAACTTCGTTAACCACCAAAACCATCCTCCGGATAGGTATCGTTTTTGTATTGTACATTTTTCAAAATATTTTTATGTTACGCCCATGTTACGATCTAAGGTCATAGACTCTAGCATTTTAAAAGTGCTAAGCAAGATTCGTTTAATTGCATTTGACGTTGATGGAGTGCTTACGGATGGACGGCTCTATTATGGAGCGCAGGGGGAATGCATGAAGGTATTTCATTCAAAAGATGGATACAGTATCAGGCTTGCGCAAACGCACGGTTATCATCTGGCTATCATTACGGCAAGAAAGTCTGTATTTGTTGAGAAGCGAGCTGCCGATTTGGGAATCAAGCACGTTTTTCAGGATGTTCAAGACAAACAACCCGTCTTCGAAGCTCTATGTAAAGAATTAAATATTGATTACAAACAAACGGCCTACATGGGGGACGATGTTTTAGATATACCCGTTTTAAAGCTTGTTGGTTTTGCCACATGCCCCCAAGATGCGATGCCTATTGTGAAAAAAAGTTGTCACTGGGTTTCAAAATACAAGGGAGGGTTAGGATCTGCCAGAGAATTGTGTGACCTCATTTTGAGCGAGAGAGAATAAACGCAATGCGTTACCTTGGCCTAGAAAGTTCGTGCGATGAATCGGCCATAGCTATTTGGGAAACGGGTAAAGGTATTATTTACGAGCAAGTGTTATCGCAAGTTGGCCTCCATAGCTCGTACGGAGGTGTGATGCCTAGCATTGCCATTCGTGAGCACCTAGTAGGTTTTCAAGCACTCCTTGAAAAAATCCAATTGAGCATCGATTTAAAGCGTTTAGATGGCATCGGAGTAACGCACGGACCTGGCTTGATGGGATGTTTAGGGGTTGGACTTGCTTACGCCCAATCCTTACAACTCATTTTAGGCAAGCCACTCACGGGTATCAATCATCTCCAGGGGCACGCGTTATCTCCCTTCATGGCTCACGCGTATGCGCCAAGTTTCTCTTGGGAACACATATGTCCCCATCTGGGTTTACTGGTGTCCGGCGGCAACACGCTATTACTTAAAATGACATACAAGGATGCACGTTTTTCATTCGAGGTATTGGCTCAAACGCAGGATGACGCTGCAGGTGAAGCCTTGGATAAAGGAGCACGCTTATTGGGATTTTCGTATCCAGGAGGCCCTTTAATTGAACAAGCGGCGAAACAAGGAGATGCAAAAGCCTTTAAATTTCCCGAAGCTTTTAAAAAGTGCGACGAATGGCAGTTCAGTTTTTCTGGGTTGAAAACAAGTTTGCGTTACTTTTTAGACAAGCATCCCAAAGCGTGGATTGAGCAGCATAAGTCATCAATTTGTGCGGCCTACGAAGAGGCTGTTGTGAATGCTCTGACGCGTAAGGTATCTTGCGCGTTGCAGCACACATGTTATCAAAGTGTAGGTTTATCGGGAGGTGTCGCCAACAATGAACGTTTGCGCCACGTATGCCAACGTATTGCACAACATTACGGTGTACCACTTTTTTTACCCGAAAAGTCTCATTGCGGCGATAACGCTTCCATGATTGCCTTCCTCACTTCGCTCAAATGGCAAGAAATGCCTACTTGTCACCTAAACCCTAATCTAAAGATAAATGAAGATTAATGGATTCGATAAAATGTCACCTACGCGAAGCAATCAGGTTACAAACGATTGTCAGCAGGCGCTCGAAAATGACTGCGAGTGCCAAAAAAGAATGCTGAAATTATTTTAATGGACTTATTTGAAAAGCGTTGTTTGCACATTGTGGCATCCCTAGATGAAACCTTAAGGGTTACAAAGCAAACTGCACGAATGGACCTCGGTTACCTTTAACTGCGTCTGTTGAAAAAATTTAGAAAGTATCCCTCTTGGATAGATTCAGGTCGTTTATAGCCTACAAAGCCAAAGAGCCATTTGTAGCTTTGGGATGAAGATATGTTTTCTACGCCGGGTCCCTTGAGTCGAAAATTTCTTTCGTTTACCTGACAAATTTTGATGCCGACAATTGTACCTATGCATTCCATGTAGATAGCCTGTAGCTACTTAACAAATCTCCCCACAAATCTGAAGGGTTTTTGTGACCATATGGAACCTGCGTAATGGATACCTATACGTGGCGTTGCTTGAATTTGAATGCATTGCGGATGTACGAGCTTTTCGATCCACAGACCGCAGGAACGAGAACAAAGAGTACCATTGTAAGCACTGTCAATGTTAAGTGCCTTTGTGAGCCTTCCAGGGCCCGCAAATTTATCGAGCCCACGGATGAGGACCGCCGATGCGTAATTTTCGTGATCTACCACAAGATTGAGCATGGAATACATCCCGTAACAAAGATATACGTACCAACAGCCCGCATCTCTAAACATGGGCGCATTACGTTTTGTTCTGCCAAAGCGTGCATGCGAAGCCAAATCTTGATCATTCAAATAGGCTTCCGTTTCCAGAATTACATATTTATCAATGGTTGCATCGCTATTTTGCTTACATAAAAAACATCCCACAAGATCGCGAGCCACTTCGATCGCCGAACGTCTTACAAATTCAACTGCCAAAGACAATTCTGACATGACGCATGAAAAAAATTTATGCGCAACACTTACAACTGAGTCCCCGACCAACGATCTCCAAAATCACCCAGACCGGGCACAATATACTTATGTTGATTGAGCGACGCATCTATGGCACCCGTGTACAAGGCAATATTTTCAAAAGAACTCAGATGCTCAATCCCCTGCTGGGCCGCCACGATAGAAATAATAGCCAGCGACTTAGGTTGATGTAGAAGGATTTCCTGTATGCTTGAAACCAGCGTCCCACCTGTCGCTAACATGGGTTCAAGGATGAAAACGCGTTGGTCTTTTATTTCCGGAAATCTTTGATAATAGGTGGATGCTTCTGCTGTCTGTTCATCGCGTTGCGCACCCACCATACCTATTTTTGCATCCGGAAAAAATTTAAGTGCAATGTCCAACAAAGACAATCCCGCCCTTAAAATTGGAATAAACACCGGTGACTTGACCACAATGCCCTCACACTTGGCAAGCGGTGTTTCAATGTCGTGTTTTTCCCATTCCAGCTTGCGCGTCGCCTCTCCCAACAACAATGCGCCTAACACGTACGTATTTCTCCTGAAATCTGTAATAGACGTATTTTTATCGCGTAACTGCGTTAAACAATGCAATCCAACCACGTGATTAAGCTCAAAAACTTGCATATGCTATTTTTACCCTTTTCCCAATTGTATTGGCAAGCTATTTATTGACCAAAAACTTTCCTAAGAAGACGGGTCTTCCATCTTTCATAGTACGGTATGCGACTTCTCCCACTCCAGGTAATCTTCTAAAATTTTAGCGTGATCAAAAGCCATTTCCTGCCAGGGAATATTTTCCTTCGTGCATATTAATACCTTAGATGCATCCGTACCAGCCTCGGGAGCAACGTCATCGATCCGTGCCACCTGCACAATATCTATAACGTGCAGACGAGGATCTCTATTAGGTGAAGAGTAGACGCGAAACTGCTCAAGTTGAGAGATAATAACACCACACTCTTCCTTCATCTCGCGTAGGGCTGTCTGCTCAATTGATTCTCCATATTCGACAAAACCTCCCGGCAACGCTTTCCCATAAGGAGGGTTATGGCGCTCTATAAGTAAAAATCCTCTGAAAACATCTTGATTGTATACTTTTACAATAACCGATGTGGCCGTTGCTGGACTGCGATATGCTTTGGATTTGTGTTCAAAATCCTTAATTTCTCTGGACAATCTATTATTGCCACTTTCTGTACGCACTTGCCTTGCCTGTTCTGCAGCCGAATGAAGTCCTGTATCCGCTAGTGTAGTGGACGACTCAAGCATAACGCATTCTCTTTGCCGCAGATGATGGATTTGACTAAAAACAAATGCAGACAACGCAACGCCTCCAAAACCTACCCAAACCCACTTCATGTTTAGCAAACTTAGTGAAAGCCACCGTAGTTTACAAGACTAAAGTCTTCAAAAAATTTAAAAAAACGTTCAACAAAAATAATGTTCCGATCTAGCATACCATTCGAGACGGACCGGCTATCTTTCACCCCTATAGCCTTAAACGATTGGAAGAAGTTTTAAAAACAGCTTGCTTTGATATACCCGTTTCCCATTAACTTAAAAATTAATTCGTTTTAAACAATGTGGAAAAAATGTTGTATATTTTCAATGGTAAGCGTGAGCAGTCATTGCTTGATGTGTAGGAACATTTTTTCTCCTTTCAAAGGCACCTGTGATATTTCACAACATTTTGTTTTGAAAGCATTGGACCCCATTCCTTATCGCATCCAATTTAAAGGCATTGTAGAATGGAAAGATCATACCAACAGGTACATTTTCCTCGTGGATAATCAAACGGTGTTACATCTAGGTTTATTAGAATATTCGACGCATGGGTTTCGCGTTCAACGCTACGACCCAGTCCAGCGCCTTGCCTGGATAGAAGATGGTATCGAAAACCTTACACTCCCTTTAGCGTTGAACGAAAATACTTATCGTCCTCACAGTTTTTGTGCCGTTTTGCAAGAAAATCAAAGTGGTGAAACGTACATTTTTTCGGAAAAGTCGATGCAGCAATCGTGGAGTACGGATTGTATTGTGAAAGTGAGCAAAGTGAATTTAGTTAAACGAAATTTGGTCGTTATAGAACAAAACCAAAACCAAAAGCCATACGCCTACAAGTTGCATTTAAACGATGCTTGCACAAAAAATATAGATGCATTGGATCATTAAAATTTTTATTGCTACTTTTTTTATTTTTGCTGGCTTGTTGCCTTTAAGGGCTCAGCTTGTTCCAAACCAACCGGAGGTTGTCGAGAAAAGAAATTCTGTACGTTCTGACTTATTAAACCAGGTAAATCAGTTGTGGCATTTGGATAAACCGGAGAAAATAAAGTTAGGACAAACGGACACTGTCCAGAAGGTTGACGTGAAACAAGATTACTTGAGAAAGATACATCAAATTACTTTACCCAAAATTAATTTTAATGAACTGCCGCTATCCCAAGCGCTTAAAATCTTATCGGAACTAACGGAAATGTATGACACGGAAGGCAAGGGTATCAACTTTGTTTTGGTCGATCCTCAACATCGCAATCCAATGGTTGATCTCAACGTAAAAAATATGGCACTGGATAAGATTATCAATTTTTTGGCCCAGACTACGGGCTTAAATCTTCGGTTCGAATCGGATGCAGTCATCTTTCAAAACGAACATGATATCGAACAGCAGATAGAAACAAGATCATTTGCAATTGCTCGCGGTGTTGTACTTCAAATTTTGCAATATTCCTCTGAATCTTCGGAAGATGCACGCGTAGAAGAGCTTAACCTAAAAAAGTTTTTTGAAAAAATAGGTATTTTGTTTCGGGAATCGCATACGGGCTTTGCATACGATGGCACACGTTTAATTATTTCTCATACGTTGAAGAACTTGGACAAAATAAGCCAAATATTGAGTTTTTACCAAAACACCTATCAGGTATCCATTGAGGCAAAATTTTTAGAAGTACAACAGGGGGTTTTGGAAGAATTGGGCGTAAAGTGGAGTTTTGGAAAAAACAATCATGCGCACGTTCAAACTGAAGAAATTTTGAGATCCATGAAAAATTTGCAAACGGACTTGACTGCGCATGCGGAGTCTTCGGCTCCACCCTCTTTGCCAAATATTTTGAATTTAGGGCCAACGTCGTCTTTTTTAAACGCTTCTACCATCCTCAATGGATATCAAATGGGCTGTATTATGCAGGCATTAGAGCAAAAAACAGGTACGGACTTGATGAGCGCCCCCAAAATTACCGTATTGTCGGGACGTAGGGCAGAGATTATCGTAGCCCAGGAGTTTCGCTACCCAGAAAGCTATCGCGATACGCACGCTGAAGTTGGCAGCATGGCCAGAGATAACTCGTCTGCAGGAACGGCTTTAATGGCAGGTACACCAGAAAAATTTGTAACGCGTAACGTGGGTGTCGAAATGAGTGTCACACCAATTGTTGAAAGCAATTACTGCATCAATCTAGCGTTGGAACCTTGCGTTACCGAATTTGAAGGTTTTGTGGAATATGGGGGTAACAATGTTGTTACTTACGGTACCAATAAGCACGTATTAAACGCAGGCTACTATCAACCTATTTTTTCCAAAAGGCAGATTAAAACGGAAGTTACGATACAAAATGGTTCGACGGTTGTCATGGGTGGACTAACGCGCGAAGAAGTCAAGGAAGTTAGAGATCGTGTTCCTTTATTGGGGGATATTCCTCTATTGGGTAAGATATTTAGTTCCCAAGGACAGAGCACCCAGAAAAGAAACTTACTCATCTTTGTGACCGCCAACCTATTGGATGCGGATGGACGTATGCTGCAGGTCGAAAACATCTAAGATGCACACAGAGGTAAAAACTACCCCAACTGTACAGTAAAAATGAAATAACAAAAGCGTAAAAATAGCGTACAATCTAAGAGCACTTTTTGTCTTTTAATTTTACTCCCCCCAAGTACCTCTATCTATTTAAATCTACAACATAATTTCACTTTTACAAACCTACATTGCTGAGTGTAACATGAATTTAATCTGCATTTAAAAAGCACATTAATCCTCCTCTTGCCTATGAGTTAACGTATTGTACTCAATTGAGACATCAAAATAATCCAACCTTGCGATAGACTTTCGCCATCGTGCGGGACGCGTGTGTTTGGACCTCCTTTTTACTTTCTTCCAAAACAGAATCTAAATACTCTCTATTTTCAAGTAATTGCGAATATCGTTCCTGCAAGGGTTTTACGTGCTCAATCACCGCCTCGGCCACACAATTTTTAAAATCGTTGTAGGAATATGCACCATATTCCACCTCAATTGTTTCCATCGCTAAGCCCGTTAAAGCTGCAAAAATATCCATCAAATTGGCAATACCCGGCTTATCTTTTGAGAAAGTAATACCCATGCCCGAATCCGTAACCGCCGAGCGAATTTTCTTCCTAATAAAATCAACGGGCTCAAAAATAAAAATAGTTCCCTTCCGATTGGGATCCGATTTGGACATCTTTTTTGTCGGCTCCTGTAAAGAGTATACACGGGCCCCCGTTTTTAAAATGTAAGGCTCCGGAATATTAAAAGTGGCCGCATAAGTCTGATTGAATTTAATGGCAAGATCACGCGCCAACTCCACATGCTGTTTTTGATCCTCTCCAACCGGAACCAAATGCGCATTGTACAGCAAAATATCCGCCGCCATCAAGATGGGATAATATAATAACCCACCGCCAACAAAATCTTTTTGCTCACTTTTAGCCTTAAACTGAGTCATCCTAAAAAGCTGCCCCACGGGTGTTAAACAACTCAATACCCATGCCAATTCCGCATGTCCCACAATGGAAGATTGTATAAACATATGGGACTTTTGGGGATCAAGACCGCACGCCATGAATTGAGCCAGCATTTGAATTGTATTATGACGCAATTCTTTAGGCGAATAAGACGGGTCAGTAATCGCATGCAAATTGGGAATGAAAAAAAAACACTCAAAATCCTCCTGTAACGAACACCAATTTTTAACGGCTCCCAAATAGTTTCCCAAGTGAAATCCAGCCGTAGGTTGCGCTCCCGTTACAATAATTTTCTTTTCTACACCCATAAAGATCTAATTTTCCAGGTTCCCCCGTTGTCCATTTGCGGGCACACGGCATGCCTCTTGAAGAATGCCGGCGAGAATAACATCCACGTGTATCGCTTTAGCGATTCCCAAGTATTTGGACAAAATTTGCTTTATCTTTTCCTGCAATTGCATGGAAATTTGATCAAACATCATTTCAGGTCGCAGCTTGATGCATAATCTTACGCGCAGCGTATGTTTTTTGTCCAATAATTTAATTTTCTCAATATGCAGCGCTTCAAATTCAACTACCATACTCGCAATCAACTTCAACAACGCTTTTTGGGTTACAAACAATTCTCCCAATTCGCTACCGGACGTTCGAATAGGTTTTAGACGCAATCTACGCAGGCGCAAAAAATATCCCAACGTTAACAAGACGACTGCGAATAGCATCCAAGGCCAGTAAATAATGACCGATTCCATCCATCCATTGAAAAACGTTTCTGCGTCCAATCCCATAAATAATTTTACAATTCGTTACTCTTTTCTACTACTTCGGCATGAGCGGGCTTTCCCGTACGCACACCATCAATAATGACGTCAATACGATCGACCTGCTTCATTGTCATACGTGCAATTTGTTTTGAAACATTGTGCTGAATATGCGTGCCCACTTTGGCAAGTTCAAAACCAAATAACAAATTTACACGCACTTCAATGACGTATTCTCCAACTTCATTTTCCGACACACGCACACCGCGATCGGAATCCTTTTTGGAAAATATTTCGGTGATACCTTCCACAAATCCTCCGCCCACGGAATGGACCCCTTCCACTTCCTGCGCCGCTAAACGCACAATGCTTGCAACCACACTGTGGTTAATTTTAATATCACCCATCACAGCATTGTCTTCGGTTTTCGGGAAAGGTACCGTTACGTCATTTGTCTCTTTACTTTTACTCATGAATTTTGATCGTTTCAGGGTTAGATTCTGCAGTTCTGTTAAAAAAAGTTTCCACGTATTTTGTTGTCACATTACCGGCTCTGAAGGAAGGATCCTGCATAATTTTTTTACACAGCGGAAGGGTCGTTTTGATACCTCGAATAATATACTCGCTGAGCGCACGATGCATACGTTCAATGGCCTCTTCACGCGTATCCGCCGAAACAATTAATTTCCCCACCATACTGTCGTAATAGGGAGGAATACTATATCCGCCGTACACGTGTGAATCCACACGCACTCCGTAGCCTCCGGGGGCGTAATACAAATCAATATTACCGGGACACGGAATAAAATTTTTCTCCGAATCTTCCGCATTAATTCTACACTCAATGGCATGTTTTTTGCACTGAATATTCTTTTGCTCCAACGTAAGACGTTCTCCATTGGCAATCCGCAACTGCCATTTTACCAAATCAACTCCCATCGCCTCCTCGGTCACCGTATGCTCAACCTGAATGCGTGTATTCATTTCGATAAAATAAAAATTGCCCTGTTTATCCACCAAAAACTCTAAAGTTCCAGCCCCTTCGTAGTCGCAAGCTTTCGCCAATTTAACGGCCGCTTTGCTCATCTTGGCACGTAACGCACTGCTCAGGAATGTTGCGGGAGCTTCTTCAATCAACTTTTGGTACTTACGCTGCAGTGAACAGTCACGCTCTCCCAGATGAATGATGTTCCCATACCGATCCCCTAAAATTTGAAATTCAATATGATGAGGTTCTTCGATATACTTTTCAACGTATACAGCTCCATTGTTAAACGCCTTTTCTGCTTCCATTTGGGCCGTACGAAATTCCTTTGAAAAAGCGACCGCACTGTGGGCAATACGCATCCCTTTTCCGCCCCCTCCGGCAGCCGCTTTGATAATTACGGGATACCCAATTACGTTGGCAACTTTTAACCCCATCTTTTCATCCAAAATGGTATCTTCGCTTCCGGGAACTGTTGGTACACCGGCCTGAATGGCTACTTGACGCGCTAAAACCTTATCGCCCATCTTACGAATCGTATTTGAGGAAGGGCCGATAAACTTAATATTGCAAGCTTCGCATTGCTCGGCAAAAGTAGGATTTTCCGCCAAAAAACCGTATCCCGGATGAATTGCATCCGCATCTCCCAACTCGGCGGCACTCAAGATACGATCCGTCTTCAGGTAGCTTTGAATGGCGGGCGCTGGCCCGATACAAATGGCTTCATCCGCCAATTGTACGTGCAATGATTGTTCATCAACTTCCGAGTAGACGGCTAAAGTTTTTATACCCAACTCACGACACGCACGCACCACCCTAAGAGCAATTTCACCCCGGTTTGCAATCAAAACCTTCCGAATCATAATTGCGTTAAATTAATTTTACCTTAAACAAGGTTTGTCCATATTCTACAGGAGCTCCACTTTCAACCAAGATGTCGAGGATTTCCCCCGAACATTCGGCATGAATTTCATTCATCACTTTCATGGCTTCCAAAATGCATACAACACTACTTTCCATAACGCGATCCCCTTTACTTACAAAGGGACCATTTTCTGGAGAAGCGGAACTATAAAATGTACCCACCATAGGAGCCTTAATCCAATGAATATTTTTGTCTTCCGATGGGCACGCCTTTACTTCCTGTCCTTGATTTAATTCCAACTGCGCATCCAACGATGGCATTGAAATAAGCGACTTAGGCAGCACGGCCAACGGCTGCGCGCCTCGTTTTAAAGATAGCTTGAAATTTTCTCTTTCAAAACTCAATTCTGAAAGATCAGAATCTTCCATTAATTTGATAATCTCCTGCAAATCTTGAATATTCATAGCGAAAAACTTCTGTTTCAGGATTACAGTCCCATCGTCTATTTTCAACAAAAATTTAAAATAAAACAAGTACCCCTTCGCCAAAAACAAAAATTTATAGCAATTTAATACTAGACAAATTTTTAATTTCGTTAAGTGAAAACTATAGTTTTAAAATATAAACAACAGATCATAAACAAAAAACGTATCAAATATAACCAATGCAATTGTTGAGAAATAGAAAAAATATGTTAAATTGAGATTCACTTGCAAATCTTATTATGAACACACTACCTACAGAATTAATTTCTCTTCTTGGTTCTTCATTGTTTGGGAGTTCCATGCGTTTGGTGAACCTTGCACTCCTTACGCGTCACCGGGAAAGGCTATTTGCCTTACATAAAAGAAACTTACTGGCAATTTCCATCGCTAATGCGCGCAATACACCTCACAAAGGAATACAACTAACGCGTAGAATGATTGCGTTGATGGCCGTATTTTTTGTCATTGCCTTCCCTAAACTCATGGCATTACTCCATCCGGAACTCCCAATTTCTGTAGGTTATTCTCAAGTATCGAATGGGTTTTTATTCTTTTCATCCTACGAAAAAATTCAGTGGACCCAACTCAAAGGGCTCGTCATTACACCCCTAGATACCCACCTATTGTCCGCCATTATTGGCCTCTATTTTGGATCTGCACTTGTGGACTCAAATCCTTAATCGACACAACTTCGTTGCCCCCTTTCTTCGCCATGCATACACAAGAATCCGTACGCCGTGCACTGCTCATTCAACTAGAAGCCGCCTATCCCATCACGTTGCCCATCGAAACACTCTGGCAAGGATTACGCATTGCCGGACTCCCCTCGCACAATGAAACGATTCGAAAAGAATTAGAATACTTACTCGATAAAGGATTTATCCAATGCATATCGAACGAATTGTGCCCCAATCACCGACGCTACAAATTGGCCAGCAAAGGGATTGATTTCCTGGAAACGAATTCATGACAAATTCAAAACCTAACGCATCGTTCAAAAAGCACATCGACCGCATAAAACTTGCCAAACAAGCAACCACTTTATTGGAACAAATGGCCCTGGCAGAACAGTCTATGGGTTTGCTCTGGGAACACTTATTCGACCACCTATGTCTTCATAAGGAGAATGAACCCGATTGGGGAAAAATCAAGGAACTGTCCACTATTTTACACAAGCTCATGCAAAATTACCAACATTTGCACCATTTTTCACTGGGAATGACCTCAACAAATACCGACAAAAATCCGCTTAGTTGGGCTTTATCCGAAGAATCGTTGAAGGAAATTGAAGAACAATTGCAACTTCTGTAAATCATGTTACGTCATTCGCAAACTTTTTTCCTACCTTACCAAAAGCGCTGGATAATGGACAACGCTCGCATTAAGATCATGGAAAAATCAAGACAAATAGGCTTATCATGGGCGAGTGCCTATCGAGCCGTAAGGGAGAGTTTACGTTATCCACAACGATCCATCTGGATTTGCTCGCGCGATCTTACGCAGGCAAAACTTTTCCTCGACGACTGCAAAAAGTTTGCCAACGTACTCCACCCCATAATGCGCCAACCCGTTTTAGACAGCAAACGAAAACAGTGTATCTATGCCCTACACTTCAATAACGGAAGCACGCTACAAATTGTTTCCTCCAATCCAAATGCACAGGCCGGAAAACGTGGGACGCGCATTCTAGACGAATTTGCCCTTCACGAAAATCCGGAACATCTTTATAACATCGCTTACCCAGGAATTACGTGGGGTGGCCATTTAGAAATTATATCGACTCACCGTGGGGCCAATAATTTTTTCAACAAACTGCTTCAGGACATCAAATTCAACGGAAATCCAAAAAATATTTCTCTGCATACCATCACTTTGGCCGATGCATTGGAACAAGGGTTTTTACAAAAACTAAAATTGAAACTCCCCAAAGAGGATCTACGTCAAACGATGGATGAATCCGCTTATTTTAATTTCATACGCAATGCCTGCGTGCACGAAAATGTATTTCGGCAAGAATACATGTGCACACCCATGGATGATGACGCATCCTTCATCAAATTTGTAGATTTGGAACCGTGTTTATACACGCCTTCAGAATCTTGGGAAACGGTCCCCCGTTACCCTACTTTTCTGGGGGTCGATCTTGCAAGATCGAACGACCTAAGCGTCTTCGTAATCATCGAAACCCTAGGAGACACATGTTTTACCAGAAAAATTTGTACCTTAAAAAATGCACATTTTGACCAGCAGGAAATTTTACTAGATTACCTCCTAAAGGATTACCCTATCCAACACGCCTGCATTGATCAAACGGGCATCGGTTACCAATTTGTAGAACGTGCGCAAAAACGTTGGGGAACGCACCGCATTAAAGGCATTCATTTCTCCCAGAAAATTAAAGAAAAACTCGCATACGGACTTAAAATGATCATCGAACGACATCAACTCAAAATTCCAAACGACCCAGCGCTCATCAACGATTTTCTCAACATACATCTACAATGGACATCTTCGCAAGCCCATTTTGTGGCCAATCATACGGCCGATGGACACGCAGACAGGTTTTGGGCTTTTGCGCTGGCATTATCGGCCGCGGAACACATGCAAGCAACGCCCTGCAACACGGAAATTTTTCAAACCCACAAACACTTCATTTATGAAAATTAACACTTATCTCACCTCATTTAGGCAGGACAGCATCGCTCGCCAAACATGGAACCCTATACGTTCATTGACACCCGCATCGCTGTCGCGTGTATTGGACGCATTTCATGCGGGACAATTAAAACAAGCGGCCCTTGTTTGGGAAGCCATTGAACGCAGAGATGACTTGCTGCAAGGTGTCATTTCAAAGCGAAAAAAGGCAATCGCTCGCCTTCCTTGGGAAATTCTGACCATCGACAATACCGAAGAAGCGGCGCAACAAAAAGAAATTTTAGAAAACTTCTACAACAACGTCATCTGCATCAACGCGTACGATGAAAATGAACGCGGTGGACTGTCTTTACTCATTAAACAAATGATGGATGCCGTTGGAAAAAAATACGCCGTTCACGAAATTGTTTTTAAGCCTTTGCTTCAGGAGCAAAAAAAGTATTTAACGGCCGAATTTCGCTTCGTTCCACTTTGGTTTTTTGAAAATAAAGACGGACATCTCCACTTCGTACAAGCGAATAAAGAAAAAAAACTCCCATTAGCCTCAGGAGAATGGCTTGTGACGACCGGGGATGGCCTTATGGAATCGTGCTCCATCGCCTACTTATTCAAGCACTTGCCGCTGAGAGATTGGCTAATTTACTGCGAACGGAATGGAATGCCCGGCGTCAAAGGTGTCACCAATGCACGTCCCGGATCCAACGAATGGGAAATTGCCCGTGAAGCCGTAAAAAACTTTGGCGCCGAATTTCATGCCCTCATGTCGACGGGAACGGACATTCAAGCCATTGATATTTCAGGCAAAAGCGAGTTGCCGTACCCCAAATTAGTGGAACGTATGGACCGTGCGATGGCGGCCTTGTGGCGTGGATCCGACTTGACAACTTTTTCTCAGCAAAACGGTACCGGCGCATCCGTTCAGTGGGACGAAAAAACGCTTCTGGAAGAAGGAGATGCACAGATGATTTCGGATACCCTCAATGACCAAGTAGATCGTTATGTGCTCAAGTATCTTGTTGGAACCGAACAACCTAAGGCATACTTCCAGCTCAAATTTTCTCCCAATAAAAATTTAAACAATGATTTGGCCATTTTCAAAACACTTTGGGACATGGGCATAGCGTTAAGCATCAATGATATTCGTGAACATTTTGGCCTTAATCCTCCTTGTAACTCGAGCGATACCTTGCAACACCCATAAAAAATTTCGCCATGCTGACACCTTCCATAAAAATTAAACACACCTCCGATCTTCAGTGGATCCAATTGGCAAGCTACGGAATCTTTGAACATTCCCACGGAAAACAATTTATTACGAAGACTTCCGCTTTGCAATTGGCTCAACAATTTAAAACCTTACTGCACCGATTTGGCTGGAAATACGTTCCCGTGTATATTGGACACCCCGACGACCCAAATTTTTCCCACCTACCCGAACATATGAACCCCAACGAATACGGTCGTGTAAAAAGTCTTAAAATTAACAGCGATGGCATGTGGGTCAACATTAAGTGGACATTGGCAGGGTTAAAAATAATTCAAGCGCAGCAATATCGATACCTATCTCCACGATGGCTCATGAAACCATTCAACCATCGCGGGTACACCCCAATTCGTCTGCTATCCGTTGGACTTACCAACCAACCCAATTTGCCCGTTCAAGCCATTATACCGACTCCAACACCCATCGTCTGCATTACAACCCAATTGCATCAGTTACGCTGCGACAAAGAAAATATTTTAAACGCTACCAAGCGAATACAACAACGCATGCTGGAAACGGGCGAAAGTTATCCGGAGGCTTGGCATCACGTCAAGCAAACCGACATCAATCCTAACGTATCCTAACCACCACGTAATCCGAAATTTCGACACACGTATGAGCAGACATTTTTTGGCAAACATTTGAAAAATGGCCGCTTATCGGAAATAGAAAAACGTCCTCCTCAATACATTTCACACAAAACATCTTATGACAACAAACAATAAAATAACGCTCCATGAAACACGGTTATGTTTCATTTTCTCCAATACAAAATGCGCTTTGGGAACCCACGAAGGCACCTTGTCAAAATTCCCCCATGCGGATAATCTTCCAGCCCATCGGCTTATCTGCTTTACGGAAGATAGCGACCACATTCAATTGTGCCCCAACGACGAACTCCCCATAGGCGTCACCTACCAACCGGGAACAAGTACCCTCTTACCCGTTTGCATTCATCTGCTTGGCACCAGTAAGTACACACTCCATATTCAAACTTCAGACACTGTAAAAGCGGGACATTTGTTGTGTTCAGACGACGACGGCTACGTCAAGTCCATACCAACAACTTCCGGTCAATACACATGCATTGGCATCGCATTAACGGATGGCCAAAAAGACGACCTCATTGAAGTTTCCACAACTGTCCCTCACAAAATTGAAATCAAGGAATAAATCGTATGAATCACCTATTGAACGCGCAAGAATCTCAATTCAATCCAGCCCACTACTCGGAATCTCTCACCGCATTTACACGGGACTGGAAGGATGCCGAAAACATTGAAGCACTCCTAAACTTTATAGCACCCAAAGTACCCGTTTCGCGACGCTTTGAGTACAAACAAACCGACACGGATCAAATGTTCTTCTCGGAGCACGACGATTTGAGAGCTCAGGGAAGCAGCTTTAAACGTATCGAATTTTACGGGCAAGTGATCCAAGCAAAAACGCTCAACAAAGGGCTCACCATTCGCGTCGATGTCGACGACATTGTGGGAGCAGATTGGCAAGAACGCTACGTACACTTACTGATGAAACGCTTGTATCGTAACGAATTACGTCGGTCCATCGCCGCACTTAAAGCCAATGCGAATCGTACGGAAAAAACCTGGAGTACGGAAAGTAGTCCCGATGCAGACATTCGCGAATGTTTATTGCAATCGGCCCATACGCACGGCTTTTATCCCAATCGAATACTATGGGGTGAATTAGCTTGGTATAAACGCCAAGATTGTTACTGTGCTCAAAATAACGCAAGCGCATACATTGTTGCCGAATTATCTAGGGAAAAATTGGCCGAAAAACTGTTGATCGACGAAATTAAGTTACTGAAGAAACAAAATTTGGGTATTCAAGGGGACGAAATTCAAGGGAATGAAATTTTCGCTTTCTTTACCCAAAACGGCTTGCTAAAGGATGAACCTTCTCACATCAAACGTTTTGTCACGCCTACGGAAGGCGACAACTTATTTCGCGTTTACGTGGAAGAACATTCGAAATTCACAGATATTACGGTAGAACATTACAGCAATATTGCCGTCACTTCGGCGGATGGAATTACTCAAATCGATATTCAATCCTAACGCCGTAAAAGATAGATTTTGGACCTGAAAAAGACTTACGTATTCCGTTAAAAGAATGGACATGCAGCAAAAATAAACTGTGCACACCCAACGAATAGGTAAAACCTACCCAGGTCCAAATCCCCTTGAATGAACGACACAAATCCTAACTTAGATAAACCTTACAAATATGTTAAATTGGATCCTACTCACCGAAGATGCACTGGAAAATTACCTGGCCAAAGACCAATTGGCTTTACTTACACAACATCAGGCTTCTAGCAATCCTCTCAATAATTTAATTGTAGATATTTGCGCTTACGTACGTTCGTTTGTGCCCCACACTTGGCTACCCTCACCCTTACTGGACACATCGATACCCGACGTCTGCAAAAGTATTGCCTGCACCCTGATTATCGAAGTTTTGCAAGCACGCTTACCCGAAATGCAACTTTCAAATGATCAAACTCGCAACGCAGATCACGCACGCCAATCTCTATTAAACCTGAAAGAAATCTGGCAACACGAGTGCAATGATGCAAAACGACTGCGGATTGAAACGGTACGGCATCGCCCACATGACGCCAATACAAAAACCTTACAAGGATTTTAAATGCCAAGTACATGACGAAAACAATCCTTTTTAGTGCATCATTTTTCCACCATGAAACCTATCTTACGAGACATCCAAAATTCCATTGTTAAGTTCCTAAGGGATAACGAAGACTTACAAAATATCGACATCATTCCCTGCGGCCTCAGCTCAATAGAAAACCTACAATTGCACCATCACAAGCAAATTCAATCCACTCGGCTGCACGTATCCTACCCCATACCCATCCAATCGGCTGCAGATATTTCTGGACTTTTCTGGAACAAAATTGCCCTACAGCTCACACTGATTAAAAAATACACGTGGACAGAAGATATTTCTGCGTACGAACAAACCGAACAAATTAGTTACATCCTGTCCCATCAGCCTCTCATAACACCTTTGTGGGAAGTTTGCTTTGAACTCAATTATCAAAATCCATGGAAAGATCTAACAAATCAAACACTTTGGCAAACAATTCAAATAAATTTTACCTCATCTAAATTCAATCTGTCTTTTGCATGAAAATCACTCTCAACAATCAAGTACTTGCCGGAGGCATGGAAGTCAATGAAAACCCAACGCATTTTCACATTCAGGGAAAACGGCACATACAAATTGTGCAAAGAATTCGGGCACAATCCGTTCAAACGTTAAATCGAGGGAATTTGCAAATTCAAATTATCTTCGAAGTGGGGCGCAAACATCGGTCGCAAAAAGAAGCCGAACGTCATGCACTCGTACATGCCTCTCAACTGGCGCAAGCCAACGGAATGCTCTTCATCGAACTGGAAGACAAAGAGCATCAATGCTACCAGCTGGAGCATGCAAGTCTTGAAAACATTGAAATACATTACAGCGGCAACGCTTCCTACACCCGCTATACCATCTTGGGAGGAATACTTGGTGCAAAAATCTAAACTCAACCTTTACAATGGATCGGATATCCCATCTATTGTCGCATTGGAAGAAGCTCTTAAGGAACAACAAACGTACATTGAAAACGTAGAAAATGCATTGCGCGAACTCAAAGAGCAACTCCACAACTTAAGAAATTAATATGGCTTGGCAACTTTCCTATAAAGGTACTCAAAAATCCTTAGCCGACTGGGGCATTCACGGTGTTGTACGGCGTACCGCCAATCAAGGTAACGATGTGGTAAGATTTAAGCAAACATTGGATGCGGGAGAAAATTTTTTTGAACCCGATCAAATGCTAGAAATCTACAAAGATAACAAACGTTGGTTTCAAGGACGCATCACGCAAGTTCCATGCATCTATACGGCTATTTTGGAAGAAAACGTATACGAAATTTCAGGGATTTGGTGGTATCTCGAACACCTGGTTTACCAACAAACATGGCAATACGCACAAAGCACTGGGGAAGAATCCTCAAACGTTATTCTTTTTGAACGCGGCGCCTGCATACTCGGTCAGTCGGATACGGGCCAATATTTAAACGCCAAGGACTGTCTTACCCAAATATTAACCTACGCAATAAATCATTCGGCTCCTTTTCAAATCGGATCCATTGAAGGGTTTGATTTCTTTTTTCCTTACGAATCCATTAAAGACTGCAGCTGCGCCGAAACGATCCAACGTATTCTAAGGTGGACGCCCGATGCCATCTGCTGGACGGATTATGCCTCAACCATGCCTACTTTTCACGTTGCCCGTAGACAATTTTTGAAAGTAAAAACCATCGATATCCATCAAGCACAGCAGTTAAAAATTGTTCCAAGACACGACCTAAAAGTGAATGCCGTGGTTTTAAAATACGAACACACGCATTCGGAAGGACAAAACACTTGGAAAACAAATACCGTCGATGCTTACCCTAAGCACGCAACAGGAGAAGAATTTAACGCGTTGGTTTTAACGATTGAGCTGGAAGGAACGCATACTCATTTACAAGAACAGCGCGTTAAAACAGAAACCATCGATACAACTTCCACGGCCTGGTGGAAAGAACATTGTCCTTTTCTGCAACCGATTGCCAACGAACACATTCAAATTACAAACATCCAGCGAACCAGTACGTTACCCCACGAACTCATCGAAGGGACTATTGCTCCATGGATGTATTGTAAGGCCCAGTATGAAACAATTTCAGCCTACGTTCATTACACAAGCTCCTCCAGTACGGTTAAAAATCGTTTCATCTCTCTACGTCTGTGTGTTACCGATGCCGTTTCCAAAACGTATCGTCATTGTAATTTTGTAAAAGGAAGTACACTCCCGCCCAATGGGCTTGCAAAAGTTTTATTTGAAGCCGTTTCAACGCTGCAATACGAAGGTCAACTCAAAATACAACAGGCAGAAATTGAAGAAAGCTACATGGGATCCGTCCTAAATCTTCAGCAAGGTGCTCGGGATTGGACCCATATGGCTGCGGTCATTCAAGAAGAAATCGCACACGTGGATACGGGAACCCTAGAACTCAAATTTGGAGCCCCCAAACATTTAGGGCCCAACGATCTCATTCAACTTATGCGCGCCAATCGCCTAAGAACCACTTCCAACAACCCCGAAATGCGATTTAACATTGCGTTGGGTTCAGCCCAAACGGTCACTTACTTCCCAACGCATACACCCACGATGCAGTCGGCAAGCGATCAGGGCCAATACACAAAATTCGTCGTTGCCGACGGCACTAAGCAAATCGAATTGGATGCAAGCTTGCTACCCGAAAATGTTAAAATGCAATTGCGAGCTTACGACGTTGTGGAATCAGGGGTACTGAAAAAAGTTTGGATCTTTTCTTCCTAGCACGCTCGTTTTATGAAACTTTCGCAGCGCTTACTGGGAAATCAGCCCGCACATCTTTCTTACCTACTTTTCTAAACCCGTCTATTTTTAATCCAACGTTGATATTCTCCTATGCCTACCCTATCTCCTTTTCGAGTTTTCGTAAACGAAGGCGGCGCATCCTCACACCTACCCGTATACAGTCCAGGCGTCGGTCTTGCACCCAACATCGTAACTTCCAAAGAAACCATCGCCCAATGGTATTGGCTCTTGCATTCACTTCGCATCAAATACACTTATACGATCAATGAATTTCCCATTACCAACCAAATAATTGCCGATTTTTCTCAACAAACATTGAAAAACCGAATTGAACAAAACGTTATTTATAGTACGCATTTTGAGAATGCAGACATAGAAGTTTCCACTTCATGTATGATTTCACTAGGACAAGTTTGTGATATTGAAAAAGCGCGTCCTCCACTCAGCGTTGTGGATAACACTATCCTCAATATTTCGAACGATGCGGACATTGGCAAAAAATTCGGATTGTACTTTAACATCGAAGATGTAGCTTACGATCACTCCTTTAGATTTGGATCCAACATCGATACCCCACCTCTAGATTACAGTAATTACGTTCTATTGGATACCTATGCATATCCTCTCATGGACACCCAATTGAAATTTACTTTGAAAACCCCCGAACCTGACGAATACGAAGGTAAAATCCTTGAAGTACAAATCATACCAGAATTCTTTACCATCCAACCCAATGAGTAAAACGAGTATATCCGTTTTCCATCTACCTAAACGGAGTTCTATCGCTTCCTATCGTAAAAGTAGCATTACAAAGTTTTTTAATGGACCGATTTAGGCAAAGTATTTTGAAGACTTTAAAAAACACGCAACCCAGAAACAAAGTCTACTTATTTGAACATCTGAATCGCAGATCTGGGATGAAAAAGACTCAAAAGATGATTCTCTTATAAGAAATTTGGCTTGAAAATAATAGCAGCCACAAGATCCAAAGGTTTAAGAATTAAGTTTGTAAACAATTGGATGTTGCTCATAAAAGCGGCATAAAAATTGTTTTTTAGCCTCGCGTAAAATATCTTCTTCGAATGCCGACCGATTATTTTCCAATCGTGCTCCTTCAACTTTTTCCAATAAAAGCGGATCTTGACAAAAACTTACATCAGGGCCCAATTGATACCGATTCCAAATAAAAAATCGATTCGGGAGGCGAATCGTTTGCAAAAATTTAAGTGCCGGATTCAAAGTTTCAAAGAAAAACTGTGCTGACTTTAGGGATACTTGCCGTCGTGTTGCCAGGTAACGAGCCTGAATCCACGCATCCGAATCTTTTTTAGCAATTGCCAAACATTGGTAATCGCAGGCGTAGGCATTTTTTTCCAACAAAGCATGGATGTAGGCTTCAAACAAAGGAGACTGCAAAGTAACTTCAAAAACGATCGGATAGCGCTTTTGCACGCATTTCTCAAAAACCAATACCAATAGGGAAAGTGCAAAAGCATTTGTATTTTCTCGCAAAAGATTTTCTCCATATTGTTGCCTAATAGCTTCCAAATGCGGGTGATAATGAACAAAATTACGTACCGCCAGAAAAACAGGAGATACATTGGTTTGTTGAAACACGGACTCAACAGCCGGCAAAAGTTGGGTTGTTTTTCCAGCCCCTGACTGCCCCACCAAACGCATACAAAAAGGATATACACACCTCCTCGGTAATTTAGCAACTCTCTCTTGAAAGGCAACTTCGGCCAATGCCGAGATACAAGGGATGGGAAATTTTTGAGCTATTTCCACATTTCCATACTGTTGTTCAATAAAATCCAACAGGGCTTGCTCCATATAAAAGTATTCTTCAAATGAATTAAAATAAAGCACTGGCGGCAACTCCCACGGCCGTTACAGGGCCCGCATTTGAGATACTATCTCCCGCTTTTTCTACTTTATTTAACACCTCTTCCGCCTTACGATACAAAGTATCATCGCCGATGATACGTCCCAGCGTACTGTGATTATTATTCAATTTTTCGCAAAATTCACGAATGTTTTTAACGATATGATCAAAATCTTGGGATGTTTTCTCATCTGCAATCAATTTGCCCAGTAATCCATTCCCCGATGTGATTTTATCGGTCAAATCTTCAAAGCGACCCAAAAGACCTTCGACTTTATTGGCAACCACACGAATAGAATCCATCATATTCAACAGATCATTGTAGGCTTGTTCTTCCATCAACAATTTACCCAGCGAACCTTCACCGGCAGCCAATTGATGTGTAATACCTTGGCAATGATCGATGATTTTGTTTAATTTTGGACGGTTGTCCCTAAAAAAATCTCCCAATTCTTTCAACAACGAAGGATTTTGGGTTGTATTTTCCTTCTCGTCGCTCCCCACCAAACCTTCCTCCACACTTCCTAAAATGCGGTCTAATTTTTTACCCACTTTACTAAATTGTTGTACAACGGAGGATAAATCCGATGTTTGCTGCGTTTTTACGTAGGCATCATCCTTCAATAAGACATGCGAATTACCGGGTGTAATGGATACGTAGTTCGATCCCAATAATCCGGCCATCAATATGGTCGCTACCGAATCTTCCGGTATGTGATACCTCTTTTCGATGTGTAAAACGGCCACCGCTAAATCTTTATCCAAATACGTATTCATTACGTTTCCAACCCGTACACCCGCAACCCGCACATCATCACCTATTTGTAACTGGCGTACATCGGAAAACAAAGCCTTTAAAAAATATCCCTCATGTTTATGGATAGACAATTTTGTCAAAACTGTATAAACGATGTACATCAAAATGACTCCAAAGATAACAAAAGAAAAAACGCGTAAGCTATCCGACAATTTTGTTTTCATGATGCAGGTGGTAAAAACCTTGGGCGATTAAGATTAACGGTTGGATTTAAAAAATTACGCACGAATGATTGCGATGATTGCGGTAATGTTTGGGGTGTATAAATTTCCTGAATAAAACCATTGTTAAGTAAAGCAATATGATGGCCAATTGTTTGAGCTAACATAACATCATGCGAAACGACGAGTGTTGTAATGCGTAATTGTTTATTGACATACCCAATGAGTTCAATGATGGAAGCGGCCGTTATGGGATCTAATTCCGAAGTCGGTTCATCAAATAATAAAATATCCGGCTCCATGAGTAAGCCACGGGCTAACGCAACACGCTTTCGCATCCCTCCGGACAACTCCGAAGGCATGAGGTGTGCAATCCCTCTTAATGTCAACATGCTCAACATTTGAGTTACACGACTTCGAATTTCTTGTTCGTCGAACAACCTATGTTCTCTTAAATACAAAGCCAAGTTGTCAAAAATTGTCATGGAATTGAATAGGGCTCCCGATTGAAACACAAGGCCCATCACGTATTTTTTTGTCCTTTTAACCTCCTTTAAATCCTCTTGATTAATACTCAAACGACCTGAACTGGGTTCACTCAACCCCGCCAGCAAATCTAAAAATACACTTTTCCCCGAACCGCTAGGCCCCATGAGAACAAAAATTTCGCCCGGTTCTACTTTCAGGCTGATGTTATCCAAAACCACATAATTTCTGAATTGCTTTTTTAGATGATCCACTTCTATGGAAACGGGCAAACGATTGCGCGTTTCCGAAAACAGTTGTTTTGTGTTAGCCATCGTTACTATAATAAAACTTTAGTCACAAAATAGTCGAGCATCAATATGGCAATCATAGATTGCACCAACGTACGCGTCACTGAAGTACCAATTTCCCTCGGGCCACCTTTTGTCTGTAATCCCATGGCCGAACTGATTAATGTGATGACTAATGCAAAAATTTCCGCTTTTAAAAGGCCATCATTGATACTTTCGACATCCACATATTGCTTTAAACTGCGCCAATAAATGGCTCCATTAATGGAAATAAAGTTGACCGACTGGGTTACAATCCATCCTCCTAGCCACCCCAATACCGTTGAAAATATGGTTAAAAAAGGCATCATGAGGAGTCCTCCAACAACGCGTGGCATCACCAACAAACGTACCGGTGACAAATTCATCGTTCGCAACGCATCCACTTCCTTGTAGACGGACATTGAACCTAATTCGGCGGTAATGGCAGAACCGACTCGTCCCGTCAGCAAAAATGCAGTCATCAGGGGTCCCAGCTCGCGACACATGGATAATCCCACAATGCTTCCTAAAAAACTTTGAGCTCCCGGTAATTTACTCAAACTGTAACCCGTTTGCAAGGCCAAAATGCCTCCCATAAAGATACTTAAAATGCCCACGATGGGCAACGTTTGATAACCCATGATACAGCATTGTTCAAAACACCGTCCTATCTGCCTTGGCAAGTACCGTAATTCTTTACACGTTTCAAAAAATAATTGAAAAATAAATGCCCATAATTGTAACAACTTCATAAGGTTTTCGGATGCAAAATTCTTTTTTTCTGTTGATCAATAGATTTAAACTGTTTCCACAGAAAAGACACCGTTTTTTGATTTCCGCTTTTATGATATCCCAACAAACCTCTAAATAAAGAAAAATTTTTATCATTTTCTGTATTCAAATAGTCCAGCATAAAACATATCCGGAAACGTTTCAAAGAAGGTGTTTTTTCTTCCTGAATTAACCGAAACAATAAACTTTGTCGACGGCTATGGCCTTGCTCTTCAAAACGATACAAGGCGAAAATAGGATTATAAATACGCTGTACAACTACGTTGTTGGGAAAGAAAACTTCAAATAAGCTGAGCATCTGCATTTGGCGATGCCCTTGCCCATTATCCCAATAGCTGTATACCGGCCAAAAATGCGTTTTAAGGGCCAAAAAATTTTTATCCGTATTTGTCTGCGTCTGCTGCCAAAATAAAAAAAACAGGCATTGTTCTTGGTGGATTTTTAAGCCTTTCTCACTCCAGTCCATTTGTTTTACGAAAGGCCATGCAAACCACTCTTTGGATATGTGATGGACTTTATTCTCAGAATATGTATGAAAAGGCGCCCACCGATTGATGTATTTTTGTTCTCCGTTACCCTGTACCCACAAAGGCCATAAAATACGCCTTTCTTCGTAGTGAGGATTCGTTTCCCAGCGGTGTCCCCACAAAGGCCAAATGATGGATAAATCTTCCGTATGTGCAGTCTTTTCGTAGGCGAAAAAAGGTAAAAAACCTCTTTGAACAATTCGGTCAGGCTGTTCGTAAGTACGTTCGTAGATCAAAGGCCACAAGCAATAACGCTCCTGATAACAATTCTGCTGGTAAAAATGTCCTCCCAACGGCCACAATGCAAAACCTTCCCCTGAAGAACCGCAACGTCTGTTGATGAAAGGCCATGGACACCAGTATTGAACGTTGCCATTACGGATGGTTTTTGTCCACAGAGGCCACAAAAACCATTCCATAGAATTGCGGCCTAAAAAATTCTTAACACGGCCGCCCAGCGGAAAGATGGCTTCGTAGTCATCCCTTTCACTCATCCCTTTTTTTGAAAAGTAGAACGGAACAAACGTACACGTGCACATTTTATGGGGTGCAATTTGTCGATGGTAGTGCCACAACCCGAGAAACGTAAACCATTGAAATTCTTTTTCTCGGTAAGATGTCCTACCGAGCGGATACAAAAAATAATCCTCCCTTTGATTCCGATGCGTATGCCGCCAAAGAAATGGACGAAGGAAGATATCCTGCGTTTCAACACGATTGTAATCCTCGATCCGTGGGGGCTGGAGCAAAGCGGAATGCGCTCTTACTCGCCCGCTTTTGGAATGAGAAGAAACCTTTGACTTCCCAAAGCTTTCAAGTGGGTTTAAAAAGGTTATACAGGAAATCAAAAAAACTTTTCTTAACAACACACCCTATTTTATTTTCTAGAATAAATACAATCAAGGACTAATCTCTAAGGCAACATTTTAAATGAAGTAATAAAGAAGATATACATTTATAAATAAAGTATTCTTATTTTTATTCCTGTGGATAACTTGGCACGATTCTTGTTATTCAGCAAACCACCTTACTTTTCGTCTTTTTCTGAATTGTGAATAATTTTTTGATAATACGCAAAAATATGCGAATTTTTATTCATAAAGTTCAGTTTTTGACAAATATTCTCAACACTTAGGAGGTTTATTCACAAGTTATTCATAACAAAAAGTAGGTAAAAAATGACCTCTTTAGGAAACTATTTCTACACTGTTATGTAAAACTAGGGATACAAATACAATGGAATATCCTGCCAGTATGACTCTGTCGGTAATCATCAATAGATTTGATCAACGGTGACATCAGCACAGGCAGAAGGTTGTACCTAGAACAATTTTTAGCAAGTTATTGATTGTTTTATTGTTCATATTAATCTTTTTCGCCTTTGCGGCAGAAAATCGAACTAACACGCTCAAATTCCTGCTTTTTGTAGTAGTCATCCACGTCAGAAAGCATATAGACATCCGCTTTTGGATAAGCCTCTGCAACGGTTTCTATGGGTCGTTTACCAAATCCATTCCCTCGGTACGGTTTGGAGACAAGCAAGTCGTACACAAATACATCGAACGCTCCATCCTTTCGGCAACGAATATAGCCAATAATATTCTCTCCGTCCACAGCAATGAACACAATACACTCAGCCAATACCTAACTATATTCAGTTTCTCTATCATAGTAGCAAGACCACTCTCCACCTTCGCAGCGTAGAAGTGTAAACAAGGCAGCGCAGTCGGCTTCTGCATATAATCTTATCGGTATCATCCGTGATACTCTCTCGGTATCGCTTTTGGGTTAAGCAGATCGTGCCAACCCACAATTTATCGGTTCTCGAATATCGTCATTTTCTATGAAGGAATTTTGCATTTCTCCAAAGAGTTTCTTGGATCCTGTAGATAGGGCGCTTAGCTTTGCAAATGGAATTCCTCTCTTTGTAATTAAAAAAGTATCCCCCTTGCGTACATCGTCTAGCAATTTTAGACATTTCGCCTTAAACTCGCTGGCCTGAATCGTTATCTCCATGATGAAATTCCTATAGCCATTTCATTAATCTTATAATCGAGATAAGTCAAATAAAAAGGAAATTTCATAAAACGATCTCCATAATTTTTATACCGAAGTTAAACTCAACGGATCGATTAGTTCGTTGTTTCAATCATCATCAAAGCACAGGAAATATATGTCCAACAGATCGGTACTTAATCAATTTACAAGCCATGATTCTGCTCTTTAAATAGATGGATTTTCCGAATATTTTCCCCAGATGTCCCAGTTTCACTGAACAACGATCGGCATCAAATGTTGATGATAGGCCAGAGGGTCGATTTTCGTTGTTTCTTTTGAAGGCTCACCTCATTCATACTAACTTTTTCAATTTTTCCATATTACAGCTTACCAACATATCAACGTTTGCAGCGATTTTCTCAATGTCCAAGTTCCACCATCGGATTTTCAGCAGTAAATCGATCACCTCGTCGGAAAATCTTTTGCGAATTAATTTCGCCGGATTGCCGGCTCAGATTTCGTAAGGTCCGACGCTTTTCGTAACCAGAGAACTTGTTCCGATAATTGATCCGTCGGATATCTAGACGCCCGGCATAAAAGTAGCGTCGCTCCCGATCCAAACATCGTTGCCGATAACTATGTCACCTTTGAACGGAGGTTTTGCGCCGGTCGGATATTTCGTTTTGAATTCATCCGAAAAAATCATGAAGGGATAGGTCGAAAATGCATTTGGAATGTGAAACATGCCGTTCATCAGAAACTTTGCGCCGCAGGCTATCTGACAAAATTTTCCGATGATTAGTTTGTCACCGAGAAATTCATAGTGATACAGAACATTTTTTTCGAAATTGTGTATGTCGTCTTCGTCATCGTAATAGCTGTAATCTCCGACGGTAATGTTCGGGTGCATAATGATATTTTTCAGAAAACATGTCCGCTTCAAACCAACCGTCAGCGGATATAATTTATTCGGAGATGGGAGCCTATTTACCTTGCCATTTCTTTTTCAGCGTCTTCATAGGAGATCCACTTGCCGCTTTCTCTGAGTTTTTTCAACTGAAATTCAACGCGTTTTGTGGGAAACGGCGCTGCGCTGTTTTTCGTTTTCTCGGATTCTGTATATTCAATTCCAACAAAATCAATATTACTCTCTCTGCAGAAAGCTTCGATGCTTCGAACATTTTCAATGCTGTCGTCTATGAAGATAATTTTCGACGGGCGATAATCAGCGTAAGCTAAAAAGGCCTTTAAACTGTCATCCTTGCTAGCTCCGCTGCAACAGATGATTCCTTGATTATATTCGCTGTTCAGTTGATTATTTGACGTGCGTAGGTAACAATGTGCCAATGATGGAAACGACCTTTCGAAATGATATCCGAGCGATTTTAATGTATCGATTCTCCATTTCATCGGATTCGGAAAATTTTTGGAAGCTTTTGTTGAAAAAGCCGTAAGAACAGCGGTTTTTATTCCTCTCTGCTGTAAATTATCTACCAATTTCGGCATTTTTTTGCTAACGAGAATGTTATCATGGGAAGCAACGATCAGGGAAAGGTGTCTAAGGAGTTGTTCGTGTGAAAAGTTCGGGAATTCCTTCTTGTATAGTTCCAGAAAAATTGCTTTGTTTGACCTCATCCAAACGTGAGAAGAAATAGTGGTCAAAACGTCGTCGCAATCGAATACAACAAAAGTATTTTTGTCTGCTTTTTTCAGCTCGGCTTCAATGCCTTTAATTCTATCGACGACGGTAATTTTCGATTGACTCGGCAGAGGACGAACCTTTTCCGGATTCTGCGTAGCATCTTTTTCGGTGCATCCCGTTATCAAAAACGAAATAGCAAGCGCCCATAAAAATTTCATATTTTTGCTCTTTTATTTCCACAAAGCAAGCTTTTGATTTACATAAAACCTCCGGGTTATTGTCATCAACATAACTCTGATACTTCTTTTGCGGTTGCCTAGAGAAAAATTGGACACTTCTGTGGGAAACTTTTCGAGTTTACTCACAAAATTACTCAATCAATCCCCGTCGCCTTTTTATCAAAATAGCCTCATTTCTTTCTGAACTAGTTTGGGTATTCATTACAAAATCCTAAGCTTGGCTCCTTTTAGCTACCTTAATCTTCTTGGCCCAAGTTCTCGCGTCAATTGGGTAAAGTTGTTTGGTGCGGATGGACGGAATTGAACCGACGAATCCAGCTTGGAAGGCTGGAGTTTTACCACTAAACTACATCCGCAAAAACCGTTTATACAAATGAATTTTTTAGCGCGGTAGGTCAAGCGATTTTTTGTCAATTATGTTCGTCCGATTCGGCGAATGAGGCATAAAAATTCTGGCCAACATTTCCCCAAGGGAAGCAATGGATTTGCCTGAAAAACGCGCATTTGCCCTTTGTTGCCCAAAAATTTATGCGTAAACTATAAAAAACTAAGCGTTTACAAGATTGAGAATTTTTATGCCATGAGCATCCCTTGTCGGGACTTAGGGGGTTGAAAAACTGGGTAGGCATCTTTACTGCGAGGTTTTTTTGGAAAGTCTACCAATGAATTTATGATAGGATGGCCGAAGGTATTGCCTTGATAAAATCCGATTTTGCTGGCCACGTGCGAGCATTTTTTTTAATATGGTTGTGCAATGGGTAAGAAAAGTAATACTTTGGGTGTTTTGTTGCCTGTTTTTTCTTTGCCAAGTCAGCAAGGTATAGGTTGTTTTGGCTCTACGGCTTACCGATGGATAGATATCCTAACCACGGTGGGTATCACTCATTGGCAAATTTGTCCGTTGGGACCTACGGGATACGGATACTCTCCTTACCAACCTTTGTCTGAATTTGCTTTAAATCCTTGTTTTGTCGATGTTGCGGATTTAATTTCAAGAGGATGGATCCCCAAAAATGCTTTCGACGTTTTTCAATCACTTTCAAAGACACGTGTTCAGTATCAGCGTATTAAAGCACGTTTAATTCCTTTTTTGTACCAGGCATACGATCAATTTTTAAAAACTCAGAATGGATATGACAGATTTGAAAAATTCAAAAGGCGCGAACACGTTTGGTTGGATTCGTATACCACCTTTTGTGCACTTAAAGATCGGTTTGGAGGTTCTCCCTGGTGGCTTTGGCCAAAAGAATTGCGTGCTTATGAAAATGAAGCGGTACGAAAGTATAAAAAATCTCACACTTCGGCCACGGACTTTTTTGCGTTTGTGCAATGGGTTTTGTCCGAACAGTGGTCCGCTGTAAAGCGTTATGCTCGACGGAAGGGAGTCCATATTGTGGGCGATGTTCCGATTTACGTTGGAGAGGACAGTGTTGTTGTTTGGGAAGATCGAAAATTATTTCAATGGAACCCTACATCTGACCGTCCGCAATATGTTGCCGGTGTCCCTCCTGACTATTTTTCTCCTACGGGACAATTGTGGGGAAATCCTTTGTACGATTGGAGTTTTCTGGAAAAAAATAACTATCGTTGGTGGGTGGAAAGAATTAAGAAAAATTTGGAATGGTTTGATTTTGTTCGCTTGGATCATTTTCGGGGCTTTTACAACTATTGGGCCATCCCTCAAGGTGCGGTGGATGCGCGTAATGGGCAGTGGATGAAGGGGCCTCAACACGCCTTGTTTGATCGATTGAGAAAAAGTTTTCCAAGGATGCCTTTCCTATTGGAAGACTTGGGGGATTTAAATGAGCAGGTGCGCGCTTTTCAACGTACCTTAAATTTACCCGGAATGGCTGTCTTGCAGTTTGCATTTGATGGGGATAATAATCCCTATTTGCCTCATAACTGGACCCAGAATGCGGTCGTCTATACCGGTACCCACGATAACGATACCACGCGTGGTTGGTTCAGCAAGACTTCCAAACAAGTGCAGCAAACATGCTTGCAACTGTTGAAGCAATACGCAATTTCATCGAGCTCAAAGACAGTGGTCTTGGATCTTATTCGTTTGGCTCATCAAAAGGCAACGGCGAAGTGGGTCATTATACCTTTGCAAGATTGGCTGAACAAAGGGTCGCAAGCGCGCATCAATACACCGGGGACCGTGAGCAATAGCAATTGGACATGGCGTTGCACCGAAAAAGATTTGGCCGATTTTCAACGGCAAGCCGAGCAAATAGTGAACGCCGAGTAATTTTATGAGATTTATTATCTTCTTTGATAAGAATCTCCTTTGTCCAAACATAGGTTGGAGAAGAAGGCTCTTGCTCCAAGTGCGCGTCACTTAAAGATGCGCCATTTTTACAAAGTAAGCCAAAATATGGCTTGTATGTTTTAAATACCATAAGTGTAGACTCCTACCGTGAAAGCTGTCTAGGCTGTCAAAGGTAAGACGTAGAACTATCTTTCAAGACATAGGTAATTTGGTAAAAATTACCCGAGAGTGCAGAGCTGATGCGCCCACTGTAGCAATTTTTGGCTACCAATTTTTTAAATGAGTCTACGAGTTTCGTCAAATTTTTAGGAATGTCTTTTAAAACAATCCTTATATTATTAGTATCGATGGATAAAACAAACGAGCAGGAAATGGGTAGATTGGCCGAAGTAAAATTGTAAGGGAAATAAGGGGCCAGATCGGCTATATTTTTCAGTGGAGTATCGGTGGTGAAATTTGCGGATAAAGTACCATTGTGTTCGGAATAATACATCGATAAAGCGCTTTCGTAAATGGCCAAATGCTGGACGAGCATTTGGGCGTACGACTGCTGTCGCTGGTACTGTAGCCACGTACTACCTCCTTTGCTTAAAATGGCAATGATTGCCAAGACTACTACCAACTCCAGTATTGAAAATCCATGCCGAGGCTTCATGGTTATATATCTAAAATAAGTCCGTCTGAGGCCAAAGAAATATTTGTTGGAAAACGATCATTGGGTTTGCTTTTACGTTCCTTATGATAAAGTTGAACATATGTAATCGTATCAAGCAGAAATTGTTCAAGCGCTTTATCATCGCTTGTAGGCTCGTGGTGAAAGAGGAGTAAATGTTTTACATGTGCTTTTGCGGCCAGTTTAATCCCCATAAAATTATTTGAATGGCCCCAATTAACTTTCATGATAGTTGCGTCGGCTAAAGAGTACATTGCGTCGAAGATCAAGATGTCTGCATTCCTAAAAAATTCTATGAAAGGATATCCATTTTCGTGGGCCATTTCCGTGTGCTCGCAATCGGTCGAATAAACGATTACTTTATTCTCTTTTTCGAAACGGTAGCCGAAAGAAATACCGGGATGGTTTTGTTGAAGTGGCTGGATTTTAAATCCGCATACTTCAAAGGGTTCCCAAGGTTGTTTAATGTCGAAAGTAAGTTGCGCACCTACAGCTTTTAAAGGAACAGGAAAGCAAGGTGGATTCATCTGCTGGTGAAGATATTCCTCTATATTATGATGATAGCCATGGATAATAATTTTATTTCCGGGAACGTACAAGGGAACGAAAAACGGTAATCCTTGGATATGGTCCCAATGCAAGTGCGTTAAAAATAAGTGAAAACAAGCGGGTTTTGAAAGTTTACCACGACGCGCGTATAGCATCCCAAAATCTCGAATGCCGGTACCTGCATCGCACAAAATGTATTCATTTTCGCGATCACTTTCGATTTCAATACACGATGTATTAACGCCATAGGTATGGGTAATGTGTTGCGGCATTTGATTCAGATAATCGTCAATCGACTGCCCTTGTTTTATGCCTGTATTGGAATCCAATGCATACCGTAAACAGTTGTGCAAGTGTGCATGTAAATGATCTTTTGTAAACGTTGACGGTAAAGAGCCTCGAGTTCCCCAAAAAACTACCTTCATTGAATTATTTTAAGATAAAAATGATGGTTGTGCAACTTTTTTGTTTAAAATTTCTGTGCTTTCCTAAAAATGTACCGCTGTTCGGTGTTATTTGTTAAAAACTGTTTTAGGGGTGATCAATTGGTATAAATGATGCTTAACATTCCATGTGGAATGGTATCGGAATTTTTCCTAGACGGTAGACGAATTCGCATTGAAGAACCTTATCCGGCAACTTTGTGCGAGTTCTTATGTTCGATAGAATCGAAACTCAATGAAGAAAAAAAAGTTGTCAGCCAAGTACGTGTAGACCAGCGTTCCGAATTTTTAGCCGATTATTGGGACGAGTCTTTGCAAAATTTTTGTGAAATACAGGTTGAGTCTAAAGTATACAAAGAGGTTTACAAAATAGACGTCCAAAAGCGTTTGTTGGCAGTCCAGGAAGCTTTGTCGGGTTTAAATGAAAAAATGCCGATTTGTAATTTTGAAGAGATGCTAACTTTGTTTAAAAATTTAATAAAAGCGGTACGTGTGTTTTTAAATGAATTGAAGCAACATTATATCCTTTTGTGGGCAATATTTTATCCTCTCTATCAACGCTGTATTTTGGATATTGAGAGTGGTTTGGAGCGCAAAAATACGGAAGGTTTGCGCAATTTGGTTCAGCACAATTTAGCGTCGTTGCTGCGGGAAACGGATTTATATTTTGTTTAAAATATTTCCGTTATTGGAAGAGGTTTTTGGAGTCAATTGCATAGAATTTGCGTAATGTTGAAAAGGATATTTGATGGAGGATAAAAAGCCCGAATGAGGGTGCTGAAACGTTTTCACAATAAGAAAATGTAGGGTTTTATAAAAAGTATGCAACCATGGATTACGTCCATTTCTGCAAAAACTACAATAACCCCAATTCCATTTTCCCTTCTTGGGAGATTTTATCTTTGGACCACGGCGGATCCCACACAAGGTTAAGATTAAGGGCTTCTACTCCATCCAAAAGCGTAACAGTATTGTGAATCTCTTGAAATAAATAAGGGGCCATTGGGCAGGAGGGTGAAGTAAACGTTAAATCAATGGTGACCGTGTAAGCATCATTTGAGGCGTTTTTTGTAAGCTGAATATTGTATATTAGCCCCAAATTGACGATATCTAAATGAATTTCTGGGTCTTGAACAGTACGCAATTGATCCCATATTTGGGATGTGAGAGTGGTTGCATTAATCATCGTTTAGATTTTGTTCCAACAGGATATCCATGCGGTCTGTCCATTGAGGTAAATGCAAATAGGTCTTGCGTAAAAAGCCAACTAAAAATAGTTTTTGTGCCTGCGCCTGTGTGAGGCCTCGAGTTTGTAGATAAAAGAGGGTTTCTAAATCAATAGGTTGCGTGGCGCAGCCGTGCGTTGCAACAACGTGCTTATTGTGTATATGTAACCGTGGGGAAGAAAATACGTGCGCTTGCGGAGATAACAAATAATTCAAATTATTTTGGGTTGTTTGGGAGTGAGATGCCGTGGTTTGGACGGTGATATCGCCTTGGAATTTAAATTGCGCCCTGTCGTCTAAAATGCTTCTTACACAGCAATTGGAATGGGTATAGAGGGCTTCGTGTTCAATTTTTATGCATGTTTCGGTGTGTACATTGTTTTTGCAAAGAAAGCATTCTCGCCAATCGGCATGGGCGTAGGGACCTAGCAAACGAATGGATACATTCTCTTTACAATGTGTAGGATATATTCCGTGCGTCCAATGATGAAGTTGGGCGCCTGTTTGCAAGATGAATTGCAAATTGGAATCTTGAGCTTGGCTTATGTGTTGCAAAGAGGCGTGTTCTCCAAGGATATACTGCTTATCCACGGACGGAGTTTCAAAAACCGCGACCGTAACGTTATTGGGAATGGAAATTATCAGTTGCGAAGGGGAAGGTTGCAATTGGAAATAGAAGATGGTGTTCGGAGTTATTGGAGAATGGAATGAAAAATGCAACGTATCTCGGATTTTTGACCAAATGCCGTAGGGAGAAACTGTATCTTCGGATAGGAGGGTGATGTTGTCCATCCAATCTTGAGGATAAAGTCTTTGTCCTTCGAGAAAGTCTCCGATACTCTTTGTAGCGTCCATAGTTTTTTAACGTAATGGTATTTCTCCTGTTAATACATCCTTGAAACTTTATAAAGACCTCAGGAAAAGAGTAAAGGGATTTGTGTATTGAAATGATGATGCAAAATTTTGTAGGCGAATAATAAGGAGATACTGAACAAATTGCCTTCTAAGACGAAGAAATGATAAATGAATGACAAGCAAATGGGGTAAGGGTGTGGTAGGATTGTATTGGGCGCTTGTTCAGTTTTGAACCCCATTTTTTCCATTGCACCGTTTCCTTTTGGCTCTCCATGTTAAGGAAAAACTTGTTTTTTTAAATTTTTCATCTAAAGTCAATTTGCATGCAACATTTTTGTTTACCCGCCCAATCCTTAGACTCATTGGATCCCACGGTGGCCGATTTGATTCGACAAGAAAAAAATAGGCAGCAGTGTCGATTGGAATTGATTGCTTCCGAAAATTTTACTTTGCCGGCTATTTTGGAAGCCGTTGGAAGCATTTTGACCAATAAGTATGCCGAAGGCTATCCCGGCAAGCGCTACTATGGAGGGTGTGAATACGTTGACCAAATCGAAGCTTTGGCTATGGAGCGCGCAAAGCAGGTTTTTGGTACCGATCATGCCAATGTTCAACCGCATTCGGGAACCCAAGCAAATGTAGCCGTCTATTTATCCGTTTTGCGCCCCGGAGACAAATTATTGACCATGCAATTGGATCACGGAGGACATTTGTCGCACGGTTATTCAAAAAATGTGAGCGGTATGCTTTTTAATGTGGTACACTACGGGGTTAATTTACAAACGGGTTACATCGATTACGATAATTTAGAAAAGTTGGCGATGAAGGAAAAACCGGCAATGATTACCGTTGGAGCATCGGCCTATCCGCGTACCATTGATTTTGAACGTATGGGGCAAATTGCAAAACGGTCGGATGCTTATCTCCTTGCCGATATTGCACATATAGCGGGGTTAATCGCAGCCGGTCTACATCCTTCCCCAGTTCCCTATGCTGATTTTGTGACCACAACCACCCACAAAACCTTACGGGGACCTCGTGGGGGTCTTATCCTTTGCAAGGAAAAATATGCACAAGGGATCGATGCGGTCCTTTTCCCGGGTACTCAGGGAGGTCCTCTCATGCATGTTATCGCAGGTAAGGCGGTGTGTTTTAAAGAAGCGTTGACGCCTACATTTAAGGAATACCAGCAGGTGGTTATTCAAAACACGCGCTACCTGGCGGAAGCTTTTGCCCGCAGGGGATATACTTTGGTAAGCGGTGGAACCGATAATCATTTATTCCTCATTGACCTTAGACCTTCGCATCCGGATTTAACGGGTAAAAAAGCCCAAGAATTGCTGGAAAAAAATAAAATTACCGTTAATCGGAACACGATTCCGGGGGAAACAAGAAGTCCATTTCAGGCCAGTGGTTTACGCATAGGGACAGCCGCTTTAACGTCGCGGGGTATGGGCGGTGAAGCCATGGAAGTAATTGCGGAACTCATGCATCAAACTTTGCAAGAATGTTCTCTGTTGGGAAGCAAAAAAATTCGGGACAAGGTAGAATCTTTATGCAAAGATTTTCCACTGCCTTATTGATGTAAGAGGAAGGTGCAAGCATTCAAATTTCTAGCTTTAGACTGCAGAGACATGATGACTACAGTTCTTGTCTGTATTGCCGTTGACAATATTTACGGTAGTTAAACCGATAAACCATTTAGAGTGTATCGCGAATTTACGGGCGATTGAAACGAGTAAGTGTTTTTTTGATGTGCATTTAGGTAAGAAGATAAACTTATTTCTGGGTGCAAAGTTTTCGGAACTTGATTTGGGTAACCCCGACAAACATGTCACGATGATACAGAACTTTAATGAAAGAACAATTGTATTTAACATCTCCTGTGTCCAATGACAGCTTAGGGAAAATTTCCTTCAATCCACAACCTCTTTTTCGTTCCATATAATTCTTCCTGAAATTAAAGTAAGTATTTTATATTGTTAAGAACATACAAGCTGTAAAAAAGACTCTGATTCAACAAATAATGCTTTTAGTCATTAATAGTATCGATTGTCCCAAGTTTCATTGCCATTAAGGTCGATGGACCCCGGGCATTCGGGTAAGACACAAATCATACGACCGTTATTATAGTGAGTGATATATCTCTCCCCAATAATCGGTTTAAATTTGTTATAACACTTATTCCAATCGGCAATTCCCGGTTTGATACCTATGAGTGAAACCCCCATGCTGTGTGGTTTATTGGATGTACCCATAAAATTATCCAAATCGTAATTGTACGCCGTTTTCCCCAACGGTCTACGATTCCATCGATGTGCATGGCCATCTTTACCGCGGTTTGGATCTATCAAATATCTAGGTACAAATGGAAGGAACTTGTCCGGTATATCATCGTTCACATTCGGAGGGAATTCGTTAAAAATAAGATAATAATTACGACAGGCCTTGAGGATACTCAAGGTATCTTCCAGGGTAGAATTTACCCGAAAATCTTCCGTAGCCTTCTTAAATCCCGGAACGGCGATGGCGGTAAGGATAGCCACGATGCACAGGGCGACAATAATTTCGATGAGGGTAAAGCCACTTCTGCCTAAAGCTCCAACCCCCGAGCATTTCAATGTTCTCGCAAACTCTGACGCCCGGATGGGTAAATTCGCCCAAAGGGCTATGCAAAACCGTATAAAAT
>JAISBA010000001.1 GCA_031266455.1 Puniceicoccales bacterium
ATGATAGAACTTTTTGCCATCTCTTTGTCAATGTTGGAAATACACTTTTTTAAGAATTTTTTATACAATTGTTGTAAAATTGTCACTAACATTTTTCGTTCATCTTCAATTTGAAAGAGTTCTGCTGCAATTTGGTACCCTAATTCCTTTTCGGGCTCACTCAAATGCAAGGCTTCCATCGCTGTCATCGTCAGCGGCTCAATCCCATTGGTCATAAACGTGTGGACAATTTTGAACAGCAATTGACCCACCAGAACGGTCGTATCAATCCAATCCAAAGATAGAACTTCCAAAATACAAGCCGTACACTCTGACTTATGAAACAGGAAGCCCAAAAGCTGTCCTTCCGCAGAATCCCAATAGGACCTGACATTCGAAACCCTTTTCTCGTCACTGATCATGTATGGTATCGCATGTTTAGCATCCAGTCTTCGAAAGTCTTCTTCCAAAACTTTTAGCGGCATCCCCGTTTCACCCGATAATGTTCGCAGACTTTCGTACTTTACAATTGCGGAAGGACACTTCGTTAAAATGGAATAGATAAAATCCACAGCCAAGCGTTCTGCTCTCTTTTCATTCGCTTCCAGTCGACGAAAAGCTTGCATTATAAAGGGGATCGGCATCAGAGATTTTTTCAGTAATGCCTCATGGGTACATCCATCTTTTTGCGATGCAAGCCAAGCATCGGGATCCGTATCCGAATCCAATAAAACGTATTGTAACTGCAATCCTAAAGGCAATCCTAAATCCATCAAACGTAAACCTGCTTTTACACCCGCATTGTCACCATCAAACATACCCACAATAAAACCCGAATATCTTTGCAACAATTTTAATTGCATTTCGGTAAGTCCAGTCCCTTGGGGAGCAACGGCTGTTTTTAAACCAAACGCCCAGCATCGCACAACATCGAGAGGGCCCTCCACCAAAAAAAATGGCTGCACGCCATCGAAGTGTTGACGGGCCTGATGTAGATTGAATAATTGATTACCTTTGATAAAAATAGGCGTCTCCGGAGAGTTAACATATTTGGCATCACGCGTTGGATCCGCCAAATTTTCCACAAAAGGGAGACAGCGACCTGAAAGGGCAATCGTACGTCCCTGAATATCTTTGATTGGCAAAATCAATCGGCCTTGGTAGCGGCACGCTAAATCTCCTTGCGTCGCATTTTTAGAAGCGTAGAATAGCCCACTTTGCTGCAAAACAGCATGATCGTACCCATCACGCCGCAAACATTTATACAACTCAAAGCGATCCAGAGATGCGAAACCAACGGAAAAAGTTTGTGCAGATTCTTGACTGAATCCACGCGTTTTTTCCCAATAATCGCGTACTTGGATGCCGTAACCATCGGAGGCCCAGAAACACTTTTTAAAAAATTGTTCCGCCCTAGAATAAATGTCCCACAAAACCTTTTTATTCGATCGCGCTACATTTTCCACAAAACGTCCCTCATCGCGTTCGTATTCAAGGGGAACATTGAATCTTTCCGCAATCCATTCGACAGCCTCACCAAACGATAACTGCTCTTTCAGTTCCAAAAATCTAAACATGTCGCCCGCATACCCACTACTGAAACACTTAAATACATTTTTCTGCGGATCCACAAAAAAGGAGGGAGTTTTTTCATTGGAAAAAGGGCTAAGGCCTTTAAAGGCCTGGCCTGCGGGCTTCAAATGCACATAGGGAGACACGACATCAACGATGGAAACTCGCTGACGAATTTGTTCTAAACAGGTACGTGAAACGAAAGGCATAAGCGGACTATTTAGGAGCCAATTGCTTGTACAAAAAAATACCTACGGTAAGCATGAGTGTATTGGGCAACCAAGCAGCCAATAGAGGACTTAAGATACCTTGCGCACCCAATGTACGTCCCAAACTACTGAAGATGTAGTAACAAAAAAATAACCCCGCTGCCTTCGAAATTCCAACGATAGGATTATTGCGTACCCCTGTCAAAGAAAAAGGAACCGCCAACAAAACAGTCATAAAAAGAATCAACGGACTGGAAAGAATGGAATAATACTTTACGCGGTGCTCAAGAAAACACGCATGGTGCAGTGGTGAAAACTTTAAAATCAATTTTAAATCATTCATATTAAGATTTTTAAGCGGTGTGTTGGCAACTTTCATCAAATGCGGCGTATCGTCACAACGCATGGCATACTCATCGAATGCAATAAAACGTGTAGGTTCATAGTGATTTTTATCAAAAATCCAACGTTTCCCTTCATTAAAAATCCAAATGTTTCGATAATTGTCAAAACGAACCGATCGCGCATTGATACGTTCAACTTCTTTGCATTGTTCATCCAATAAACATACGGTGGCATAAGTTCCACCATAGGTGTACAAACTGAATTGAGAAAAAAACCACAAACGATGCTCTTTGGCATTGTAGAAACTTAAATTAGATTCCATGCCAATGGCATTTGGCATCAGATGGCGCCTTTTCTGATCGTTATAATCGATGGAACGTACAATCGATTGTATGCGATCCGCCGCGCAAGGTAAAACTTGAACATTAAAAATGAGCATGCAAATGGTCAGCAACGCGGCTATACACCAAAAACTAAGCGTAATTCTAAAGATGGTTAATCCCGCTGCACGCAAAGCTACCACTTCATTGTGGGCTTGCATATCATTGAGTACGTACAAAACCGATATGAAAAAAGCAATGGGTAAAATGGTGTGAAAACAGTTCGGAATCATAAAGGTGTAATACGTAATCAACGTGGATAAAGACGCCCCTTTTTCAATAAACGTCTTCAAATACTTGTACATATCCTCCAGAATAAGTATGCCCATAATGAGCATCAAGGCAACGCCCATTGCCTTGCACCATTCTTTAAATACGTAACGATCAATTAAAGTAATCATAGGGCAATGCATCCGCTTGGGAAGTATTGTTCCAAGAATCGCAGGGCAAAGGTATCCTCTTCCCCGTCTGCGTATCGTACACTACCAACCTACGCTTACCAACATTTTTTTCCGTACACACAACATGACGCCCATCTGCCAACCAACAACCTTCCACATGATCCAAGGGACCTTGGCTTACAAAGCAGGTTTCTTTGGAACTTAGGTCTAATAGGCCCAACTGGAACGTTTTATGAACGATTGCCGTAAAGAGAAGTTTATTTTTATCCAAACTTAAAGCGACTTCATCCACAAAATGACTCAGAGGAATTTGTATCTTTTGGAAATTATTAGAGCAATTTCTCCCTTTTAACGCAGATATTTTATACAATTGTGGACCGTAACCACTTTCGTCCCACCCCAATATTAGATTCTGATTATCAAGCCAAATGGGTGAGGTCTTAATGCCACCGCATTGCGTTATGGCATGTAAATTTTTACCCTTCATATCGGATATATAAATCTGAGGAATCCCTTTTACGGACAATACCATGGCTAATTGTTTACCCGAAGGATTGAAACAGGCCGATGCGTTTATGCCACGATATTGAGCAACGGCCGCAGCTGATTTCGAAGCCAAATGCATGCAATAAATATCCGGGAAACCGGACTTACCACACGTCGTATAAACAATGTGCGTGCCTTTAGGATGCCATCGTGGATGTAAAACCGCGGCACGATCTTGCGTCAGTTGGACTACTTTTTCGAACAGCAAATTGGACAAATACAATTCGGAATGCCCAGAAATATCCGAAACAAAAACCAATGTAGAATGGAAAAATCCAGGTGTCTGAAAAATACAAGTCACAATGCGATTACACGCGTCCACGTATGTTTTTAGCGTATCCGGCCCTTCACAAATCAACTTGCGCGATTTTGTGCTTTCTCTGGACAAATAAACCCTGATCCGCGACTGTCGCACATCAATCATAATCTTCAGTTGTCCGGTGGTACTGGATTTTTCTAACCCTCCGTGTAATTGTAAAATCTGCTCAAAAACTTCTCGTAATTGAGCATTTTCGGATACAACAACGAAAGTATACGCATCCCCATCTCCCAAATTGGACGTACGGTTCCCATAGGTAACGTTCACCAGAAGTCCGTAAAGCACGCAAGCAATCCTCAAAAACCTCATACCCATTGTGGCTACGACTATCACGTGTATTCAATTTAACTTCAAGTAAAATACTTAAAAACCCGCACTAGGCCCTAAAACATCCAAAACGAAAAAATGCAAGCGTTCCTGCAATGCGGTTCATGCCCTGAAAAGAACAAAGTTACCTAAAAACCGCATTGCTCATTATTTTATGAAGATCTCAGCAAGTGCAAACATTCGCATATAATAATACCCACACTAAATATCCACAAGAAAATCCTCCATGTCCCAGAATTTAAAACGCTAAAATAAAGCTTACCAGAAATTTTAGACAGCAAAAACAAAGGAAGCATAATGGCCAAGATAGCCAAGATGCATCCCGAAAAGCTTAATACGTTGATAAAAGCTTCCGGAATCCATAGGGCAACAATGATGGCCGGCAGTATAGTCAATCCGGATAATAAAACGCGCCGAGGCATTGGACGACACTTGAGATGACAACGATCTGCCAAACGATGTAAGTCATCCATCAACGCTATGCCAACACCTATCATGGAAGTTGAAATTGTAAAAACAACAAGCCCTTCAATCAGATATCCGGGTATCTGAGATTTCAATAAGGCTAACCATTCGTGTACATTCAACGGATCGAGTGAATTTTCCTGCACGCCCTTTAGCAATAGCGTAATGCTCACGTACCAAATAAAATAGATACCTGCCGCAATGGAACTTCCCCACAGGCAGGCCTTTTGGATCATTTTTGAATCGTTGTTACAGAATTTGGTAAGGGAATGCAAAGACCCATGAAATCCAAACGAAGTGAATAAAATGGGTAAAACGACGTACATATTCGAACAAATGACCGTATCCGAGGCAAATGATAAGGATGTGAAGTTTATTTTTGTGTAGGCAATCATTACCGTAGCAATCACCATACCCATCAGTATAAAACAACCGTATTTATTGATGCGCAATATCTCGCTTGAAGCAAATAAAAATAAAGCGAACAAAATGACGGCAATCATTATTTTTAGCAGGACACTTTCCGGCATAAAAACGGCACTTAATCCATAAATGTAAGCAGACAAAAGAGAAAATGACAGTACTTTTAGGCAAACATTCCCCAATAGAGCTGCCACTTTCCCGGAAAAATGTAGGCCCGCATCTTCCAGCGTAAAGTTACATTTTGACTGTAAATTCAATTCGCACCGTGCCAAAGCGGATACGTAAGCCACAAACGTACACAGTAACATGAGCCCACAGGCCTTTAATATACCAATTTGCGATAATACCATAGGTAATGTTATAAGCCCAGAACCCACAGCAGTTCCCACAAGTAAAAAAATAGCACTTAACGTCTTCTTTTTCATAAAAATTAAATAAACAGTATTGCTGAACGAAACATATCTCAAAAAATTACTTCCATTTTGGAATATAATACTGGAGTAAACTATTTTTGAGAACAACTAACCACTAACGATATACAACGGCACAACGGCCGTATCGTATTCTATGCAAACAAATGTATTTTAAATATAACATTAATTAACAAAGAAAAGTTTAAAAATTTAAAGTGTGATGTCAAGCTAGAAATTTATGCACGTTCATATTCCTTGAAGGGTTTAGAAATGCCGCTAAAACTGGTTTTAGACCTTCAGAACGGTATAAATAATACATCTATATGGCAGCATGCTTTAAAAATTACGTTTAATTCTTGTATTCAAAGGAAAGTTTTATTTAATTCTTCTTTAATACGCAATAAGGACAACTTATAAAGCGTATTAAGGGATGAAAAAAATCTCAACCAATCAGTAATAAATAAATGAATACAGGTACAGTAAAGTGGTTTAATCAAAAAAAAGGATTCGGGTTTATACAACCTGAATCGGGTAATAAAGATGTGTTTGTACACATCACAGCATTGCAACAAGCACGTATTGATACGTTGACTGAAGGCCAAAAAGTACGCTACGAATTGATTACGTCGCACGGTAAAACTTCCGCTGGTAATCTTCAACTTTTGTAATAAGACTACCCTTAAATCACAAAAGGCTATTCCTTGCGGAATAGCCTTTTCAATAATATGAAAAACAGAATATATATTTACACACATCCAAGGCGTTGTAAATCTATTTTTTGAAAAATATATCGTAAACTATTCTGCGAGTTCCTACAGGGTTAATAATGAAACTCCCGAGAATACCTTCATGAAAGCGGAACCTACAACACAACGTTCCTGTATGCATCGGCAAATAGATAAAAGAGTAACCGTTTTTACGATCTTTTTAAGGCACGTACAAGCGCATTCCCAATATCTGCAGGATGCAAGGCCATTTCGACACCGGCCGACTTTAATGCATTTATTTTAGAAATGGCGGTACCATTACTTCCAGAAATAATTGCTCCCGCGTGTCCCATACGTCTACCGACAGGTGCCGTTTGTCCCCCGATAAAGGCGGCAACAGGTTTATGCACATGCTGCCTAATATAATCTGCAGCGCGCTCTTCGGCAGATCCACCGATCTCTCCAATCAGTACAATGGCCTCCGTTTGAGGATCCTCACTAAAAGCTTTCAACACATCGATAAAAGTGGTTCCAATAATTGGATCTCCGCCTATACCTACGCATGTAGATTGTCCGCAACCCTGTTCGGTTAACTGACAGACCGATTCGTACATCAAAGTCCCGGAACGAGAAACGACACCAATGGAACCTTCTTGAAAAATAGCGTCCGGCATAATACCCATTTTACATTTTCCTGGAACAATGATTCCGGGAGAATTGGGTCCAATTAATCGGGTCCGCGAGCCCCATAATTTCCGCTTCACCATCATCATATCCCGAATGGGGATACCTTCCGTAATGCACACGACCCATTCGAGACCTCCATCGATGGCTTCCAAAATAGAATCCGCTGCGAATGCGGGTGGAACAAAGATTAGAGAAGCCGTTGCACCCGTTTCTCGGACAGCTTCTTCCACGGTGTTGAACACGGGGATGTCATGCAATATGTCACCGCCTCCTTTACAGGGGGTGACACCGGCTATAATGCGACTGCCATAATTTAAACACAGCTTGCTGTGGGCTAACCCACTTTTCCCGGTAATTCCTTGGACTAAAATACGGGTAGATGTATCTACAAAAATGCTCACGATTACATTCCTTGCGATCGACGAATAATTTCCTTTGTGGCCATTTCCAACGTATCACTTGTCACCAAAGGCAAAGCGCTTTGCCGTAAAATTTGGTGCGCACGTTCAACGTTGGTCCCTTTTAGCCGAACTACCATTGGAAGATTCAATGCGATGGACTGTGCGGCCGTAACGATGGCTTCCGCCAACAGGTCACATCTCAAAATACCGCCAAAAACATTGATGAAAATACCTCTAACGCAAGGGTCTTTTAAAATAATTTTGAAAGCTCTTTGAATTTGTTCCGCGCTGGCGCTGCCGCCTACATCGAGGAAATTGGCGGGTCGACCTCCAAAATGTTGGATCATATCCATAGTTGCCATCGCTAAACCGGCTCCATTCACCAAACAGGCGATATCGCCATCCAACGCAATGTAATTCAATTTCGACTTTGCTGCCTCAACTTCCTTGGGATCCTTTTCATGATCGTCAGTCCATTTTCCATAATCTTTATGGCGAAACAACGCATTGTCGTCCAATTGAATTTTTGCATCCAATGCCATTAAACGTCCATCTTCGTTTAAAACCAAAGGATTAATTTCGACCAACGATGCATCCGCTTGCATAAACAACCGATACAAATTTTTAAGCAACTGCACACACTCGGGGAGCACTTCGGGAGAAAGTTGAAGGAAGAATGCCACGCGACGCGCTTGAAAATCGGTTAATCCCACCAGTGGATCGATCAAAACTTTCAAAATCTTCTCTGGATCCGTTTGGGCCAATGTTTCTATTTCGGTACCTCCCTCTGCCGATGCGATCAAAACGGGGCAATGATGTTCGCAGTCCACCAGGGTGGAAACGTAAAACTCTCGGCGAATGCGAATTCCTTCCGTTAAATAAACTTTTCGTACGCACTTGCCTTTGAGGCCCGTTTGTCGCGTGATAAGGGTATGCCCCAACATAGCATCGATACTTTCGCGCGCTTCTTGCTTATTGTTAGCACATTGAACGCCTTTGAAACCATTCTCAATAAAATGACCTTGACCACGTCCACCCGCATGAATTTGCGCCTTAACGACGATCATTTCATCTTCTTTAAAAGTATTTAAAGCGTTTTCAACAACATCCGGCTGGCAAGATTCGATACAAATACCTCTAGGGGTGGGGATTTGAAATTTCTTTAACAAAAGCTTTGCTTGATACTCATGAATATTCATACGAATCATATTTTCTGCGCAGATTGGTGGGAGGAATGCACAACATTTCGCGATACTTCGCGACAGTTCTGCGGGCAATCTTCACATTTTTCTGCGCCAAAATTGCAACAATCTTCTGGTCGCTGAGAGGTTTTGTCTTATCCTCCTGCTCAATAACCTTTTGAATTTGTTGTTTTATGATAGTATTAGCAATAGAGTCTCCCGAATCCGAATTCAATCCCTTTGTGAAAAAATATTTAAAATCAAAGATACCGAAGGATGTTTTTATAAATTTGTTTGCGACGGCGCGACTGACGGTGGTTTCATGAATCCCCAAATCCTCCGCAAGCGACTGAAGGGTTAGCGGTTTTAGATGCTTCGGGCCCGCTTCAAAAAAGTCTTTCTGCTTATCGAGGAGCGCATAAGCAATGCGTTCGATCGTTTTTTGACGCTGCAAAATGGACTGGATAAGAAAGCGACCCGAACGTATCTTAAGGCGCAAATAATTCTTATCCTGATGATTTATGGAAGCATCGGACAACAAATGTTCGTAAGTATTGCCGATGCACAAGCGTGGAATATAGTGATTGTTGAGGTCTACAACCCATTCGTGCAGATGATTTTTATAGATAGCAACATCCGGAATAACGCCCTGCACGTGATGAACTTCAAATCGACGTCCGGGCGCCGGATCCAACTTTGCGATCTCTTCGATGGCACTTTGAATGGCCTCGCAAGAAGTGGACAAATAGCGCGCCATATCGATCACTTTATTACGCAACAGTAGATCGTAGCATTGATCCAGTATTTGAAAGGCTATCGAAGGGGCTTTGTTTTGGATTTTCAACTGCTGCAGTAGGCAAGTGCGTGGGCCATCGCAACCGATTCCGGGAGGATCCAATTGCTTTAAAACCGCTATGGCCGCTTGAATGGTTTTGGCATCGGCTTTTGTTTGTTCTTCAATTTTAGGCAAAGGTAAGGTTAAAAACCCTTTTTCATCGATACTGCCAATTAAAAAACGGACGACATTTTCGACTTCGGAAGAAATGTCCAAAAAGCCTATTTGCTCGTACAAGTGATCCTGCAATGAAATTTCGGATGCGAGTGAATTCATCAGAAAATCATGTTTGCGGCTACGAGCAATTGCATTGGCTTTAAAATCGGGGGTAAACTCGTTGTAATCTTCCCAATGATCTTCGGCATTCACGGGATCATCCAAACTTACATCATCCAAAGGTAATTCTTCCAGCGTAGGATTCATTTGCAGTTCTTCCAGGATAACGTTGCGCAGGTCCATGGCCGAAACCTGCAGTATTTTTAAAGATTGCCTTAACTGAGGCGCAAGCAATTGCGATTGCGTCTGAATCTGCTCCATTCGCTGAACCATGCCTTCATCATACTACAAGCCATAAACAATGAAAAGAAAATTTTGATTTTTGCCGCAATTGAAGACTGCAGCCGCTCTTTTATGCAGCCATTTTATTATATTCACCAGGCTATTAGGGAATTGCTGATCCTCCGTTCCTAACTTGCATTACAAAAACAAACTTCTTGCTTGCACAAAAGATGAACGCATCTTAATTCAATGGCTTCTTATGAGAAAACAATTGATACTCCTAAGCGTGTTAGTACTTACCCAGGCCACATTATGGAATACTTCCCGTCTTCGGGCGGATGTGTTTGAAGATTTAAATCGAATCTATCAAGCCTACCAGGCCAATCCCAACGACCCCCAAGTGGCCGCATCCTACATCCGCCTATTCGCCACATGGACAAATGACATGGGTAAAATTTACGCGGCACACGGCGGAGGGGGTATATTGGGGTTTGAAAGTGGTCTCGTCGGAGGACTGGCGAGCAGAGCTCTAACTCAACGAGGCAATGTACGGAGTTACCCATTTCTCTTGGGATGTTGGCTAAATGACAGCTTTTGCACGCAAAAAGTAGCTTGGTTTAATGGGGGTAACTATGGCTTAAATTGCGTCAATCTTTTAAATGACGAGCAAAAGGCTGAAATCAAAGCTTGCTGCTACTGCGGTGCGCCGGCCTGGAAGGCCTGTTGCTGCGACTGTTACCCTAGCGGCCGCGATTCTTGTTGCTTTAACGCCTTTATGACTGCTTTTACGTGTGGTTTATGGAGCATGTGCTGGTGGTCCAATAAAGATATGGCCAAAGCTTATTTTATGGCGGAAATGGGAGATGAAATTATACAATACCTCTACGACGCATTCCGAGTTCGTTCGCTGCGCGAGGTGGGAAATGCTTTGCAAATGTATTTTGTGCGCCCCGTAGCGGAAATACTCGCGCAAGCCTGCGATTCAAGAAACGCAGAGTAAATCAATTTCGAAATGTTTTTGCGCATCGTCAACTTGTACCGTTGTTACGTTGGCATTGATTTCGGTAATCCCTATCAAACACACTTTTCCCAGTACGATTTCGACAACGTCAGGGACCGGTTTCACACGTGGTTATTCAACGTCATGCAAGTACAAAGAACGGAAGCGGATCCCATTTACCTATTCTTAAAAAGTACGTTGACCTATTGGCGCAATAATGTTTATACCTACGTGGACAGAGATAGCTTACCGGGTACGCCCATTCACCCTTTGGGTTGGTATCAGATAGAGCTCCTCTTGTTAAAAAATAAACTGCGAACAATGGTTACTTTAAGAGGGGAAACACAACACCCGCTATTGTTACTCTTGGCGGTAAAATCTCGAGCATTGGAACGAATTTTGAAAGCCAACCAAGCTGAAGAAGAAAATCTCGCCCTTATGAGAGGGGAACGCATTTGGGAACGCGTTTCAGAAGAAGTTAGGGAAAATTTTTAAACTTATGTGAGACTTCACAAAATTCTAAAAATTCCTATGAACCCCGCAAAAATCGGGAGATATTCTCTCCTAAAACGATCCCCAGCAAGCTGATTTTAGGGTTTGTATGCAAGAGATGGGTGTGGATATTACGCACTTCTTACTACCGCATTCTCCGCATTAGTGGCGTTTTGCCTGTATTCCTGAAGAATGGCGAGAATTGTTTTCAAAAAGTTGAATAAGGATTCCATGGCTTTTTCGTCCATTGATTCTCCTTGTTTCCAGAATTCCAATTGCGCGCTGGCCAGCTCCTTGTCGATTTCAGCCTGTTGCTGTTCGGCAGTTTGTCCTGCAGACACAGTGCCACATATCCCTGTTATCATGGCTCCCGAACCTTGCGCCGCTCCTTCCGCTACTTTGCTCAACTGATCCCAATGCCCTATCTCAGAGGCAGTTCCTTGCGAAATCTCGGTTACCGCCTTTGCGCCCTCACCTACTTTCCCACTTGCTTGGAAACTTGGATCATTCGCTAGTGCACTGCAAGACTTACCTGCACAATAAGCTTGGAAACCAGCCGATGCAAGAGTAAGGCTACCGCTTACTATCTGGCCGATCGCTTGCGTCATAGCTGCGTCGTAGGCGGCATCTTTAGCCTTTGTCATTTCGTCTGTTTTTGTCTTTAAAGCACTAAGTTGACCCTGCATGTCGTTGAGATCACCCTGACGTTGCGCATTGACCATCAACGTAAAGGCTTGCAATAACAAATTCATTAAACCGCGGATATCGTCGTCCGTAATGAGTTTACTGTTGGTGGGAAATGGAGGAGGTGCTTTCGGTCTTGAAATATCATTTATGGATCCATCGGGTCCTATATCATTTTCAACAAACTTTTGTGCCGCAGCGAGAGTCTCAAAAGTAAGATTCGTATCTCCACAAGTGACCGTCCAGCTCCCTGGCTTTCCTGCGATCGTATATTTTACATTTTGACCATTGCCGTCGGTAGCCTCTATATTAACACCATGACTCCTAAAGATATTTTCACCAAGATTTAGATTTAACTCACTCATAAATTTCCTTTTATCTCATATTGTCCAACGCATCATTATGATTTTGCCGTGTAGGTAATTAATTTCGACCCATTCCGAAATTTCTTTAATGATTAAATTACCTAGAGCACATTTTTTACCAAAATTGGATAAGGTATTATAGCCTCGTCACGCATCCGGCGCTCCGGAAATAATTAAGGACCCTGCCCTTTCGCTCCCCATATACGCCATTAAAAGGGTCGGCAGCTGCTTTAACTACAGGCAATCAACCGAACTTTCGAGCAAAACTACCCATTAAATATCGAATTATGACAAATGGAGCTCAGCCCTTGAAACATTTGAGCAAGGCGTTGGGCAAACGGTAAAAGAGGGAACTGGCATTACGACTGCAGTAAATATTAGAGAGCAGCAGGAGCCCGAAATCGACTAGGAGCGGGCAATATGCAATTGGAAGCGGCAAAAACACTTAGTGGCATTCTTTCCCACAATTATCTCATTCAACCGCAACAATTTTTTGTTTACATCCCCCTTTTTCTTCATTATAGTTGATATGTCTCATGGATTCTCAAGAAACCCAGCAAGCCGAAAATCAGGAGCCAGATAATGTTGCAGCAACGGATAGTACCATAACAACGGATAATGCCGCAGCGACGCCCACCGATCAGCTTGTTTTGCGCGTATTGTCCGGACCGCACAGCGGCGCAGAAATCGATCTGCAGGAAACTGCCATCATCATCGGTAAAGAAGCCGCGTGCGACGTAGTCCTCGTCGATCCAGCACTCAACGACCAACACATCAAAGTATTCCTAAAAGACGGCAAAATTAACCTGGAGGTCCTCAATGAGGCCCAGGTAATTGTAGACGGAACCCACGTAACGGGTACCATCGTACTTCAAAATTTTCAAGCGGTCGTTATCGGGTCAACCCTGCTATCCATGGGCCCCAACAACGTTACCTGGCCCACCATCTCCGCCGACCAAAAACCAACACAGGCAACCGTCCCAACCCTCCAAAGTGAGCCGACGCCTCAGCAAGATATACCCCCCGACACGCCCTCTTCCAACGAAACCGCAGAAGTTGACAATACCCATAAGGCAAAAATTAAAAAGTATGCCATCGCAGGGAGTTTATCTTTAGCCGCATTACTGATCATCATCGTAGCCTTATTTTCTTCAAAAAAATCCGATGAAACCGATAAACCTACACCCACGGTATCCGCACATAACAAAACTACCATTCTCAACATTTTGCAAAAAAACAACGTCAACAACAATTACATTACCCTAGAAGATAATCAAAATGCCTACGATTTGACCGTTTACGTTGAAACCAATGCCCAAAAGCAAAACCTACAAAAAGCACTATCCTCCATACTTTTCAAAAAATTGCGCATTTATTCGCAGGAAAATTTACTCATCCAAGCCCAGGAAGTATTAAAAAAATTCAAAACCATTTTCGCTTCAAAAGCAGTCGAATTCAATTCCATCGCACTTCAAGGTTACCTGCATGCAGTCGATAACCTGCCGAATATTAAAAATCAACTTTTTACGGACATCGCCGGCCTAAAATCTATTCAAACAACCATACTAAGCTCCGATGAAGTTTACGATATGGCATCAAATTTGCTTACACAGTACGGGTTAATGGGACTTCTCAACATACAGGCCATCCAAGCTGGACTTCTCGTGTCCGGTAACATTCCCACGCAAAATGAACCCGCATGGAAAGATGCCTACAAAGCTCTTAAAAACACTTTTAACGGCATCTGTAACATCCTTACACACATTGCTGTATTGCCGCCGCAATCCGTAAAACGTTCTTTCTTCAAATCTCCCATTGCTTCCGTCTCCATTCCCACAGAGGGTGTTCCGTGGATTGATCTTCAAAATGGAGAACGCTACTTTGAAGGAACCACTTTACCTTCCAGCTACGTCATTCAATCCATCACGCCAAATGGCATTATTCTCAACAAAAATGAAGAATCCATCAATTTAACCCTCAACGAACTATAATCCATGAATCAAAATCAAAAAATTATTCTTGTGGAAATGGAAACCCAGCTCAAACAAGACACAACCGGGGCTTTTCGTAGGAAATTGCGCAATCAGTTGGCCCAATACAAACAACTTATCGGCCAATTGATGCCTTCGGCACCCGATAAAACGCATTTCGACGTTCTCGAAAGCTTAAAAATAGCGTTGCAACACGCAGAAACAATCATAGCCCACTAATATTATGGCAGCAAAACCACCAGGAGCAGCAGAAACAACCGCAAATGCTTACAAATTTGCAGCCCAAACGGATCTTTGGAATCACGACAATGTTACAACCATTGATAGAGCTGCCAGTACCATTGTCGGCCTCGTTGCCAAAGGCGAAACACAGATGAACGCACTCCTTACAGAGTTGTCAAGCGTAGATCCAGGACAACTTGACCAAAGCCGACTCATGGCCGCACAAATGACCATGACGCGCTGGCAACTTGCTTCACAATTACTAACTAATTTTCAATCCGGTGTCGCAACAGGACTTAAAAACGTAATTCAAAACATTCGTTGATTTTAATGATGAATAACTTCTTACAACAAATTCCCAGTGAACTTCTGCAATTGCTCGCCGAAATCGGATACGTAGGCGTCAACAATGGCTTTTTTAAAGAATCTCAGGCCATTTTTGATGCCGTCGTTAAAGCACGTCCAGATAGCTTGGATGCGCTGCTTGCTCAGGGTATCGGACACATATTTTCAGGCCAAATCGCCAACGGATCCAAAATTTTATTTAAAGTATTGGAAAAAAATCCAGAAAATGAATTGGCCAAAAGTTTCTTAGCGATTGCATTCAAAATGACCCACGTCGACTCGCACGCCGTAGCCGCCGCTGAATCCGTCGTCAAATATGGAGAAAACCCATCTGCCAAACAATTAGCACAAGCTCTCTTGGATACTTACCAAAAAGAACTTTCTCCCATGGATCTGCAAACCCAGCAAGCCAGTCAATTTTCTAAAACATCCCATTCACCGTCATGAGCATCGAAGGTAACGCACTGAGTACCGTCCAAAAGCAACAAGTCGTCGAATCCGATATACAAGCTTCGCTCGACATACGCCCAGATAATCCAATTGCAACAAACTTGGAAATACCTGAAACTCCTTTGGAAGAATTCAATAACCCTCCTCCCGCCGTAACACCCCAGGCCACAGCGTTTGAAAACCGTTCCCCAGGTGACGACATTCTCCTTGCTTTGCAACGTGTATCCGACCATCAAGGGACCAACACAAAAGCCCTTCAAGATAACATCAATCAAATGAGTGCAAATGAATCCATTACAATCGCAGATACCCTCAAGTTGCAAAAACTATTGGTAGATTATCAATTAACGCAGGATTTAATATCGAAAGGTACCGACAAAATTAGCCAGGGCGCACAAACGCTCTTCAGAAACCAATAAACCTATGAATTGGAAAGCAAGTTTTTCTCTAGTAGCACTGTTTATTTGCGGGTGCAGCCAACAAGCCCTGTATACGGGACTGCCGGAAAAAGACGCCAATGATATGGTTGCTATTTTGCTATTCAATCAAGTTAACTGCGATAAAACCCCAGGTATAGAAGGCACCTGGAATATTGTTGTCGATAAAAACCAATTTACGGAAGCCGTCAGTCTACTCAACGAAGTGGGTTACCCAAAGGACAAATTTAGTTCCCTGGGAGACGTGTTTAAAAAGTCAGGACTTGTATCCTCACCGCTTGAAGAAAGGGCTCGCTTTATGCATGCCTTATCGGAACAATTGGCCGAAACCTTAACGCACATCCACGGTATTGTAACCGCACGCGTTCACCTCGTCCTTCCCGACAACGATCCTTATTCGGCCAAAATATTACCCTCATCCGCTTCCGTTTTCATTTCCTACTTACCTCAGGTAAACCTAGACGACTGCGTCCGTGACATACGTCAGTTGGTAACCAATAGCATCGAAGGCCTTACCTACGATAAAGTCAATGTCGTATTGTTTCCGGCAACCCCTCCCAAAGAACGATTGCCACTTAATTTGTCCACTCAAAAAACCCCGTATACAACCGTCCTTTCCATGAAAATCGCCAAAGATTCCGTGCTTAAGTTTTGGTTTTTCCTCGGAGCCCTTTCCGTTGGCGCGATAACTATCCTCGGAAGTACCATCTTCTTCCTGAAACAAAAACAATCCTCTCAAAGTTAGCGCATGCTCAATTCCTTATGTTCAATGCAAAATACTTGTGGACAAACGACAGAAACCAATTTTGTCAATACGTCCAATATAGCCAAACATTGAACGATGTGCATCCACACGCATTAACTCAATATTTACCCGAAGAATTTCCTTTCCAAAGGATAACAAACAAAAAAACACTGCAACATCTAAACGCTTATCTTCGAAAAAAGTTGGAGGTGCTGGAATTTCCCATAAAAAATCTAGAAACTCCACTGCGCGAGTGGATATTGCTTCCTCGCCAAATTCTACTGGATTTACAGCATCTACTGGGAGCATTGTTTTTTTCAGAAACCATCAAAAAAGTTGTCGTGAAACGACAGCATGAGCAACTCACATCCCTATTGGGGCCCACCCTATACGAGTGCATTTTGAAACGCGCATCACTTTTTATGCCCCTCCTACCTTGCAACATTGCTCCAAAATTTTCGCAACCTGACCTACCTGAAAATATTCTCGAAGCGGGACAATTTTTCCAAGAATACTGCTTATGCAATTCATCCGAACCCCTTTTGAAACGTTTTACGCTAAAATTTAATCCTACGCTTACGTGGAACTTTGAACATCGCACCGATCCCACCGAACAAATGAAACTCATTTCACTGTGTAATATGCTGATCAACAAAGAATTAAAGAAATAAGTTATGATGTTATTAACATTACAATCTAACAAAAAAATATGCCCCGCAACGCGTATTATTAAGTACGAAGATTATGCTTGCGTTGCCCAAGCAGACATCATTTTAGGGGACGCCAAAGCAAAATCCAAAAAAATCATCCAACAGGCGAATATGCAGTCCGATCTCATCATCAAGGATGCAAAAAAAACATACGAAGAAGAAAAGCAACGTGGGTTTCAAGAAGGGACGGATGCCAGCAATGAAAAACACGTTGAAATGCTATTCAATATGCTGGCAGGAGGGATCGATTACCTATCAAAACTGGAACAAACGCTCGTTGACGTTGTTCGATCCGTTACGGAAAAAATTTTGGGAGAATGTCCCGCAAATGAACGAATCACCGCTTTGGTAAAAAATGCCTTAAAGGCCGTACCTAATGGGCAATTCTTAAAAATTCACGTGCCGCCAGAACAGGCAATCACGCTGAAGACAAAAATTGATGAACTCCTTCAGGTACAACCTCATCTTGAACGTATTGAAATCGAAGGTAACAATGGGATGCAAAACGACCAATGCATGCTTGAAACGGAAACCGGCATCCTGGATGCCAGCCTGGATGTTCAATTAAAAACGCTTATAAAAGCGATCGAATCCATCATCTACTGACCATGCAAACGCTTCAAAATTTACTGAGTAAAGCTATCCAGGCAACGACACCCATTGCCACAAAGGGAAAAGTTTTGCAAGTTATTGGAACCATTGTCAAAGCTTTTGTCCCGGGTGTAAAAATTGGAGAAATTTGCTCGTTCGTCAATCCCGGAAAATCCAACGAAACTTTGGCCGAAGTCGTCGGTTTTGCAAAAGATGCAGCCCTTTTAACACCCTTGGGAGATCTCACGGGTGTCTCATCTTCCACTCAGGTTATTCCTTCGGGAAAAACACATAGCGTTCCCGTAGGGAACGAATTGTTAGGCCGCGTACTCAATGGACTTGGCTTAGTCACGGACGAAAGCACCAAAGGCCCTTTTGTCCCAGAAACTTACTATCCCGTGTACGCGGATCCACCCAATGCCATGACCCGTAACCCCATTGATAAACCTATGTCGCTTGGCTTACGCGTGTTAGATGGGTTATTGACATGCGGCGAAGGACAACGTTTGGGTATATTTGCCGCCGCAGGTGGAGGGAAAAGTACCTTGTTGGCCCAAATCATTCGAAATACGGCGGCAGAAATCGTTGTCTTGGCACTCATCGGCGAGCGAGGTCGCGAAGTCAGAGAATTCATAGAAAGGGATCTAGGCGAAGAGGGCTTACTTCGCTCCGTGCTAGTCGTTGCCACATCTGACCGCTCATCTATGGAACGTTTAAAGGCGGCCTACGTCGCCACCAGTGTGGCAGAATTTTTTAGAGACCGAGGTAAAAAAGTCCTGCTTATGATGGATTCGGTTACCCGATTTGGACGAGCGCAACGCGAAATCGGTCTCGCCGCAGGGGAACCGCCAACGCGAAGAGGATTTCCACCATCCGTTTTTTCAACATTGCCAAAACTTATGGAACGTGCCGGCCAATCGGATAAAGGTTCCATAACGGCGCTCTACACCGTTTTGGTGGAAGGCGATGACATGACGGAACCCATCGCCGACGAAACACGCTCCATTTTGGATGGCCACATCATTCTCTCGCGAAAACTCGCCAGCGCCAACCACTATCCCGCCATCGATGTCTTGGCAAGCGTCAGTCGTGTCATGAACGCCATCGTTTCCCAAGAACACATTAAAGCTTCCGGAAAATTTAGAAATATGTTGGCCAAATATCAAGAAGTCGAACTCCTATTGCGCATTGGAGAATATAAAAAAGGAAGCGACGCAGAAGTAGACGAAGCGATCAAAAAAATGCCAGACCTGGATAACTTTCTGAAACAAAGCTTAACGGAAAAATCTCACTACGACGAAACGGTGGAACGCATGATCGCATTGGTCAACGCGTAACCAACTATAAGATAGTTCAAACGCATTCAAACGTTGACCTAAAATCCTAACGACGTCGCTCTTGCGGGATTTTTTTAACCCACCAGATAAAGAGAAGCGCATGCATGAAGTATGAATTAGAAGACTTATTACGCGTCCGTAATTTACGCAAAGATCGGGCCAGCGATGCGCTTATTAAATCTCAAAATGCCTTAGCCGAAGCTAAAGAATTTTGCGAGCAACAAAAGATTAAACTCGAAATGTTTGTTCAAAAAAAACCGGGATTTATACGACAAATCTACGACAAACTCTTTCAAAAACCACAATTTAAACGTAATTATATGGATCTAATAGCGTTTAAATTGGGGAAACTCGATGAACATCAATCAAAGCTTGCAATTGCTCTCCAAAAAGCACAAACTTTAGAAGAGGAGGCTGCCAAAAAAGTGGAACAATGTAAGGCAGCTCTTAAGCAAGCAACCGTTGAAATGAATAAAATAGAAGAACATAAGGTCACATGGAAAGCGGAAGTCAGTGCATTGGAACAAGTTGAACAAGATAAAGAATTAGAAGATTTCAAAACCAAAAGCAGTAAGGAATAACCTATGCCACAAGTCAACACACCTCAAACCCTAACACCCGATTCATCTTACGAAAAAATTACGCAAGATACAGCAGAGCCTACCCTCTCGGCCGATCCATCGTCGGTGAAAACTTTTAACGAACTTTTGAAAAAATCGGCCGCGCAGGCGCAGGACCCGCTTCAAGCCTCTTCCCAATGGACACCGCTTAATCCGCAAGGACTTAAAGATAACGACGCAACAATGTCCAAAGATAGCGATGCAACAATGTCCAAAGATAGCGATGCAGCAGATACAACGGGCCTACTGCCCACATTTCCCAATACAGGTAAACTATTCACCCAGACGGCCATGCAGCATCCCGATACTTATATTAATCAATCCATACCTAAAGAGGGTACTGCAACTTCTACACCATTCACAGAGAGTAAGGAAGCGACTCCTTTGCTTTCCAATGAAAATTTCGATAAGACTCCTTTCCCTAATGTACTTGCAGATTTTTCATCACGCAACGCGCACACAAATTCGACCTTTACAGATAAATTTGCCGGCGCTACGACTGGTAAAATACCGGTGGAAAATCGACCGATGGCTTCACAGGGAGATGAAACGGCTTATGCAACGCAAAATAATCCTCTGCCCGTAGGCCTACCTTCGTCCACAAGTAGCGGTGATACGATTTTGAACAATCTTCAAAGTTTTTCGCAAACGAGCTCAAACGCCGCCCTAGATCATAGTCACCGCCTACAGCAGATTAAGACCGAACTTGTAGATCAAATTTTAATTTCGAGCAACGCTTTAGAGAACAAGCAAGTTGTAAAAATTGCATTGAATCCGCAATTATTGACGGGAACCGAAGTAAACTTACAAAAACAAGGCAATAATTTACAGGTGACTTTTATTACAACCAACGTGCAATCAGAGACGTTTTTGGTCAATACCCACACCAACTTGCAAACACATTTGGTAGAACGTCTTCATCACTTTCAGGATATTTCTGTCTCTGTTAACGGCCCCAAAGGAAATGCCGCTTCGGGGCAAGGGCAACCCCAAGATGGGCGCTCCAGAAATCGTTACGAATATCAAACGCCTGAAGACAGCGAATAATGGATAAATTCAAACCTAAAGTCCATCTGAGCCCCCAATGCGTTCAATTGCTCAACGCTTGGACAAATCCTTCGCAAGTGCATTGTACGTCCAATAATCATACCTATTGTCTTGAACTAAGCTCCGCTATAGGTGAACAAACCCTCGCAACATTAACTTATCGGTGGGAAAATCAAGATTTAAACATCGGACTGTTAAATAGTTCCCTGCTCAGTTTTTTGGATCCACAACTTGAAGATCTTCACTGGGAAACGTGTGATCCAGAAATCCAAACCTGCCTACTGGATGCATGCCATGCATTTGTAGCCGAATTGTTCAATCAATTGAACGTAAGTTCCGTCGAATTAAACCAAGTACAATTTACGCCTACAGAAATCAAAAATGGGTTGGCTACACTCCATATCGTTGAAAACCAAAATAAATGCGCCCTACAATTGTTTAATGACGATGCAAGTACTCTTTTTTTCCAAAGAGTGTCTTCCAATATACTGGATCCCGAACCCAATTTCGACATTCATCAAATTCCATTTATTTTTAGAATTGAACGTGGGTGCACGCGCATTTCCCTGGATGAACTTAAACAATTACGTACGGGGGATATTTTGCTAACGCAAGAACGCGTACGGGCACAAAATAATCTGGTTAGATTTCATGCAAACCAGCTTACTTTCTGGGCAAAACAAATTGCCCTCAATCAATTTGCAATTCAAACACCTCTTATGGACGAAACAAACGACTTACCTGCAGGCATCATTCCGGAAGATGATATCAAAACGCCAGAAGATGTGGCCGCCGAAGCACCTGCTTCGGATACATCGACCGAAGATGAAAAAATCCAAAGTGACTCAAGCCCTAAACCCATCGCCATCAATCTTGATCAATTGCCTATTCACATCACGTTTGATGCGGGGGAAAAGATTCTCTCCCTGGAAGAAATAAAAAATTTACACGTTGGCTACACGTTTGAAACGGATCATACCATTGACGATCCTGTCAAAATCAAAGCCAATGGAAAAATCATCGGAGAGGGTGAATGGGTGTGCATTAACGAACATTTTGGAGTTCGCATAACTCAATTGAATTCATGATTCCAGACGCCTCATTTTTGTATGATCCCATCGGGATCATTATTTTCCTTGTTTCATTATCGCTGGCGCCTTTTGTAGCCCTCATGGTGACATCTTTCGTAAAACTTGTCATCGTCATGAATCTCATTCGCCAAGCCATGGGATTACAACAAATCCCACCCAACATGGTTGTTAATGGGTTGGCTATCATACTAACTCTGTATATTATGGCTCCTACGCTGCAGGAAAGCATTCATAGGACCTTCGAAACAAATGACATTTTAAAAGCACGTAAACAGCTAAAAGAAGCATTTGTTCTCCCCGATAAATTTAAGCCATATATGGCCCAAGACAATTCTGGGTTGTCTCTCACCTCATTTACCTCCGAGTATGCATCGAATGAACGCACCGAACAAACGCTCGGCGAAATAAAAGCTTTATTGGATTATACCAAACAACCTATTACGCAATTCTTAACAAAACATACACCGCAGCGCCAATCTATTTTTTTCATGCGTATGGCTAAACGCCTGTGGCCTGAGGCTTACACCAAAGACTTAAAAGAAGATGATCTCCTCATTTGTATCCCTGCCTTCATGCTCTCAGAACTATCTGCTGCATTCGAAATAGGGTTCTTAATTTACCTGCCATTCATTGCTATTGACTTGGTCGTCTCCAATATCCTTTTGGCCATGGGTATGATGATGGTCTCTCCAATGACGATATCGTTGCCATTTAAGCTCATGTTGTTCGTTCTCGTCAACGGTTGGTCCAAGTTGATTGAAGCTTTGCTTTTAACTTACCTCTAAGCACTGAGGAATGCATCTCAAAACCGTGACAGCTAAGCGAAATAGTATTGACTCTTCCACAAAAATACCCCTGAGGATTCGAAAATCGATTTTATAACAGCCACTTCGATGTTTCAATTCGAGAAGAGCTAACTTTTAGGACCCATTCGAATACCTCCCCTTCTCCGTTGATCAACTTCCCCGCCAACACGCTTTAATGATCAACAAACCGACCTGTAGTTACGCTACCTTCGAGAAGCGTTATCCTCTTCCGCCTGTTGTTTTTGCAATTCTTTAATCTGCTCTTGGGAAAAAGTGCGCATGGATCCAATCATTTTTTGAAATAAAAAACGGTCGTTGGCTTCTCTCAGTTCTTGTTGTCTATCCGCCGCAGATACAGAAGCCTGAAAATCTTCAACATCTGAGGCATCTGCTACTGGAGGGTTTGCACTTACCACACCTTTGTCAGTGGGTATTGCAGGTTGTACGGAAGAAACAGAAGGAATATTACTTGTCATAGGCTTATTTTAATTCTAGATTGGTGCCTTATCAACGTAAAAATGATGCAAGCAAAACAATTTTTTTCATCCATTACCGACACATGGCCTTTTAAAAATATGCTACTGCTGGGTATGGAACCATGGATGTGGTTAAAATATCTACCGGAAGCGCTGGCAAAATTTTTTATGCACTGTCCAATAGATAATCGAATTCGTTCTATGGTACCTCCCAATTTGTATATTTGTGGCGATGTGTTCATTGGAGAAAACGTAGCACTACCTCCGTTAGGGTCTATTCAAGGGCCTGCTTACATCGGAGATCATTGCATCCTACGTCCAAGTGTTTACATACGCGAGAATGTCATTGTAGGACAACATTGTGTTTTAGGAAATTCCTGCGAATTCAAACACTCTATTTTGCTAGATCATGTGCAGGTACCTCATTTTAATTACGTTGGGGATTCCATTTTAGGAACGCACGCGCATTTGGGGGCAGGCGCCATCTTGTCCAACGTACGCTTCGACAAAAAGGAGATCCTCATCAAAGATGGCAACAATGGCCTCTGCGCAACGGGATTAAAAAAATTGGGGGCAATTATGGGAGATTATACCGAAGTTGGATGCAATGCCGTCCTTCAGCCTGGTACCTGTTTATTTCCGCATTGTAAAGTATATCCATTAAGTTCCGCTAAAGGTGTCATCACGTAAGTTCTTGTGCGAATATCTACCGGAAAAAACGTTTGTCATCGGCTTACGATCTCCCAATTGTTTTGTCCATCAACTCGGGCAAATGCTACGATTTTCCTTGCCATAGGAAGGAGAGCCATGCAAATTAGAACAAACCGGGGGATTAGCTCAGTTGGTTAGAGCATTAGCATGACACGCTAGGGGTCACTGGTTCAAATCCAGTATCTCCCACCATTCTCTTTTATTATTCGTGAAATATAAGTGCATTACGTATACGTTAGGGGCTTACGGTGTTATTTTATTATTAGCCGCCTGTTTAAGTCCAATAATATTTGCCTGTATCCAATACCTGAATGTCCATTACACTTGCGGTTTTCTAGCCTATTTAGCCCACAAACCCTTCGGGCAATACTTTGATCGCTGTCGACTATTTTCGATTTTTTTAACTTTTCCAATCCTTTTAGGTTGCTTTAAAGTACATTGGACGGAACTCAAAATACAACTTACACTCCGTACATTCAGTATTGGCATCAAATTTTTTGCATTAGGGATAGGTCTGTGGTTTAGCTTCTTGGTTTTAATCGGTTACAACATAGGATTCCCTGAACTCAACAATACGTCTCATCCGCTGTTGTATACAATCGTATTTTCAACCGTTGCCAGCATCTTGTTGGCCTGCTCGGAAGAAATTATTTTCAGAGGACTCCTGTTCCGATTCTTCCTTAAAAATATGTCCGAATTTTGGAGCCTACATTGGATATCCTTTATGTTTGCCTGTTTACATTTCTCAACCGTTCGCAATTCTGATGTACATTACGTTTTGGCCTTAAAAGGCTTTTATAGCGCTTTTTACTCGCTGATTGATACCTTTACTCATATTCAGTGGGCTTATTTTTTTAATCTGTACATTTTGAGCTGCCTGTTATGCTTATGGGTTTTAAAATTGAAAACCCTGTGGAGCGCAATTGGCTTTCACGCAGGTCTCGTCTTTACCTTAATGTACATACGGCAGCATTACTGTTTTTCGAATGTTGTACATAACAAATGGGGTACCGGCCGCATCACAGACTCGTGGGCCGTTTTTTGCATTTTACTTCTAATTACCTTCGTGATAGGATGCATGCGAATTCGAAGCCATTTGCCAAAACAAGGGGATTGATAGAGCCTGTAAAATGACAACGGCATATACGCTTGTAGGTTGTCTCAGCTTTTACGTTCTAAGCGCGTTGACCAACGTTATGGTACTGGGCGCTTTCACAGAATCTTGGCTACAACATTTTCAGTGGACGCGAGAAGCGCTCAGCCAAATATATTGCTACGCTATTCTATTTGTTGCAATAACAGCCGGATTTTCGAGGGTATGCTTCGAAAAACTAAGATTTAAGAAGGCATGCTTTTACTCCAGTTTATGCCTGGGAAATATTTTGCTGTTCACAAGTTTTTTGCCTCCGGGTAACCCAAATTCATTTTACTTTACGTTATTACTATTTGCACTGCAGTGGCTCGGACAAGGACTCCTCGTCGTAGCCTGTCGAACCTCTTTAATGGCCTGTGTACCTCGTTCTCGGCAAGGAATTTTTGCAGGTATCCAAGAATCGTTGGGGACGCTCGCCGTGAGCATCCTACCCTTCATGGTTCTAAAAATGATCTATCTTTTCACATGGCAAACCGTACTGCGTATAGAAAGTCTCATATACTTTTTGGCCGCCCTTTTAAGTCTTACAATCAACGGTATCCCCCAAAACATGCTTCCAAAACAACGGAAACACACGCCTTGGTTTTTATTAAAAACAAAAAAATTTTGGATGGTCAACGGACTCATCAATCTCCCTGTTCTATTGAGCTCCGGCTACTTCTTTCACCTGGAGGCCTTATGTCAACACTGGCATATCCGCGTGCATCAGCTGCAATCTTTACTCGTACCCCAAGTCTTGGGCATTATTTGCGTCCACTTATTGTTGGGCGTTTGGGTTGCACGTAAATCATGGAAACTGACACCCCTCATCGTATTATTGATGGGATCGCAATGCATGTGTTACACAGGTTTGCTGCATTTATCAACCCTTTGGGGAATAGGCTCATACGTGGTTGGTAACGCTTTAGGTTGGGGATTTTTTGGCGTATTGATCAACGTCGCTTGGGATTATTTATACGGAGCTACCTACAGGGATTTTTGCTTGGGTTGGGCCGTTTGCCTAGGATTTATTTTTAATGCCCTGGGACCTTTACTATTTGCCCTAATCGTTTAACCGAATGTTTACATTGGTAGCTTAAAAATTATTTCCGCTGCATCTCTTTTATACACCTCTACCGCTGAAAACTTGCACGCATACAGATTTTCTAAAACTACCACTCCCACACGCAAAACCCTTATTGTTTTTCAAAAAATCTGCGAATGGTTGTGCAGATATACTCCAGCTGTTCCAGTGTTAAACCTGGGTAAATGGGTAAACTTAAAACTTCATTGGCCAGCGTGTGCGCCCCATGGGTCGCAATACCTTTATCCGTAGATACATCTCGCATACACGTTTGTAAATCCAGTGTCTTCGGGTAATAAACAGCACTTCCAATACCCTGCTCCTCTAAAAATGATTGCAATGCGTTGCGTTGATCGTTGTGCACGCACACGGTATACTGATTCCACGTATGGTAACGACTCGGCAATTCTTTAGGTAGCGTTATAAGAGGTTCCAAAGGACCGAGCTGCTGTTGGTAAAATTGAGCATTGCGCCGTCTCTGCTGAATGTAATCGTTGACATGAGGTAGTTTAACGTTGAGCAACGCGGCCTGCAAACTATCCATGCGGAAATTGCCTCCTAAATAAATGTGCTCATATTTCTGAACAGCACCATGCACACGCAGGCATCGCACTTTTTCGGCCAACTTGATATCATTTGTGGCAACGAGCCCTCCATCACCCAATCCACCTAGATTTTTGGTCGGGAAAAAGCTAAACGCACCGATCGTGCCCCAAGAACCCACTTGACGTTGATCGTATTGCGCTCCTTGCGCTTGCGCAACATCCTCCACAATCCACAATTTGTGTCTTTGAGCAAAGCTTTGAATAGCCTGGCAATCGCAACATTGACCAAACATGTGTACGGGGATAATAGCTTTCGTTTTTGAGCTCACTTTTCTTTCGGCATCCTTTACGTCGATGCCAAAATCCTCTGCACAAACGTCCACCCATACGGGGGTTGCTCCCAAACGCGCTACACAACTTGCCGTTGCAAAAAAAGTAAACGAAGGGCATAGTATTTCGTCACCCGTTTGAATATCCAATGCCATCAAAGCGAGCAAAAGGGCATCTGACCCCGAAGATACCCCCAACGCAAATTTGCATCCCAAAGATTGAGCTACAGACCGCTCAAATGCTTCCACGGTAGGCCCAAGAATAAAATTACCTGAATGAATAATGGCGTTGCACGCATCTAAAAATTGATCGTGCAGGCCCTCATGAATAGGCGATAAATCAAACAAAGGCACACATCGCATACGAACTAAAATAAAATTTCGAAACGATAATACCAGCTGTTTTTTATAAAATTTATAACCTCATGCATGCAAATCACTTAGCTCAATAACCTTACTAGTTTTCTTTTTCTAAAGATAATCCCACATGCAACGACGCTTCACCCATGAAAAAATTGTACTGTATCTTATCAACGCCTACACACTACTTACTTTTTGTAATTTTTTAGAGGAATTATTTTGTAGCCATCCTTGATGTCTAAAACTTGCCACCCTTCTTTCAATAAAATGTGCCGAATGTCATCCGCTTCCTGGTAGTTGCACGCCTGTTTCGCTTGCCAACGTTGTTCTGCCATACGTCTTACTGGTAGAGGGATAACAACGTTATCCGTAGAAGAATGTACAGGGAGTCCCAAAACGAACATGCAAATCCCCAGCTCACGCAAAATTTGTTTTGCGTCCAAGGATTGTAGGTCGACATCGTTAATAAATGTAAAGAGCTGACCCAATGCTTTAGGTACGTTCAAATCATCGCATAAGCTTTCAAAAAATCCTTGCAAATAGTCAATTTTATCGAGAGTCGAAGCTAACAAATACTCTTGCTCAAACGTCTCTACCGTTAATTGAGCTGTTGTCAATAACCGTGATAAGTATTGATAAAGCTTTTGCAGCGCACTTTGGGAAGCATTCAGTAAATCAAATGTAAAATTTAAAGGATGCCTGTAGTGCCCGGCCATTAGAGCATACCGAATGGCTTCTCGAGAATAATTTTTTTGTAACAAAGACGCAACGGTATGCAAATTGCCAAGACTTTTGGACATTTTTTCTCCATCTACCTTCAAATGAGCAATGTGCATCCAGTGGTGTGCAAAAGTTCCTCCGTAAGCCGCTTCAGACTGAGCAATTTCGTTTTCGTGATGCGGAAAGCACAAATCCACACCCCCGACGTGTAAATCTACCGTTTCACCCAAATATAGGCGTGACATCGCGCTGCATTCAATGTGCCACCCCGGACGCCCCTGTCCCCAGGGACTTTCCCAATAAACATCTCCATCTTCCGGCTTCCTGTTCTTCCATAATACGAAATCGCCTACGCACTCTCGTTCATATTCGTCCGCATCGTTTAATTCGCCTGCACTATTTGTTCCCTGCGATCGACAACACTGCTGGTCCAAACGCGATAACTTGCCGTAATCTTTAAAAGACGAAATACGAAAGTAGACCGACCCTTTTGAAACGTAAGCACAACCCTTTTGCATGAGTTGGCCAATTAAGTCTAACTGTGCTTGAATCGTCTCGGTTGCACGCGGTTCTACATCCGGTTGCAGTAAATTTAGCTGACGACAATCTTCCTCAAAAACATCTGTCCAGTGCGATGTGAATGCTTGCAGCGATTGCTTTGCCTGTTGAGCACCGCGAATTGTTTTATCGTCTACGTCCGTTAAATTACGTACATAGCGTGTCTGGATCCCCAAAGCCTGCAGCGTTCTCACCACAATATCTTGAACAATATATGTTCTGAAATTACCAATGTGTGCAGGACCATACACGGTCGGACCACAGCAATAGGTACCAACGCGACGCGCGACAGAACCTATAGACTTAATTTCCCGAGTCAACGTATCGTACAAATGCAACTGCATAATTTATTAAATACGAAGCATATTAATATCCGGCAAGGCGGTTGTTCCACCCGTGGATGCATCTCTCAAAAACTGCTCCCAATCTTGCTTTATTTTTCTAACTCTTTCTATAAAATTATTGAAAACATTGATGAAAGTTTGACACTCTAGGTAAGCAACTTCCATCGAGTAGTGCATAATAATTCGATTTGTATTTTCTTCCAAACCTAATGTACAGTACTGCGTCCGTAAGCCATATAAATTCCACTGCAACAAGCGTTCTAAGCAAGTTGATTTATTGTCTTCCGGCATCGTTGCAATAGGCGCACAAAAATAGACTTGGTCGGATGCATCGGGGACCTCTACAACAAACTCCTGGCCTGATTCATCCGTAGAAGCGAAAATTCCCTTTTCGTTCAAACGAAAAATTTTCCCATTCGTAGCACCCAGGGTTTTTAACCAAAGATCCACCTGTTCCCTAACTTGCATATTCCTATTATTTAATCATATGTTTGCCGTGGTATGCAAGTTTTTTAACTTTTGTTGTTATAAAATTTAAACAATCTTTTTGGGTATCAACATCAAAGATAACTTTTTGGCCTAATTTTACTTTATGTTCCAGCAACGCATCAGCCAATACATCTTCGACGTAGCGCTCAATGGCTCTTTTTAGGGGCCGTGCCCCATATTTATCGTCAAATCCTTTTGCAACCAAGAATTGCTTTGCATCCGTCGATAAAAATAACGCGATGCCTTTTTCCTTTAATCTAACCGCAATTTTCTTAATTTCTATTTCAACAATCTTTTGAATATGTTCTCGTTCCAATGGACGAAACACAACGATGTCGCTTATGCGGTTTAAGAATTCAGGCTTAAAGGCAGACTTGCTGGCTTCTTGTACTTTTTCTTTTAATTGTTCGAAAGCAATGGCCCTAGAAGGTATATTGAATCCCAACCCCATGGTCTTTTGCAATGCTTCCGCACCCACATTGGACGTCATCACCAAAATCGTATTGCGGAAGTCAATGGTCCGTCCCACACTGTCCGTTAATTTGCCTTCTTCTAACACTTGCAGTAAAATGTGCGTTACGTCCGGATGTGCCTTTTCAATCTCGTCGAATAAAACAATCGAATACGGTTTACGGCGGATAGCTTCCGTCAATTGTCCACCTTCTCCATAGCCCACATAACCGGGGGGTGAGCCAATAAGGCGTGCAACCGTATGCTTTTCCATGTATTCCGACATATCAATTTGAACGATCGCGTTTCTATCTCCAAAGATTTGTTCGGCCAAAACTTTCACCAAATGCGTTTTTCCAACACCCGTAGGACCTAGAAATAAAAAAGAACCTGTAGGTTTTATTGGATCCCTCATGTCAACTTTTGAGCGTTTTAATGCACGACAAACAACATTCACAGCTTCCTCTTGTCCGATGATCTGCTGATTTAAACTCTTATCCAAATTTAAATAATGTTTTGTCTCCTTTGGTCCCATCCAATCCAAAGGAATACCCGTCCAATCGAAAATGATTTTCTGTAATAAATCTTCTTTAACTTCCGCAACGTGTGCACGGCACGTTTGCCTCCAGGTTTCCATTTTCGTCTCTTTCTCACGTTTCAGAGCTTGCTCTTCGTCTCTCCAACGCGCAGCTTCTTCAAATTTCTGCGACTTAATTGCCGCTGATTTCTTAAGGATCACATCCTTTAGAGCACTCTCTATGTCTTTCGCAGAAAAAGTTTGCTTTACCGCTTTCATGCGAGCGCGCGAGCCAGCTTCATCAATTAAGTCAATCGCTTTATCCGGGAAAAATCGATCCGCAACGTAACGGTCTGTTAGGGATACAGCTTTTTTAATAACTTCATCCGACAAACGCACGTTGTGAAATTTTTCGTAGTACGATTTCAATCCTTTAAGGATTTCTACGGTATCTTGAACGGACGAAGGTTCAATCAGCACGGACTGAAACCGACGACTTAAGGCCGTATCCTTTTCAATGTGTTGCCGATACTCATCCAAGGTCGTCGCACCAATACACTGCACATCCCCACGTGCCAATGCCGGCTTTAAAATATTAGAAGCATCCATGGAGCCTTCCGAAGATCCAGCACCCACAATGGTATGTAGTTCGTCTAAAAATAGAATGATATTTTTGCTCTCCTTGACTTCATTCATAACATTTTTAAGACGTTCCTCAAATTGGCCGCGATATTTTGTTCCGGACAACATCAATGCCAAATCTAAAATGAATACCCGTTTATCCAGCAAAGATTCCGGAACCTCACCTTGTATAATGCGCTGCGACAATCCCTCCACAACGGCCGTCTTGCCCACACCAGCCTCACCAATGAGCACCGGATTATGTTTTGTGCGGCGACATAAAATTTGAACAACGTTATCAATTTCTTTGTTGCGGCCGATGACGGGATCCAATTGACCCTCCTTGGCTTTGGTTGTTAAATCTATTCCAAAATTGCGCAGCGTGTATGTTTTATGGAGAGATGATCGAATACTGCAACGATTATCCAAAACACCTTTATCCTCTTCATCTTCGTCGATATCTTCTCCATCGTCATTGTCGTCCACGTTGTCCGGAGCTAACTCCGACAGAATTTCTTTTCGACATTCCTCGGGATCAATGTCCAAAGTCTTTAAAATTTTCGCCCCTAATCCATCCCCTTCTTCTAAAATTCCCAATAGAAGATGTTCCGTACCCACATAGGGGTGATTCAACTCATGCGCAACTTTTTCAGCTAAACCCAAAACTTGGCGAACACGCGGTGTCAAAGGAATATCCATCGCTGGCATAGATCCATCCTGATGCACAACCCCTTCCGCCAAATGTTTACCGGCAACCATATGTTTTTGCAAAGCATCGTGGACGGTTTCCACGTCCAAACCCATTCGCTGTAGCACACGAACGGCAATACTTTGTTTAAGCTCTAACAATCCTAACAAAAGATGTTCTGTTCCCAAATAGTTTTGTTGCAACTTCAAGGCCATACTTTTGGCCAGCACAAAAACTTGCTGTGCGCGTGGCGTCAAATTATTAAACATAGTTCAATTCCTCTTTTTTCGCTTTAAAATTAGGTTCAGGGAATTTCAAAAAGTATCGATGCAATAACTTTGCTCTCTCTTTGTTGAGTTCTTTAACATTCAAAGCTTTCGATAGCAACAACTGCAAATGTGCAGGCTGAACCTCCTGCTTTACCTTATATAAAATACGTCTTTTTTCTTCCGGGAAAAATCCCAAATCAACCGCCAAAATGATGAGCGATAGCAAATTGGTAGCTTCTTCAGCTCCCACCTCAAAGCATGCACGTAAAACACCAAATGCCCGCCCAATGTTGTCAAACAACTCGTGGGGCGTTGTACAAAGTAATTTTTTACGCGCCTCGGTTTCTTTTTCAACTAATAGGTGCACCACATGTTCAACGCGATCCAATAATTCACTTTCACTAAATCCAAGGCTTGTCTGATTGGATACTTGAAAAATGTGTCCAATGGCTTTCGACTGCTCTCCGTATACACCTCTCAAAACCATACCCATTTCAGCCAATGAACGTCCCACTTGCGTATGTTGATTCGTAAAAACCAATCCCGGCAAATGCAACATGGCGGATGCACGCATACCCGTACCCAGATTGGTGGGACACGCCGTCAAATATCCTAAACGAGGTTGAAACGCATAATCTAAATATTGCTCTAGACAAGAATCCAAACGATCCAATCGACGCCATAAAACCCTGAAATTCGGTTGAACATCCAAAACCTGCAGTCGTAAATGGTCTTCTTCGTTGATCATAAAAGCAAACTTATTTTTCTTATTTAAAATGACACCTGCCCCCACTTTGTTTTTAGCCAAATCAACACTTATCCGATGAGATTCCGTGAGAGAAGCGCACGTCAACGCATCCAGTGCTTCCAATGGAAGGCACACGGATTGTTTGTCGCCATCCAACCGCATGATAACATCAGAACATGTATTAAAAATTTCCTTTCTTTGCGTCTCAGATGCCTGCTGAGGAAAAGGATAATGCATTAAATTTCGAGCCAAACGAACACGGGCACCCAGGAAAATAGGTTTTGTAGAGGTTGCCGTAACCGTCCATTCACCCATGTTAAATTTTGTATGCATAAATTTACAAACTTGTGTATCTTATGCTTTCTTAAAAATACGCAAGCTTCTTGGTAATATATATCGGCATTCCTACTATTTTATTAAATCAAAAAATTTATGATATTTTCCAACAAATACCAAAGTAATGCAAGAAAATACTTTCTTGCATTACTAAATCCGTTTTTAGTGCATAAAAATTGGCCATGCACGGTATTTTACATCATACCACCCATGCCACCCCCCATATCGGGTGCAGGTGCCGGCTTTTCTTCAGGTAATTCGGCAATCATACATTCCGTTGTCAGCAATAATCCAGCTACAGAAGCTGCATTTTGCAAGGCTGCACGCGTTACCTTAGTTGGATCCACAACCCCGGCTTTTACGAGATCTTCGTAGGTGTTGGTTGCAACATTATAACCGTAAGCTCCCGAATGTTTTAAGACTTCTTGAACTACCAGAGATCCTTCGACACCGGCGTTTTGACACAACTGACGTAAAGGTGCTTCAATGGCACGACGCACAATGGCAGCGCCCACCGCTTCTTCATCCTTTAAATTCAAAGCTTCAATCGCTTTGGCCGTACGCAACAGGGCAACGCTACCACCCGCAGAAATACCTTCTTCCACGGCTGCGCGCGTTGCGTGCAATGCATCTTCGACACGTGCCTTCTTTTCTTTCATTTCGGGTTCCGTACTCGCACCTACGTGAATTACGGCAACACCTCCCGCCAATTTTGCCAAGCGTTCTTGCAATTTTTCACGATCGTAATCGGAAGAACTTTCTTCGATTTGGCGACGAATTTGTTTTACACGAGCCTGGATATCCGACGATTTGCCGGCTCCTTCAACGATGGTTGTATTTTCTTTATCAATCGTGACACGTTTTACGCGACCCAAGTCCGCCAACTGGATACTTTCCAATTTAATGCCCAAGTCTTCCGTAATACACCGTCCTCCTGTCAACGTGGCAATATCTTCCAACATTGCTTTACGACGATCTCCGAAACCTGGAGCTTTTACGGCACATACATTGAGTGTACCCCTTAATTTATTGACGACCAATGCGGCCAGCGCTTCACCTTCAACCTCTTCCGCAATGAGTAATAACGGTTTGCCGGTTTTAGCCGTACTTTGCAACAGAGGCAGCAGATCGTTTAAGCTGCTGATTTTCTTTTCGAAAATTAAGACGTAAGCGTCTTCTAAAACGCACTCCATGGATTCCGAATTGGTGACGAAATACGGACTGATATACCCTTTGTCAAATTGCATTCCCTCCACGACATCGAGTGTTGTTTCGATACTCTTATTCTCTTCAACCGTAATGGTACCATCCTTGCCTACTTTATCCATAGCTTCCGCAATGATGTCTCCAATTTCCTTATCCCAATTGGCCGACACGGTTGCCACTTGACGTATCTCTTCACGATTACTTACACCACGACTGTTTTTGGCCAATTCTGCAACACCTGCATCAACGGCTTTATCAATACCACGTTTCAAGAAGATAGGATTGGAACCTGCAGCCACATTTTTTAAGCCTTCGCGATAGATTGCTTCCGCCAAAACGGTGGCTGTCGTTGTTCCATCGCCCGCGTTATCGGCTGTTTTGGAAGCCACTTCGCGAACCATTTGGGCACCCATGTTTTCAAATGGGTCCTTCAATTCAATTTCTTTGGCAACTGTAACACCATCTTTCGTGATGGTTGGAGCGCCAAACTTCTTGTCAATGAGCACATTGCGACCCTTTGGGCCCAACGTTATTTTCACCGCTTTCGCCAAAGCTTCTACACCGGCTAACACCTTTTTACGTGCCGCTTCGTCAAATTTCAATTGTTTTGCTGACATACTTTTTATTTCCTTTCAAATATTAGTTTAATATACCTAAAATATCCTCTTCACGCAACAAGGTAAGCTTTTGGTCTCCTATTTTGACTTCAGTGCCTCCATACTTACTAATAAGCACTCTGTCCCCTGCTTTAACTTGGAAAGGAACAAGATTGCCTTCCTTATCTTTTTTACCTGTTCCCAAAGCAACAACCTCTGCTTCCTGAGGTTTTTCTTTGGCAGAATCAGGAATAATAATGCCACCTTTAATTTGTTCATTCTCTTCGATCATTTTTACCAATACACGATCTCCAAGGGGTTTAATATTTATTTTCATAATTTTTATCTTTGTTAAGGGTTAAATTATTCTTTTTTACCGTCATCATCGACAACCTCAAAATCTGCATCTACAATGTTGTTCTTATCTTTCTTATCGCCTTCATCTGTACTGGAAGACGGTTGATCTTTATTTTCCGTCGCAGTACTCTGCTGAGCATTCGAGTACAAAATATGTCCAATTTCCTGCAAGGAATTCATGAGATCCGTTTCCGTTGACTTCAAAGTCTCTGCAGTAATCGCTTTGTCTTCAAGCATCTTTTTTGCATCTTCTAATTTCTTTGTCAGAGTATCTTTCTTTTCGGTAGGCAATTTGTCTCCAAATTCTTTCAACTGCTTCTCGGCCTGATAAATTAAGCTATCCAAACGATTGAATGTTTCTATCCGTTCCCGTTCCGCCTTATCCTGTTCGGCAAATTGCTCGGCTTCTTTACGAAGACGTTCAACTTCCTCTTCGGAAAATCCAGAGGCTCCGGAAATAGTAATCTTTTGATCCTTTCCACTGGCAATATCTTTGGCGGTTACGTGCAAAATACCACTCGCATCAATGTCGAACGTAACTTCGATTTTGGGTTCACCGCGGGATGCCATCGGAATCCCTTCCAGGCGAAATGTTCCTAAAATCTTATTGTCTTTCGCCAAAGAACGTTCTCCCTGGAGTACTTTTATGTCTACGGCCGTTTGATTATCGGCGTAGGTTGAAAATGTTTGGGTCTTCTTGGTGGGAATGGTTGTATTTCTATCAATCATGGGTGTAGAAATACCGCCTGCCGTCTCAATACCCAATGTCAACGGTGTAACATCCAACAGCAGCACATCGTTCACTTCTCCGCGTAGTACGCCTCCCTGAATTGCGGCTCCAATGGCTACCACTTCGTCCGGATTCACTCCCTTATGCGCCGGCTTACCGGCTAAAAAATCGGCCAATTCGATCACTTTGGGCGAACGCGTCATGCCTCCCACTAACACTAATTCATCAACCGAACTGCTGTCGACTTTGGCATCCTTGAGGCACGCGTTAAAAGGGGATTTCATACGTTCATACAACCCATCGCAAACTTGTTCCAGTTTCGAACGTGTTAGCTTTACGTTCAGGTGTTTCGGTCCACTTGCATCCGCCGTGATAAAGGGTAAATTGATGTCTGTCTCCTGTGCCGAAGACAATGCAATTTTAGCTTTTTCCGCTTCTTCTTTTAAACGTTGGTGAGCCATTGGGTCTTTGCGCAGATCAATACCGTTCTCGGATTGAAATGTATCGGCTAACCAGTTGATGATGGTCTTATCCCAATCATCGCCTCCCAATTGCGTATCTCCATTCGTTGCCTTGACCTCAAAAACGCTGTCACCGATCTCCAAGACGGATACATCGAAGGTTCCACCTCCCAAATCGAAAACGGCGATGGTTTCTTCCTTCTTTTTGTCCAATCCATAAGCCAACGAAGCGGCCGTCGGCTCATTGATAATTCTCAAGACTTCTAACCCGGCAATGGTTCCCGCATCCTTCGTTGCTTGGCGTTGAGAATCATTAAAATAGGCAGGTACCGTAATGACGGCCTGCTTTATAGGCTCTCCCAAATAGGCTTCCGCATCCGCCTTCAACTTTGCCAGCACCATTGCGGAAATTTGCTCCGGAGCAAATCGTTCCGTCTTTCCACTAACCTCGCATTCAATCCAAGCATCTCCATTTTTACCTTCCACAATTTTGTAGGGAACATTTTTTACTTCCGATCGCACTTCATTAAATTTACGACCGATGAGACGTTTTGCCGAGAAAACTGTATTTTGTGGATTCGTAATGGCTTGACGTTTTGCGGCTTGCCCAACTAAACGTTCGCCTCCTTTGGTAAACGCCACAATCGACGGTGTTGTACGTGCACCTTCCGCATTCGGAATCACAACCGGTTCACCGCCTTCCATGACGGCCATACATGAATTCGTTGTTCCTAAATCTATTCCTAAAATCTTCCCCGTTGTCCTTTGCATGTCCTATAAGATTGCAATTTTTGTGCCAGTTTTTATAATTTGTTCATTGTGAGCAAAATACGCCCAAAATCTTTCCAAGTGAACATGAATGACAATATACGATTGCGCCAATATGTCTCACCGCGTGTCTCACGCCATCACACATCCTCTGACTCCAGTGTGTACCTCAAAGGTTTCGATACCTAGGCAACATGCATGATGCATGTTACCTATCGCAAATGCTTAAACTTATTGCAATAAAAGATATACAACATTAATCGCCCTTTCCACAAAATACCCTAACGACATTACTTTTTCCTTGCCCTCGATTGCATTTTTTCCTAAAATTGTTGCATGGATGTTTTATCAAGTCTGCTGGGCAGTCAAAAACAAAAATTTATCTATACCTCTGAAACTTCTTGTTTGTTGGCCACTGTCACAAAAGAAAAAAAATCTACGCTCTCTTTATCCGACCTGGAAGAATTACCCAACAATCCTTTTAAAGAAAATGCTTACCTGGATGCTCCCATCCTAAAAAAAATAACCAAAAGCAAAAATCCCATTTGCATAGTTGCCCCATTATCTCGTTTTATCTATAAAGCAAAGTTAGAGGCAAAAACCAAAAGCAAAGGGATCCAAGGCTTGATTCCACTGTTGAAAGAGCGATTCAACGCCGACTTAAAAACGAATCAAATTGCGGCCATAGATGCTTACACGGGTATAGAAATTAAGGACTCAGCCAATACAGTCCTACCCGACCATGTTTGTTTTGTAGGGACTCAAAAACAAGAGATAAAGACGATTCAGAATGAGTTAATGGATTGCCAGTGTGTTCCAAAAAAATTACTGTTCACAACCCTCACAACGGCCAAGGGGCTCATGGATTACACAAAACTGGTTAAAGCTACGCAACCTGTTTTATTTATAGATTTTTCTGTCAATCAATCTTTGGTATTCGTACTTTGCAATAATCATATTGAGGCTGCTTATCCTCCTGTCCATGGTTTAAAAAGCTTAATTAGTCTAACGCGTAAAGCGTGTAGCCTTCCCGATGATGTCAGCACTTACAAATATTTGCTGCAGTCTATGATGGAAGATACGCAAGCCATGGAAACGATTACACAACGCATGTGCGCCGACATTAAATCTTATATCGATTTTTTCGAAGTACAAACCAGTTTGCCCATCGAATTTTTTTTCATCAATGGTCTGACCCCTCAACTCGCCTGGTTAACGCAATGTATCGGTAAGATACTCGAAATTAAATCCCTGCAAATTGATTTTAACGCCTGGCTGCAGGCTCACAAAGTAAATACGCAAAACAGCGAAAAAATAACACAAATATCCCAACCTTTATGGATTGGTATGTTAAGTGCTATCTTTAATTATTTCAGATGAACCTCCAGTCATTAAAATTGTACTTTGCCCCCAAATCACGTCCGTGGGAAATAGATTTTAGAGATAAATCTATTGTGGTTAATTCTCAACTTTCATCCATAAAAATCTATGTCCTTGCGGCCATGGGCATCTTTACAGTTATTCTAATAGGCGTGAGTTTCTTTGCAGAACTTGACCATAAACGTCAAGCCACTCGCTTCAACGAAATAAAAACTTTTCTAGATAAAAATACAACCTTGCACCAACAAATGATGCAGCATAACAAAGGTTTTGTAGAAACTAGGGACACGGTACATACGTTATTAAATGCGTATACGCTGCCCATTGATTTGTCTGAATTTTTGTTAGAACTATGCAAGGGTAAACCGCATGAGATAAGATTTAATACCGTCATTGCCGATTGCAAGAGTGATCCCAATACAAAAGTTGTCGATGCGACCCATAAGTCGTTCAATATACAAATCTACGGCATTGTGAAAGGCGATGTCGCAATCTTAGAGACTTATAAAGCTCAGTTGCTACAACTTAAAGCAATCGATGCATTTAAAAATAGCTGTAAATGCTTTTACAATCTCGAAAAGAACAATGCCGACCAACAAATAGACGAAACAAGATTCCAAATTAATTTACAATATAACGCCTAAATTATCCATGAACGCTTTAGATCTCAGCAAAATCAAAAACTTTTTAAGGAAGAATATACCCTGCGTTATTTTAGTTGTCATTAACTTTATGCTGTTCGTTTTTATACATTTCAGACAAAATCAAACGGAGGAAATGGAACGTAAAATAGATACCACCAGCGTAAAATCCAGCCTGATTGAAAAGCAAATGGGTGAGCTAAAGAATATAGCGAGCGATTTGAAAAATTACAAAAATTTAGAGGCGGCTTTACACAAACAGTGTTTCAATTTTGGCAATCGGACAGCGATGTACAAATTTTTGGTAAAACTTGAAAAAATTCTTGGAAAGAATTCATCTAACATTGCCATATCCAATACTTATGATCTCACAAAAAGCAAAACGATTGCATTGAATCAGGATACCAGCGAATACGTGGGAGATTTCTTGCTGGTTGATTTTACGGTCAATCTTCAAGCAACTTTCTCAACGACCATCACACTCTTAAAAACCCTTAGAGAGCAACCGTATTTTACCAATGTTAAAAAGTTAGATTTCAAAGAACATATCGAAAACACTTCCCGAGAGGATACCACAGATTTTTCGAAAAAGGAACCCAAAATTAATGCTACCATCGTTTTTAGCATATTAGGCCAAATAGGGCAGCCGGGAGGGGATAATGCGTAAAGTACTATATCTTGGTCTAATCCTACTGACTTTAGGCAACATAGGCTTTGGGGCCCCCAAGAAAACCGAAAAACCAAAATCGGACGCCATCCTATCTCCCGCTGAAAGATCCAAAGCTATTCAAGTCATTGGCCAATTACTTGAAATCAACGATAAAACATCCGATTGGGAAGGTGTGTGGACCCCCTTTCTTTTCGACGCACAAGCAGAACTAACGGTTGAAGAAGTTGCACAACCTACCATCGTCGAATCCATCGTTGACGATGAACCGCAAATAGACGAATTGGTAATTTTAACACAAGTGGGCAATGCTTTGCAGCCTTCGGGTTCCATTCAAAAAAATAGTGCATTTTATCTCTGCGTGCAGGGCAACAAAATTTTAAGGGAAGGGACTGTCTTGCAAGCGAACTACCAAGGACAAATGTTTGAAATAACTATCCGTGACATACAAAAGAAACGCTTTACATTACAACTCAACAACTATGCTTTAACATTTAATTATTAATAAGATGCGACACGCCACAACCCTATTACAGTACTCACGTAATTTAATCAGATCCACCTTACTTTTATTCGCCCTACTGGCAAATCTAACGATTCGTTGCTGGGCGGATGGCGAAGAGATGACGAGAACAAGACCTCCTGTCTTTGACTCTCAGACGGCACTTCCATCATTTTCTGATTTAAGCAAAACCATCTTATCCGGTAACCAGAGTGAGACACCATCCGTTACGACAAACTTCAACGACTCAAGTAAAGTGGATAGCAATATTGTGGTTACTTTTAAAGACAACCAAACGGATAAAGCAGCCAATGGCAGTGAGCATATTTCTGTCGACTTTATCAACGAAGATATTAAACAAGTTTTGCGCTACGTATCCGAATTATACGACCTCAACATTATTATACCTGCAGCGCTGCAAGGCAACGTAACGGTTCGTTTAAAAAATGCAACGTGGGAGTCTTTACTGGAGGCAGTTTTGGGACCCGTAGGATGCACCTATACGCAGCATGACAACATTGTCCAAATTTGTACGCTCGAATCACTCACCAAAGAACCTCTGAAGACAGAAACTTTCTTGTTAAAATTTGCTGAAGCAAAGCAAATTGCCGAAGAGTTAAAAGATTTTATTGATTCTAATAGTGGTGGAAAAATCACTTTCAATGAACGCTCCAACGTACTCATCATTACGGAACGTTCCAAAAATATCCAAACGTTTGCATCCATTATCGAAATGTTGGATAAACCTGAAACCCAAGTCATGATTGAAGCAAAATTTGTCGAGGCAAGTACGAACATCACGGATACGCGCGGTTTTACTTGGCCAAAATCTTTAAGTGCCTCCCTTAAAGATAAAGATGAAGCTGCGGCTGCGGCACCTGCTGCTGGTGGTGGTGCTACACCTGCTACCGGCGGCGGTGGATCCGGCACGGAGAGTACGGATGGGAAACTTTTACGCAGTCTGAATAATAGCAAAGCATTGGGTCCCACTTCAATTACGATCAGTACGCTTACTGCAGGATTCAACTTTACTCAAACGGACAATATAGGGAAAACTTTATCCAACCCGACTATCATTACCATGAACAATGTACCCGCCACCATGTCTGTCGTAGAAAACTTCCCCGTTCCAAATTATACCTATAATACAGAAAAAGGCGGTTACGAAATCAGTGGATTTGAAGAAAAACCCATGGGCATTGAACTTAAGGTAACCCCCAAAGTACAGGCAGAATTCATCACCTTAAAAATAGAACCCTCTTTATCTTCAAGCTCAGGTGAAGTTAAATTCACGAGTAGTGGTGCAAATGGTGTATCATCATCCATCGATTACCCTAAAATCAGTCAAAAGAAAACAGACAGCGTGGTAACTATCAAAAGCGGGTACACGATTGCCATTGGAGGGCTTATGTCTCAAACCAAGAAAGACAATACGACGAAAACTCCTATTTTAGGCGACATTCCCATTTTGGGGAAATTGTTTTCAAACAAAACGAAGGAGGATATCATTACAAATTTAATCATTTTCCTATCTGCCACACAAATTGCCTACGATGGAACCCTTTTATATCCCAATGTTAAAGAAGCCAAGAATATTTCCCAAAAGAAGATGTACAACATGGGTATCACGGAGAATGATTTACCGGGCGATGCACTGACAGAATCTGAACAACAAATGTACCAAGAAGTACAAAGTTTAAAAACTCGTTTGGAAAACATGATGGAAAACAAACGCTTGCAAGAATCTATGGCCGATACCAGCAAATCGATATCCACATTTACGCCCTACAAACCGGTTACAAGAGCTAGATCCAAACATAAGTTTCTTAAAATGTTCCAAAAACAAAACAAGCACACTTACGTTTCCAATCAAAAAAAGGCCAAACAGTAATTGATGACGATTTAACACGGATAAGCGGGAACTTGAATTGCCCGCTTATTGCATTTGTTTTATACTATACTAATGCGACTAACCATTTAAGTACTTTTAAAAATTTTCCGTATGCCACCAGGCATACCATAACTGCATGGGTATTTTTAACTTTAGAACCTCTCTACTGGCTCACAAAATTTTATCCCGAAAAGCTTAATCGAAGGCGTTACACCCTATCCCGGCAAAAACTTTTATGCTTTATATAATACGTACATTAAAAAGGGAAGCACTTATAGACCCCTTGCAAAAATCCAAATGCTTCCCTAGGACACTCTCTTATTGTTTTAACGAACACTTTGCATATAGTTATGCACCTTACGATGTACAATAACTAAATTCTATGGTGAATTGAATTTTTCAAAAATCAACCAAAAAATAATACTTTTAAAAAAATTTAAACGTTTATTGCATGAGAATCGGCCAATTGTTATAAAAAATGCTTTACTTTTGGCCGTATTAAACCAAAAATTATCAGGAAGTGATGGAGTTCAAAGCAGAATCGGTCATGGAACCTGCGGATTTTCCGATTGGAAAAATGATTCGCATCCTCATGAATGAAGTGCGAATGACAGAAGCCGATTTATGCCGAGGTGTCAATTTACCGCAAACAACCATCAATCGTCTTTTATCGTGCCAGACCAATGATCCTCGCATAAGTACGGTGGTGGCCATCGCCAAGTTTTTTGATGTAACCATTGAACAACTTTTAGGCAACGAACCCATTTTGTCGCTGCAAACGAGTAAAACGATCAAAGGTTCCATACTTCCCATACTTGCATGGGAACAAATCGCTTCTCGACTCTCTCAGGATGGGAGTATGCCGGAAGATGTTTATGTTCATTGGATTAAAACAGAAAAAACCTTAAATCCAGGATCTTTTGCAACCTACAACCCCACATCCACCGATGACTTTTTTGGGGGACATGGCTTATTACTTATTAATCCGTATACCGACTTGGAAATTGTGGATGGTCAAATTGTTTTGGTGGATTTTAATGAAAATAATTTTGGATTACGTCAGGCCTTCAAAGAGGGTAATGATATTTTTTTAAAACGACTATTTTCTCCTTTCGAAATTAATCTATTATCCCAAGCTCAAATGATAAGAGGTTATGTCGTTGAAGTGCGTAAATATTTAGATCTACCCAAAGATGTTTCTTGATGCATGGAACGTTTTAAACAATACTTACCTTCCATACCCGATTCCCGCTGGATACAATTGGCAACCTACTGTCAATTGCTGAGGGAATGGAATTCTAAAATTAATCTCGTTGCTCGCACCGACATCGATTATTTGGAAGAAAAGCACATTCTTCCCATATTGCCCATCGTCACATGGGATTTATGGAACAATCCATCCACCGTATTGGACGTAGGTACCGGTGGGGGTATCCCGGGTATTCCGCTCGCCATTTTGTTTCCACACACGCAATTTACTTTAATTGATTCCATTCGCAAAAAGGTAAATGTAGTCCAGGATATCGTACAACAAATAAACTTAACCAATGTACAAATCCACAATACTCGGCTGGAAACGTGGCATCAAACCTACAATGCAATTGTGGGACGAGCTGTCACCGCTTTTGACAAGTTTGTCCAGCGCACAAAAACACACCTCAAAAAAAATAATCAAGGCATTTTCTACTGGACAGGGGGACATCTAACGACGCTGCTAAATCCTTTGCAAACTCAGAGAACTTGTTGTTTTGACTTAGAAAATTTCTTCGGTGCGCATTATTGCCTACAAAAGAAAATTTTGCACACCCGCATCCGCCTTCGGCAAGCATAGGGAAAAAGACTTTGCAAACTGGCGATTGCCTGGATTATTCGGCAAGTATAATTTTAATGGAAGGAGACAAAGCATTTGGCCTTCGATAATCTATCCTAATAGCATGGTAACTATAGAAAAACGTTGACATACCCCAAGACCTTTTTAGCGTTTTTATAAAGTAATTAAAGTCGGGACGTAACTCAGTCTGGCTAGAGTGCATGCTTTGGGAGCATGAGGTCGTAGGTTCAAATCCTATCGTCCCGACCAGATATATTTTCATGAATAGGTTGTAAGTCAATGCAGTTCAAAAACGTGGTTATTGAGTCAATGGGGTATGTGTTGCCTGAAGAGCGATGGACTTCGGAAAGTATCGAAGAGGCCCTCAATCCACTTTATACGAGACTTAATTTACCCAAAGGACGTTTGGCTATGATGACGGGAATTCGGGAACGTCGTCATTGGGATTGCAATCTTCAACCTTCAGAAATTTCTACCTTAGCAGGTCAAAAGGTCCTGCAAAAAACGGGTATTCCCATCGACCATATCGACGTCCTAATCCACGCATCCGTCTGCAGAAACCGTCTGGAGCCACCAACGGCCGCCTATGTGCACGAAGGTTTAAAATTAACTCCTCATACCCAAATTTTTGATTTATCCAACGCTTGTTTGGGTGTACTTAACGCCATCATTGTGGGTGCATCCATGATCGAAGCCGGTACAGTGCGCTCCGTGCTTATCGTATCGGGAGAGAATGGTCGCTCTTTGCTGGACTGGACACTGGCTCAGTTAAACGGTAACCTACATCTGACGCGCAAGACCATAAAACCATTCTTTGCCAACCTAACCATCGGATCCGGCGCGGTTAGCTTACTCTTGTGCCATCAAAAATGTGCCTCCTCTCTAAAGCCTATTTTGTTGGGAGGCATTACCCAAACCCATTCGTCTGCTTGTCAATTGTGCGAAGGGGGAACCGCCGATGTATCCCACAGCCTAACCATGCAAACGGATTCGACAACACTTCTCAAGGAAGGGATTCGACTTTCAAAAACGGCCTGGAATGCTTTTAAAGAAGAAATGTCTTGGAAAGATGACACCGCGCAACGCATTATCACCCATCAAGTGGGACGCCAACATCAACTCCAATTGTACAAAGCGCTCAATTTAGATCCGCAAAAAGACTTTTCGACATTTCCTTATTTGGGCAATACCGGCTCCGCCGCATTACCCTTAACCCTCTGCCAAGCGGATGAAAATAAATTGCTTAAAAATGCAATGCCGGTATTGTTATTGGGCATAGGGAGTGGGCTTAGCACACTCATGCTGGGTATTCAATGGCAACACTAAGAATCTTTTATGAGGTCCCTTGCATCCATTCGTTCTCTCTACCCATTTAAATCGCGCTACATTACGCTGCGGACATCGCACACAAACGTTACTCACAAGTTGCACTACATCGATGAAGGCCACGGTGAATCCGTTATCATGCTGCACGGCAACCCGACCTGGTCATTCTTTTATCGCAACCTTGTAAAAAAATTGAATGACTTTTGCCGATGTTTGGTACCCGATCACATGGGCTGCGGATTATCCGACAAGCCTCAACACTATCCTTACAAGCTCAAAACCCACATCGAAAATACCATTCAGTGGCTACAAAATCTTTCAATAGGCCGTTTCCATCTCATCGTACACGATTGGGGAGGCGCCATTGGCATGGGGATAGCCACACGCTGGCCGGCACGCGTTAAAACGCTTACCATTCTCAATTCGGCTGCTTTCTTATGCGACAGCATTCCTTTTCGCATAGCCTTATGCCGGTTTCCATTATTGGGTGCTTGGGCCATTAAGTATGCAAATTTATTTGCAAAATGTGCAACCCATATGGCTTCCGAAAAAGGACTCGATGCCATTACAAAAAAAGCTTATTTGCTTCCTTACCAAACACCGCGCGAACGCGTTGCCATCAATGCTTTTGTCCAAGACATACCGATGGATTCCCAACATCCTTCCTATAAAATCTTAGAAGATATTCAAAATAATTTGTGGATCTTAGCCAATAAACCAAGTCTCTTGGCGTGGGGCATGCAGGATTTTTGCTTTACGCCTCACTTTTTAGAAAAGTGGAAACAATTCTTGCCGAATGCGGAAACGCATTGTTTCGACGATGCGGGACATTACGTTTTAGAGGATGCTTCCGAAGAAGCGAACGAGATTATACGTAAATTTATTGCAGCGCACCAATCCGTTGACCATTGTGTCCCAAAGTTTTAGCGGCAATCCTGTTGATAAAAGCTTTCTAGCCTGTACGTATGAGCCTGTTTTTTTAAAATATTTAATTCAACAAATCCATTTACCGCACTTTTAGACCCATCCCATTTCTCGCCATAACTGCCGACCGATCTTCACGATTAGGTTTATCTGCAGGCAGTCTTTCGGCCATTTAATTTGTTTCCATACGCAAGCAACGGTAGGTTAAAAAATCTATGCTTAAGGGTATTAAAACAAAAGCTCCACGGAAAAATGTGTGGAGCTTGTATTGTTATTGTCGCGGATTTTTTAAGGCCGCCTGAGCGCATGACAAACGCACAATCGGGATGCGATTGGGCGAACAGCTGACGTAATTCAAACCAACTGCCTGAAAGAATTGCACCGAATTGGGATCGCCACCGTGCTCTCCACAAACACCTAATTTAATACCCGGTTTTGTGCTTTTAGCTTTTTCAACCGATATCTTAACCAATTCACCGACGCCTTCCACATCGATCGAAGCAAATGGATTTTGTGTAAAAATTTCCAAGTCCGTATAGGCCTTGAAAAATTTGCTCATGTCATCGCGACTAATCCCTAAAGTTAACTGCGTCAAATCGTTGGTTCCAAAACTGAAAAAATCGGCAACTTTTGCAATTTCGTCCGAGCGGACGGCCGCACGCGGATTTTCTATCATGGTACCTACGTGATACGGAACTTCTACCTGGTAATGTTCGCATACCTTTTTGGCCGTTTCATGGATGCAGTGAATTTGATGTTCCAGTTCTTTAACAAAACCTACCAAGGGAACCATGACTTCTATTTTTATGGCCAACCCTTCTTTAATAATTTCGGCTGCCGCTTCAAAGATGGCCGTAGCTTGCATTTCCGTAATTTCCGGGTAGGTAATCCCCAAACGGCAACCTCTGTGTCCCAACATCGGATTCTGTTCGGCCAATGCACTGGATCTTGTTTTGATCTGATCAACCGACATTCCAATGACCTTGGATAGAGCCTCGATAGCATCGTCTTCGTGAGGTAAGAATTCGTGCAACGGCGGATCCAGCAAACGAATCGTTACCGGATACCCTTTCATTGCCTTAAAAATACCTTTAAAGTCATTTTTTTGCAAGGGTAACAACTTGGCTAAGGCTTTACGACGACTTTCTTCGGAATCGGCCAAAATCATTTCACGCATGGAATCGATGCGGTGTCCTTCAAAAAACATGTGTTCGGTCCTACAAAGACCAATTCCCTCTGCTCCAAAAGATAACGCTAAAGCTGCTTGTTGTGGTGTATCTGCGTTGGTACGAATTCCCAACTGGCGAAATGAATCGCTCCAAGACATGATGGTATGAAACATGCGGTAGGTTTCGCTTTCATCCGCTTTTAAATGGCCGTTGAGCACCTGCATCACTTCCGAAGGCATTGTCGGAATGCCGCCTTGGAAGACTTCACCCGTCGTACCATCGATTGAGATGGAATCTCCTTCGTTGATGGAGATATTACCCGCAGTCATACAACGCTTGCGGTAATCGATAATAAGGTCACCTGCGCCGCAAACGCAGACTTTACCCATTTGACGTGCCACCAGGGCCGCATGTGAACTAACGCCTCCACGACTCGTTAAAATTCCTTCAGAAACCAACATACCCCTTAAATCTTCGGGCGATGTCTCGGCCCGGCACAAAACGACCTTATCGCCGCGAGCCGACCATTCTTCCGCCTTTGCGGCGTTAAAGACAACCTTACCGGAAGCGGCACCGGGACCTGCCGGTAGTCCCGTTGCAATGCATTGGGATTGTTTCTTTGCGCGATTGTCAAAAATGGGAACCAGCAACGTGGCAATAGACTCTGCGGGAATGCGTTTAATGGCGGTTTCCTTATCAATGAGACCTTCGTTAACCATGTCGAGAGCAATCTTAATGGCCGACAAGCCTGTACGTTTTCCGTTGCGCGTTTGCAACATGAATAAGCGTTGATTTTCAACCGTAAATTCAAAATCCTGCATGTCCTTGAAATGCTCTTCTAATCGGGCACGAATTTTCAACAATTCTTCGTAAGCCTTTGGCATTTCCTGCGACAATTGAGCAATGGGGTGAGGGGTACGAATACCGGCAACCACATCTTCACCTTGGGCATTGATCAAATATTCACCGTAAAACGTATTTTCTCCGTTTGCGGGATTGCGCGTAAAAGCAACACCCGTTGCGCTCGTATCCCCCGCATTACCGAATACCATAGCCTGTACATTGACCGCCGTTCCCCAATCGGAAGGAATGTTGTACTTGCGACGGTAAATGTTAGCCCGTTCGTTGTGCCAAGAACCAAATACGGCGCCAATGGCTCCTTCAAGCTGTTCAAAAACGTCTTGTGGAAAATCTTTACCGGCCCTTTCGCGTACCAAAGCTTTAAAACGATTGACCAATTGTTTTAAATCTTCCGCTTCCAAATCTGTATCATACTTGACACCTTTTGTTTCCTTTATCTCGGCAATCAGGCTGTCGAATGGATCGTGCTCGTCTTCCGACTTGGGCCCTACACCCATCACGACGTCACCGTACATTTGAATAAAACGTCGGTAGCAATCGTAAGCAAAACGTGGATTGGCGGTAATGCTTGCAAATCCTTCCACGGTTGCATCGTTGAGTCCCAAATTTAAAATGGTATCCATCATACCTGGCATGGATTCACGCGCTCCGGAACGTACGGAAAACAATAAAGGGTTGTGGGTGTCACCAAATTTTTTATTTAACTGCGACTCAACGGAGCCGATGGCCTGTTTGATGGCAGCCTTGAGCTCCGGCCTCAATTGTCGATTCGTTTTGTAATAATCGATGCACATTGCAGTTGTAATGGTGAACCCTGGTGGTACGGGCAAACCGATACGTGACATTTCTGCCAAGTTGGCTCCCTTTCCTCCCAAAAGCGCACGCATGGTAACGTCACCGTCCGTTTTATTTCCAAATTCGTAGATCATTTTATCAGTCATACTTCATTCACTCCCTTATTAAGATTGCCTTGCTTTTATCAAAACCTATTGTTCGAGTGGTGTCAATGCAGATATGTAAAAAACATATTACAAACACAGTGCCACTTCCCAATCCAAAAGATTTTTAATACATGCTCCTTGAACGTACAATTTTACAGTACGCCTTCATTTATGATCCCTTAATCCAAAAACAACGCTCTGGAGATAACGATCGTTGTGATCGGAAGTGGGTGAACAATCTACCTAGGTTCGATGCCATGCTGTCCGGAGGTTTGTTCAAATGTGTTTTTGATAAAAAAGCTAGATGCCACCTTCTGATCGTACATGGAATGTTTGTACGCCCAATGGAATAAAGGTATTTCTTTGATTCATAAATTAAAAAACATGTCATTAGAGGTTGACGGGAGAAGAAGTTGCATTAAAATGATAATATGCTCCTTCGCTCCTTCGCTCCTTCGCTCCTTCGCTCCTTCGCTCCTTCGCTCCTTCGCT
>JAISBA010000003.1 GCA_031266455.1 Puniceicoccales bacterium
AAACAAACCGTGGATTTACGGCGCAAAAAATGCCTAAACCCAGGTTTACGGTGCAACACTTTTCCCGTACCCGTTATCTTAAACTTTTTAGCAATCGATTTTTTTGTCTTTTGCATAAATCAGTTATCATGTAAGCATTCAACCTACTGAGTTGTAAAGGTAAAAATATAAAGATTTCTTTCAAGTCACCGCAAATTTTTTTATGGACAATATTTTAATTTTAATAAAATAATCTCCATTGCACGCATTCCATCTTTCCTCTGGGGTATGCACAAAAAAACTTCTTACGTTCAAAACATTAGTGCCAACGGTTTTTAAAAATCTAAGACTCAAATGTCATTCATCCATAGATTACACATCGTAATTGGGATCATCTGGATTTATCGGACGAATGGCGTATAATTCACTTGAAAACCAAGTGGATTTGTCAGCTAAGTTCGTCACGGTCGGCGTAGCCCAACTGTAAACCAATCGCAATGATTGGAAACCTTCAGGAGGATTAATTGCCGTACGACTTTGGTTTTCATAATCGTTGTACAGAGGTGAGTTTTGAACCGTTAATTTCAATTCAATCGACAAATCATTTGCCTCATAAACCGAACGCGTAAACGAAGTATTGCTGGTTGCGTTATTGGCACGTAAAACAACGGACCTGCTATTTGGATTTCCTAAATCTCTCAAAGAGATACTGGCATTCGTTGCAGTATCTACTTCATAAGGATGCGTATCGTAGAGTAACTGCTCAAAAATGCTTACGGCAAATAAATGCGCTTGCATTTTACAAAGATTAGATCGGGCATAACGGTGCATGGTCAACACCGTTTGCGAAATCCCCAACACAACGATTGTAAATAAACCCGCCGAAATTAAAACTTCAAGCACCGTAAAACCACTCTTCTTCTGCATGCCGGCATTAGGGTAGCTTACGTCAACTTTATAGTCAAGTAGATAGACAAAAATCTTGTCAATTTCTCTTTTTGCCATCAATAATACAAACGTATGCTTGCGAGCATCGAACGTCCCCACAATGCCCTAAGACCTTTCTCATTGGTTCCACACATTGCTCCCAATGCCACGGGATCCGTACTCGTTGAATGCGGCAACACAAAAGTTATCTGCGCGGTCACATTGGAAGAGAAAATACCCCATTAGATAAAGAAGCAGGGCTGCATGCATAACGGTTGGGTAACCGCCGAATACGCTTTGCTTCCGTACGCTACGTCGGAACGTAAACCGAGAGAATGCGTTTCCGACAAACGTGATTCCAGAAACATCGAAATTCAACGATTTATGGGTCGTTCTGTACGTTCAGTTATCCATTTGCAAGCTCTGGAAGGCCATACGCTCTGGATCGACTGCGATGTATTGCAGGCGGATGGGGGCACACGTACCGCTTCCATTTCTGGAGCCTATAGCTACCCAATTGGCCATCCACCACTTGCTGCATGAAGGTAAATTAAAAACAAATCCTTTTACCGGCAGCGTTGCAGCAGTCAGTGTAGGCATCTGCGATGGACAGGAACTCCTTGATTTAAATTATACGGAAGATAGCACGGCAGAAGTAGATCTAAACGTTGTTATGAGCGGCAAAGGCCATTTTATTGAAATTCAAGGTACGGCGGGAAAAACTCCTTTTTCAAACGATCAACTGAGTACTTTGCTCGACTTGGCACGCATAGGCATTGAAAAAATTCAAAATTATCAAGAACAATTTTTGAAAACTTACTTCCCCACCTAACATTTTAGGCCCTGCAAGTGTTGTCTCCTTGGTTGACGTTCAACAAACATGTTTAAAATTGGCAGGATGTGACATTTTGATGTTAGAAATTTAGATATTCCTAGGTGTGGATATATACGGCACTAACATTTATTTTTTTGACTCCTACAAGTCTTCCAAATGCAAACATTCTCCCAGTGCTATTGAAAAATCACAGGCTAAAAATGAATGCTTGCACTTACTTTTTAGGTCACCCATTGAAATTAACGTTTATTTTCTCGTCTTACCGTCAGGGGAACCCTTTTCTTCACTAAAACGTACAACTTGGTGCTGAAAGGGGGACTTGAACCCCCATGCCTCTCGGCACATGAACCTGAATCATGCGTGTCTGCCATTTCACCACTTCAGCTTATAATTAAAGGTTGTTATTTTAAGAAATGGTGGAGCTGATCGGATTCGAACCGACGACCCTCACAATGCCATTGTGATGCTCTTCCAACTGAGCTACAACCCCACTCGGTAATTTTTTAAGGGAATACATAAAACGATTGAGGTCAAGTTTTTATAACATTTATTCTACACTTACGCAAATAGCTATATCGAGTATTACAACAAATCATGCAATAATTTTTAGCAATAAATTTTACGTTGCAAATTGCCTAATAAAGCTGACTTAAAAAATACCACGACTCATCTATTCAAAGGATATCCACTTTTCAACCTTCATTAAAAACAATAGGACAAAAATGGAAGTGTGTAGATAAAATAAGCGTTTACGCGTAAAAACGGAATGTTGAACAATAAGTCTGGTTGTCCTCTCAAAGTAGAGGCATTTTTAAGGATAAAATCTAAGCTCAGTCACATAACATCATGGGGTATAAATAGGGTTCGCTAAAATAAAATTCTATGGCAAAAGTGGCCGCCTCATTGAAACATAAAATAAAGTCTTGCGTTCTGTGTCATTCGATAACATAATTTTTAAACTATGTTTATATTTAATTTACTTTTGTTTCCATTTCGCGGCCTGTGGTCAATACTAACGGGACTATTGCTCTCCTTGCCCATTTGGATAATTGTAGCTTTATATACGGCAAACCATTGGATTCCATGGGCGTTGAGTCAATGGATTTACAACAAAACAGGCTTTCAATGCAGTATCGAGAGTTGCGAACTTAATGCAATGCAAGGAGATTTCACATTGAAAAATATCATACTGAATAATTCGCGTGACTTTAGTTCTTCGGATTGGATTAAAATCAGAGAAATTGCCTGTCGCATTCCCATCACAAAATTTTTGCAAAAAACCTTGGAGTTTGACCAAATAACTTTAGATTTTCGCGGCTTTACCGGCATCAATGAAGATACAAAAAACAACATACAACAATTTGTCGCAAACTTTTCACGCACTTTGGACGCTTCCTCTCAAAATGCGAAATCGTCACCTCCAAGAGGCGTTCTTATTGACGAACTCACGATCAAATTAAATGGATTTGTTGGTTTTCGTTACTATTCACAAAATGAAATCAAATCACAAGAAAGCAGGGTTAACAAAAATTACTCATTTTCCAACGTCTGCTTTAATCTTCCTAAAGAACAACAAGATAGCTTATTGGAATTTACCTCTTTAGAAACGGTATATACAAAAATTACGGCCAGCATTTTGACAAGCGTTAATGCGCTCTCTAAGGGTAATTTTACGCCAATATCAAAATAAACTATATAACGCATAATTAAAAAGCACATCACCACTACTCGAGGAATGGATGCATGTTACGTTTGATTTTTATATTTCTTCTGGTACCTGCTGCGTACATAGCCCTGGGGCAGGGCAAGCTATCTGTCTTTAAAGACCCTAAAGTTCAACGCATATTTTCCGACGAACAGCTTAAGATAGACGTCATTGATCAACTGCAGGCAGATAACATACAGATCTCAGATTTAGATGGTTTTGAAAAATTAAGACGCTTGCAACACTTATCGTTATCAAAAAATTTAATTAGTAACATTCATCCCTTGGTTACCCTCAAGGAACTCAGAGAATTAAATCTGTCCCACAATCTGATTAAAGTGGCCTCTCCACTTATACAGTTACCGGCTTTGGAACATTTAGACTTAACCAATAATCAAATTAAATATTGTTTTTTTTGTACGTTCCAGCGTTTACAAGTACTTATTTTGGCCAACAATTCAATCCAACAAATTCATGGGCAAGGTGACGATTTTAACAAGTTTCTAACGCATCTAGATTTATCCAATAACCCATTGATTCAATTTCCAAATAAATTTCACGCTCCACGTTTAAAAAAGCTTAATTGCAATGAAACGCATTTGAATAGTGTTGCAACCATTTTGGACTTAAAATCGTTAGAAACATTAAGTTTAAAAAGTTGTCCCAACTTACAAACCATAGAAAGCTTATTTCAAGAAACTGTCAACGGCCTGCAGTGTGTTTTACCCAATTTAAAAGAATTAGAAATATCTGAAAATTATTTAAACGAAGGCTCTCGTAACTTGTTGAATAAAATTCGTCAAGGAAATTTATCCGTTCACTTTTGCCTGAATGGGCAATCCATTGAACCCAATCCTAAACATGTAGCACCTTCATCGAATACGGTGCAATTCTAAAAAGAATTGGCATTTATTTGCCCACATCTTTAAAGCGTAAACCTTATTTCGAAAAAGAAGTACTTAGAAACACTACCCCTGCAGACTTCAATGTAGAAGCTCTACTTTTACAAATGATAGTAAAACCTATTTTATATAAAAAAAATAATAGAGCTTTTACTTGGCGTTCTTTTGGGCAACAACAAGGCGCTTTTCTTTAACTTTACTGGCTTCCTTGCCAACACGGCGCCGGAGGTAATACATCTTGGCGGCACGCAATACGATGCTTTCCTTTGTAACTCTAATTTTTTCAATCACGGGTGAGTGCAAGGGGAACACACGTTCCATGCCGTACCCCGAATTAACACGGCGTACCGTAAACGTTTCGGAAATCCCGGATCCTTTGCGAGAAATCACAATCCCTGTAAATATTTGGATCCTTTCCTTATCGCCTTCACGTACACGGATGTACACCGAGACTTCATCTCCCACTTTAAAATGGTTACGATCCGTTCTTATTTGTTCAGCACTTACCTCTTTAAGAATAATTTGGCTCATTTTATTAATTATCTATTAAAAATTAAGTCAGACCTACGCCGCAACGTTCTGATGAGTTGTTGTTTTAGGCGCCAAAAAGCAATTTCTTCATGATTTCCCGAAAATAAAACCTCCGGAACTGGCCAATCTTGAAAATTACAAGGACGCGTGTATTGAGGAAATGCAAGCAGTGTGTGACTAAAACTGTCCTGTTCTAAAGACTGTTTATCTCCCAAGACACCTGGGATATAACGAATAATGGTATCCATAAGAACCGCCGCAGGTAAGGTTCCGTTCGTTAAAACGTAATCTCCGATTGAAATTTCTTCGTGGACGCAATGTTCACGAAAACGTTCATCAACACCTTCATAGTGTCCAGAAACCAAGATTAAATGCGATTCGAGCGCCAATCGTTTTACGACGGAAGTCGTTAGCCTTTGTCCATCGGGACACAGGTAAATAACTTTTGATTCCTGCGTTTGTAAAGCATCTATCGCATCGCACAAAGGTTCAGGTTTCAAAATCATACCTGCACCACCGCCAAAAGGACGATCGTCAACGGCTTTGTGGGGATCTTTTGACCAATCTCTAAGGTTATGTATACGTAAATCCACACAACCGGAACGTACGGCACGACCGACCATAGTTTCGGACACAAAACCTTCCAATATTTTTGGGAAAAGCGTCAGGATGTCAATTTTCATACCCCTTTAAAATTTTTAAACTTTTGGGCAGGCAAGTTTCAACAAATATCGCGTTGTATCCGTTGGCTGAGCTCCTTTAGACAACCAATAACCGGCACGTTCCGCATTGATGCGAACTTTTTCCGCATTCCCCTTAACGATTGGATTATAAAATCCTAACACTTCCACAAAACGCCCATCCCGTTTAGCCGATGCTTCGGCAACCACAACACGATAAAACGGGTTCCCTTTCGAGCCATAACGTTGCAACCTTATTTTCAATGCCATACAATTAATTATAATTAAATTTTACAAATCATCTTTTAACGTAAAAATGCACGCTAATCTTACTACATAAAGCAATGAATGTACGCCTTTGTCAAGTGTGTTTGATCACGAAAAATGCAGTAAAAAATTTACACCCCCCGAGGTAATTCCCATTTGATAATTGCACCGAATAATCCAGTTATTAGGCGTAATCCCATCGACAACAATCGATCCAACAACGGGTTTTATTATGCGAATATCGAAAGCGCAACGCACCTCTTCAAGACAACTCAAGTATACCCTCCATCTGCAAAATTAAAGGCTAAAATATTTTCTATTCTAAATCTTTATCGGTCTCGACTTGCAATGGCTGCACACCTCCGTTCGAAGTCAATTCATCCAATAGTAATGCTGCACGATTCAAATGCTCTTGGCAAATTTGTTGGTAATAAAGACCTTCCTTGTAGCGATCCACCAAATTCGATAAAGAAACATCCCCTTGTTCCAAGGCTACAACGGTGTCCTCCAATTTTTTCAAAGCGATTTCAAAAGAAGGCGTTTTTTTGCTTTTCTTTACATGCATAAAGACTAAATTACAATCGAGAATCCTCCATAAGTGAAGGTTAAAATATAATATTCATCGAAAAAATTATGACTTTGTTAAACGGTATTCTGTTAGGCTTACTTTTGGTACGTGTGGTTTGTGAAACGATCTTGAGAAAACTTAATGCCTCCTATACTCAAAATAATACGAAAATATCAGAACAATGCGGCAATTTTATGGATACGAGTACCTTACAGCGTACCATTGCTTACACGCTGGCAAAAAATCAATTTGCACTGTTGCATCTGTATTACGAAGCCTTATGGGTGATTTGCATCCTCTTTTCAGGCCTTATCCCATGGTTTTTAAATCAATACAATCTCCTGTCATCTTCAACTTTTAAGCAGAGTTGTACCCTATTTTTATGGATAACCGGTTTTGGCCTTTGTTTTTTACCTTTGGATTATTTTCATCAGTTTTCTCTAGAAAAAAGTTTTGGATTTAATAGGTCTACAAAGCAATTGTGGATTTCCGATCAAGTAAAAAGTATCATCATCAACGCATGCATCCATATTCCCATTTTTGCCCTACTATTCTATTGCATTCAGATGTTTCCGCATACCTGGTGGATTTTGGGGACCTTGGGGAATTTTATATTACAAATTACCTTTATGTGGCTCTACCCCAAACTTATTTTACCTCTATTTAATAAATTGACACCTTTGGAAGATGGCAGTTTGAAAACAAAACTAGGTGCTTTGGCGCAAAAAGCAGGGTTCAAAGCAGCCGCCATCCAGGTTTTAGATTCTAGTAAACGCTCTTCCCACGCCAATGCATATTGCAGTAGCTTAGGTCGCATACAACGCATTGTCTTGTACGATACACTTTTAAAGGATTTTACAGACGAAGAAATTGAAGCCATTTTAGCCCACGAAATTGGCCATTATAAACATAAACATATCCTAAAAATGATCGCGTTTTCCACATTTTCAACCTTGGTGGGATTAAAAGCTTGCGATATGTTGCTGCAGAGCGATTGGCTCAATTTTCAACTGGGGATTCCAATGGCAACAACCCCTTTGCCTTTGCTTACTTTGCTGTGCATTTGCATGCCACTGTTCACCTACTGGTTTCATCCCATAAACAATTACGTATCTCGCCGCTACGAATACGAAGCGGATACATTTGCAAAAAAACAATCTCCCATGGGTGCCTTTCACCTGATGCAAGCACTCAAAAAATTGCACAAAAAGAATTTAAGTAATCTTTCGCCACATCCATGGTTTAGCGCTTTTCATTACTCACATCCCACACTCTTCGAAAGAGAACAACAGCTATCGCGTTAAATGATGCAAAAAACTATCTTCCAAAAAATCATCGATAAAGAAATTTCAGCTCACATTGTCTTTGAAGACGAGCAATGCATCGCATTCAAAGACATAGACCCTCAAGCCCCCGTTCATTGCCTGATTGTCCCCAAAAAACACATTGTCCGTGTGGGTGAAGCCAGCGCACAAGATGAGAGTTTGTTGGGGTATCTGCTGCTTATCGCTACTCAAGTTGCCCATCAGTTGAAAATCTATGACACTGGGTTCCGCATCGTCATAAATCACGGCAAAGACGGCGGAGAATCGGTACCTCACCTGCATGTACACTTACTGGGTGGCCGCGCATTGCAATGGCCTCCGGGATGATCCATAAGGAAGATCAACCTCTTTTCTCTTGAGTGCGAAGAGAAAGCATGCGCAAATTCAGAATCCATACTGTATAAAGTTTATAAATATTACCCTAAAATCATTTAGGGATAACTATTTTAGGTATGCATGCTTGGGTCAAATAGTTATAATCGTCAAATTGAAACACAAAAGCCCTTGCACATGCTCCCCTATAAATGCAATCAATAATACCTATTTTCATTATTTGTTGGTGGAATACCTGGGAATCGATAAAAAATATCCCTGTCTTTAGTTAAAGGAGGATCTTTAATTTCGCCAGAAAGGACCTGAAGAGAAAATAAATGAATTCAATAATATCGATTTTCCCAAGTTGCATTACCGTTAAGGTCGGCGGATCCAGGGCATTCTGGGAGGAGGCAAAACATACGATTACTTTCGGGACCGAGAGTGATATATCTTTCCCCGATAATCGATTTAAATTTGTTATACAATTTATTCCAATCTGCGGTATTTTGTTTGAGGCCATATAACGAAATGCCCATACCGTGAGGTTTGTACTGAGAGAGATCCATAAAATTATCCAAATCGTAATTGTACGCCGTTTTACCCAACGGTCTATGATTCCATCGACGTACCTGGCCACCTGTACCGCGGTTTGGATCTATCAAATGTTTAGGTACAAAGGGAAGTAACTTATCCGGTATGTCGTCGCCCATATTCGGTGGGAATTCATTGAAAATAAGGTAATAATTACGACAAGCTTTTATGATATCCAGAGTATCTTCCACAGTAGAATTCAGCCGAAAATCTTCCGTAGCCTTTTTAAACCCCGGAATGGCAATGATAGTTAGAATAGCCACAATGCACAGGGCAACGATGATTTCGATAAGGGTAAAACCACCTCTACCTAAAGCTCTCACTCTCAAGTATTTCAATGCTCTTGCAGGCTCTAATGCCCGAATAGGTAAAGCCGCTCTGAGAGCCATGCAAAGCCGTATAAAATTGTGAAATAATTCCGAACATCCAAAGATCTTCAAGCATCCCGATGCCCGGCCAAATATCGACGCGCGGATAGGTAAATCCGCCCTGGGAAATCCCCCTAAAGCGCTAAGCGCTTTGAGGTCTTGGGTCTTGGGTCTTGGGTCTTGGGTCTTGGGTCTTGGGTCTTGGGTCTTCACAGTTAAGTTATTGTATCCTTCCTTCTCTACCTCTGTCAAGGGGTTT
>JAISBA010000015.1 GCA_031266455.1 Puniceicoccales bacterium
ATAATTCCGAATATCCGAAGACCTTCAATCGTCCCGATGTCCGGCTAGGTCCCGATGCCCGGCCAAATATCAGCTCTCGAATGGGTAAAGCCGCCCCAGAGAACCCTCTTAAAGCGCTACCTCTGTCAAGGGGTTTTCTTGGTTTTTCGGAGGGGTTTAGGTTGCTCCATCCAATGATCGAGGCATGTGTGTCTTATGGCAAGGCTGTTTGCTACAGAGCAAAGTTAGTAGTTGAAAAATCGTTTGCTGCAGGTTCATACTGGTAAGCAGGGTTTATGTGGTCTGCTTAGATATATTTGCTGGCATCCAAATGCACCAAAAATCTGTTTAAAAATCCAAGGCACGTAGGCACGGTTGAATTTTATGAGTGTTGCTTGTCTTTGTCATTATAATTAGGTTGCAAAAGGTGTTGAGAAAACCACTTCCAAATATCTTTCAGATCTTGAGGCCTACATACTGCATCGTAAGATATCTTCATATCCGTACTTTACGACAGTTACAGTTCGGCATTGATGCTTCCATCTCCAAAGAACGTCAATCTTTTCGCATGTTATCAGATCGCCTCCCTGCGTGATTTTAATCTATATCTGGGACATATTCCCTTTTTTGGTAATGACCGAACCTCCAGGCGTTTTACGTTTATGGATTTATCATGGCATATAAATAAAGTACGTCTTTTCAGTTTCCATGGAACTGACGATTCCCATCATTTCGTTGAGAGCTTAATCTAACCATGCATTACTTGTATGCCAATGGAATGCGATTTTACAGACCCATGTATTCGGTGGATCCTCCTTGTACACCGTTGTTTGTACCGCCTCACAACGTGCCACAATCTTCAACGGCTTTCCCTTCCAAGGTACTTGCGGTTACTTTATTAATTTGTACGGACTTAAAGCTATTAATCCAAGATTCGGGACCTGTAAAAATTACTTTCTTGTTATAGATATTTTTTCCAAACAGCCGATGTTCACCCCTATGGGCCTTTCCTTCAATTAAGACTTCTTGACATGCACCCATAAATTGCCGGTTATACTCCGTAGAACACTGCGTAAGTATGCTTAATAAGTACTGATTGCGGTCTTCTTTAACCTTTTCGGGAATCCCCATTAACGATTGTTCTTGTGGGGCTACCCACGTCAGAGGACGAGGACTGTATTTAAAAATATACGCCATATCAAATTTAATGTCCTTAAAGAGTTCGACCGTTTCCTGAAAGTCCTCCTCACTTTCTCCCGGATATCCCACAATAATATCCGTCGAAACGGATGCTCTCGCATCAATTGTGCGCAATATTGTAACAATCTCTCTTATTTTTGCTTTCGTATAAGCACGTCGCATTTCTTTTAAAATGCGATCCGAACCACTTTGGACGGGTAAATGCAAAGCCGGACATAACTTTGACAAATATTTGAACGCTTGCATCAGTTGGGACGAAAAGAAAGCGGGATGGGGAGACATGAAGCGAATTCGTTTAACGGCTTCCACATTTTGCACCGCTTCAAGAAGATCGACAAAATTTTTGTTAGAATCTGGATCGTGGTACGTATTTACAATTTGCCCTAGCAAAATGATTTCCTTAGCTCCCCATTGCGCAGCTTCCTTAACTTCTTCTAAAATGGAATCGAAAGGACGATTTTGCTGCTTGCCGCGGGTCTTAGGAACAATGCAATAAGAACAAGCCATATTGCACCCTTGCTGGATAGGAATCCAGGCAACCGCTTTATGTTTGGGATGCGTATGCTCATAGCAACTGAAATTAAAGGATGCGGGTTCCGGAACGATCGCTTGATTTGTATTCCCCGAATAAGATTGCTGAATAAGCTCGGGAATTAAATGCAATGCTCGGGGTGGTGCAATAAAATCTAAACCGGGCAGTTTTTTAAATAAAACCTCTTTTTTATGGGCAGCCATGCAGCCTATCACCCCTATCTTATAATTTGCATGCGCCTTTTTCTTTCTTAACAAACGTCCCGCTTTCCCTAAGGCTTTCAATTCAGCCGCCTCACGAACACTGCAGGTATTGAGGAGAACAACATCTTCGTCTCCCTCCTTTTCCGCAATCATAAATCCTGCTTCCACAAGGAGTATCTTTAAAGCTTCCGTATCGCGTTCATTCATTTGACACCCGTATGTTTTGATTAAAACTTTTTTCTTTGCCGGATCCATTGCAATTACGTCAGGAAGCTTTTATGTGAATTATGATGTTGTATCTTACAAAAATTTTTGTTTGCCTAAATGTTCGGTTACTTTTAAGTCCAAAAGCATTGTCGTAGCAATACCTATTTATGAAAAAGATAAGACTTATCGTTGAAAAACGCGAAGAAAAGCGATCCGGTGCATGCGGTCGCTTACGGAAACGCGGGCTCATTCCCGCCGTCCTTTATGGACGTTCGGGTGCAAAAAATTTGCAGATGAGCGTAGCCAATTTTCGACAAATGATGCAAATGAAAGGCGATAGTGCGTCCTTCATCGAACTCGTTTGCGGTCATGAAAATTCGTTGGCCATGCTGCAGGCCTATCAGCGAAATCCTCGCGAAGATCATTACATCCACGTTGATTTTAAAGAAATTGATGCCCATGAAACCCTCCGTACAACCTTACCTATACGCGTATTGGGAGAAGCCGAAGGAGTTAAAAATTATGGGGGAATTTTGGAAATTTTGAATCACTCTCTAGTCGTCGAATGCTTGCCGGAAAATCTACCCGAATGCGTTGAATTGACTGTGGATAACCTTCAACTGGGACATTCCATCCACGTAAAAGACTTACCTCCAATACAAGGGGTTACGTACAAAACACCCTCGGATGTGGTTATCGTTTCTTGCGTAAAGGTTGCAGAAGAGGAAGAAGCCAGTAAAACAGAGGCCAGTGGAGCAACCGAAGCTACCGTAGACGGAAAAACAGAAGCCAAATCCTCCAAAGAATCTTAATTCTGATTAAAACAAGTTGTAAATTTAATAGGTGTAGCGTTTTTGATTTTTGACCCGTAAGGTTTTGTGAATGTTGACGCACTTGAAGATAATGTAAATAAAAGTATTCGACTAATCGTTGGGTTAGGGAATCCAGGTATCCGTTACGCAAACACGAGGCATAATATTGGGTTTTATTTGTTGGATGAAATTGCCCAAAGTAATGCCTGCGTGTGGCAATTTAATAAAGGTTGGCAAGCGTACGCGACAAGTATCATTTTAAACAACACAAAGGTACAACTTTTGAAACCTCAAATGTTCATGAATTTAAGTGGCTTACCCCTACAGGCAGCGTGTCACTATCTCAAATTAGAACCTTCCAACGTATTAATTGTTTGCGACGACATTTCTATAGAATTCGGAGAGTTTAAAATTTCGACCCTTCCAGGATCAGCTGGACACAAAGGGATTAAACATATTTCTCAATATTTAGGAAGTGGGTTTACGCGGTACCGCGTGGGTATTGGATGTAAAAAAAATGCAGACAGCGCCTTGAGTGCGTTTGTTCTCAGTAATTTTACGCCCGAAGAACAAAGCTATCTACCTTTTATCTTGCAAAAGTTTAAAAAGAACCTTGAAGTCCTTGTTGACAAAGGCGTCGTTAAAGGCATGAATTTTATGGAACGATAAATTAATTAAAAAATAATCGATGAAAAAAAATTATCAAGCAACTTTCATTTTAGATACCCGCAAGTGGCACGAACCCATAGAGGCATTAGTCGACCAAATTAAAGCAATCGTCGAGGAAATTAATGGAGAGATTCAATCCGTACAAAAGCTCGGCATTAAATCATTCGCGCGAGCACCGCGTCGAGATTTTGTAGAAGGTCATTACGTTACCTTGACGTGTCTAGCCGAACCCAAATTCAATGTTATCCTACAAGAACGTATCGGGTTGAATCCGAACGTAAATCGCGTTATTGTTGAAACCATAGAAGCGTAACATGGCATCTTTTAATAAAGTATTATTAATGGGGAATCTTGTTCGAGATCCCGAGTTAAGAGTCACACCCAGTGGTCTATCGGTATGTCGCTGTACCCTTGCGTGCTCACGTACAATTAAATCGGATACGGGCTCTAGGGAGGAAATAGCCTTTGTGGATGTTGAATCTTTCGGTAAACAGGGAGAAGTTGTCGCGAAACATTTTGTGAAAGGCAAACCTATTTTTGTTGAAGGTCGCCTAAGACTCAACGAGTGGCAAACAAGTGCGGGTGAAAAAAGAAGCAAACTGCTTGTTGTTATGGAAAATTTCGTTTTTGTAGGCAGTCAGGGCAGTAACTTAAAACCCGGTACCGAAACCGAAGGTTCTAAATCTTCATTCTCTTATGAAACGATCAATGCGAAGCCTGAAATGTCTTCCGGTGAATTGCATGACAATGCGGTGACGGATGAAGATGTCCCCTTTTAACAACGTGTAGAATAAGAAGTAAAAATATTATGGCAACGATACAAGTTTTATTATTAAAACCCCTAAAGCATTTGGGATGTGAAGGCGAAATAGTTAGTGTCAAAGCGGGTTATGCACGTAATTATTTATTGCCTAAGGCCCTGGTGATACCTTTGAACCGGTCCAATCAACGGCAAGTGGAAGCCTTACAGAAAGCCCGAACTTTGCGCGAAGCTAAAGAACTGGAATCCGCAAAAGCACTTGCAGGGCATGTTCGGGCGATTCCTCTCACGATTGCGGTTAAAACGGGGGAAGAAGGCAAATTATTTGGTTCTGTATCGTCCTCGGATTTGTGTAAACGTTTTAAGGAAGAAGGTGTTGAACTGGACAAAAGCTTTATTCGTTTGCCACACCCTATCAAAACCTTAGGGCGTCATGCTTTTCAGATGCGGTTGCATAAAGAAATTATTTTAGATTTGTCGGTGGAAGTAGTCTCCGAAAATCCAATTGGATGACTATGTTTAACGTTTTAACAGCATCTTCGTATATACACGATTTGTGTTCTAAGTAATGTGACGGATCAAATATCAAGCCATTCGAAATCCAAAGAAAATTTTCGGGAACCGCCGTACAGTGTGGACTATGAACAAGCGCTGTTGGCGGCATGCATGCTAGAAGGTGGCCAGGATAGCTTAACGAAATGCATTGATATTAAAATTTCTCAAAACTCTTTCTACATTCCGTCGCACGCTGAAATCTTCAAAGTGTGCCTAACCCTCTACGAAGCGGGTTCTCCTATCAATGAATTAACGGTTGCAGAACAGCTCAAAGCATGCGGGAAATTGGATCGCATGGGGGGATATGCCTATTTAAATGAAGTTAACAATCGCATTGAAACTCCGGCACATTTAACGTTCTATGCAAAAAAAGTCAAAGAATTGGAACTTGTGCGACGACTTGTGCGCTTTTTTTTGACAGGTTTGGAGTCTGCTTACGGTGGAGTCGTCGATGTAGATCAATTTTTGGAAGACGTTGAACACAAGGTACTAGAGATTGGCGAAGATCGTGTTGCGGAAACGGCAGCTCCTATTGAAGTATCCATGTCAAAGGCTGTCAATACCGTCCAACGATTGTTGGCCGCCAAAGGTTCTATCAGTGGCGTAAGTACAGGATTCAACGATTTGGATACTTTGACCTTTGGATTCCATCGCGCGGAAATGATCGTCTTGGCAGCACGTCCTTCCATGGGGAAAACGGCCCTTGCGCTCAATATTGCCGAGGCTGCCGTTTTGGGGACCCAGCAAAAAAATTTTTGCCCCATTCCAACTCTATTTTTCAGCTTAGAAATGAGCGCAGAACAGTTGGCCATGCGCATGTTGTGCGGACGAGCACGCATCAACATGAGTAAATTAAGGGAAGGATTTTTACGCAAAGAACACTACCAAACCTTGGCTTCTACGGCATCTGAGATAAAAAAAGCCCCCCTGTGGATCGATGAATCCACCAACATAACCATCTTGGAAATGCGAGCCAAAGCCCGAAGAATTAAAGCGCAATGCAACTTGGGATTTATCGTTATCGATTACCTACAACTCATTGCAGGTGCCGATTCTAAAGCTCCGAGAGAACAGCAGATTTCAGAAATTTCGCGAGGACTGAAAGCCATGGCCAAAGAACTCAACGTACCGGTACTCGTTCTCAGCCAATTAAATCGTGAATCGGAAAAAGAACGTCGTCAGCCACGACTGTCTGATTTACGAGAATCGGGTGCCATAGAGCAGGATGCGGATTTAGTACTGCTGTTATCCAAAAAGATAAAAGAGGATACCCAAGCGCAGGAAAACCTCAATGACACCTGCGTACTTCGAGAACTGATTATAGCGAAACAACGCAATGGGCCCGTAGGTATTATCCCACTCGTATTTTTAAAACATTTTACCAGGTTTGAAAATTATACGGGAGAAGTTTATGAAGAAATACAAAATTAAAACTTTTTATCAAGCACTCGCATTACTGTTTGTTCATACGCATGTGGCTTTTTGCCAAGAGACTGCATGGCATGGAGGGACTATTGGCAAAATAAACATTGAGTGTTCGGGCCCAAAACACGTAACGCTTCATTTTATTCGCACGCATTTAGGCATTGCAGAAGGGCAACCTTGCAATAAAGCGCAAGTGGATGCCGCGCTTAAACGCCTTTACAAAACAGGATGGTTCGATAGCATAAAAATACTCCGGGAAAATGAAACATCCGATGGCTTTGATATCAAAGTTTGCCTGCACATACTTCCTAAAATTCGAAAAATTGAATTCACAGGCAACCGACGTTTAAGGGATAATACCCTATTATATGAGATAAAAAGCCGCAGTAATCAGCCTCTAGACGAATTAAAATTGCGCAACGACTGTCAACGTTTACTACATTTTTATGAGTCTAAGGGATACTGTGATGCAAGTGTACAAGTCGTTTCAGGCCAGCAAGATTTTTCAGGTTATAGGGATGTTCAATTTTTGATTGCGGAAGGATTTCGCTATCGACTGCAAGCAATTCACTTTGAAGGCATTCATGCCTGTACGGAAAAAGAACTTTTATCGCTCATATCCACAAAGACGTGGGATTGGTTAGCGTGGTTAACCCGTACAGGGGTTTACAAAAAAGATCAATTGCGGCACGATTTGGATCGGATTGTAGAACATTACCAAAATAAAGGGTTTTTGGATGTGAACATCGATGCACAAAAAATACGTCTAGAAAAAACCAAAACCCAAATACGCATTACAATTCCCGTTGAAGAAGGCACCTGTTATACGATTCATTCGATCCAATTAGCAACGGATGATGCTTTGCCTCCGCAACGCCTCATTCACATCACAGGTTTAAAAGAAGGTGATGTTTGTTCTCCGGAAAAAATCGAATTAGCGCGCGAAAAATTGAGAGATTTTTACGGATGTTACGGATACATAGATGTAGAGGTTCAGATAAAGCGGCTTTGGGTAGATGGCAAATCTTTCGATTTACAATTTACCGTACATCGGGGTATCCAATCAAAAATTAATTCCATCTACATTACCGGCAACATCAACACGCAAGCGCGCGTCATCTTACGTGAAACCAATTTAGCTCCGGGTGATATCGTCGACCGAACGCGCATGAAAAAAGCCGAACAACGTTTGCTCAATACGGGATTTTTTAATGCCGTATCCATTTTGCCGGAAGATACCAATACACCGCATCAAAAAAATTTAAAAATAAGCGTGGAAGAAGCCAAAACGGGCAGTGTATTCTTTTCCGGAGGCTTCAATAGCGAAGAGAAAATGACCGTAGGTGTCACGCTGAGCCAAAACAATTTTGACTATAAAAATACGGACAACTACTTTCGGGGTGCCGGACAAAAATTTCAATTGGGAGCCAGCTTAGGCAAGTATTCCAACGAAATTAAACTATCTTTTGAAGAACCTTGGCTATTTGATAGGGAACTAAGATTTGGATTCAACGTCTTCAGAACGGTGAACAAGTATACCAGCGATAATTACACGGAGCAACATCTTGGATCTGAAATCTATTTGTGGAAGCGGTTATTTGAGCAAGTACAGGGTAAAATTTATTATCGCATCGAAGAATTCAATTTGAAAGATGTAAAGCAAAACCTCGTATCGAGTGCTATTTGGGCAGAACGCGGCAAACGTAGCTTATCAAAAGTTGGTTTTGCTATGGAACGTGACACGCGTGATCATTTCCTTTACCCTACGGAAGGTTCTTATTTGGAATGGGACAATCAATTGGCCGGAGGGCTCTGTCGTGGACAAACAAATTACATGAGAACACGCTTTACCGCAGCAAAATGGTTCTTGATTACACCGGAACATGAACAAACATTTTTGATAGGTGGAAAGATGGGGACCATAAGAGGATTTGGTAGCAAGGACGTTCCTTTATTTGAGCGAGAGTTTTTAGGGGGGCCCGACGATTTACGCGGGTTTGATTTGAGAGAAGTTGGGCCCAAAACGCAGGATAAATTCCATGATCCTCTGGGTGGTAAAAGTTTTGCATTTTCAAAAGTAGAATATTCTACGAAGGTACATTCCATTGTTCGATTGGTAGGATTTTTCGACGTAGGGTTCGTGAATGAAAAAACTTTTTGTTGGAAAACCTCTGGGTACAATTGTGACTGGGGCATAGGTATTCGCTTACATATTTTGGGAGCACCTTTTTGTTTAAATTTTGCTTTCCCTTTAAAAACAGACAATTATAATAAGAAAAAAGCACCTCATATCTCGTACAATTTTGGGGTTTCTTTTTAGAACTCGTAGGACAAAAATATGAACCAGTTGATAAAACGCCTTGGACTCAGCATAGCCGTTACATTCGCTTCCGTGTTAAATATAATTGCCGAAAGCAAGGATCCTCAGTATACCATTTATACTGTTAATATGGCAGAAGTTTACGACAACTTTTATAAGGGTAAAGAAGCACGCAATAGCTTTGAAATACTCACAAAGCAAGCTCAAGATGAAGTTGAAAAAATGATGCAGGAGGGAAGGAACATCATTGAAAAAATACAGTCTTTGCAGGAGAAGCTGAATAGTGTAGCGCTGGATGAACGAGCCAAAGAGCCAATACTGACAGAATTAAATGCGGCAGGTGAAAACTTACATAAAAAGGAAATTGAGATCAATCAGTTTCGCCAAGACAAAGACGATAACCTGACTCAAAAACGGCAGGCTGTTCTATCGGAACATTTCAAAGAACTTAACGCGCACATTGCTAATCTCGCAAAACAAAAAGGTGCAGATTTTGTTTTAAATTCAGCAGGTATGGGAGTTTTGTACACTAAACCAGAGTATGATTTGACCCAGGAAGTTATTGAAATTGCAAATAAACCCGTTTCTCAGCAGACCTCCGGTATGCGTAAGTAAAAAACGCCATGTTTACTATTCATTACACTTTAAATCGTATCATTGAATTAGTAAATCCTTCAAAAATTCAAGGCAAATTGAACGTCGATGTTTTTACTGGAATTGCCAGTTTAGGTAAAGCGACAACGGGAGACATTTCTTTTTTAAGCAATCAGAAATATAAAGCAGAAGTATTCGGATCTAAAGCATCGCTTATTCTTGTCCCCGAATCTTATGTAGGCTCTCCCCATCCCGGACAAGCTTTGCTGTTGGTAGAAAATCCATCCAAAGCGCTGGATGCTATCTGCCGAGATATTGAACTGCAATGCAAAAAACCTATGTCTACGGGTGTGCACGCGACAGCCATCATTGATCCAAGTGCAAAGATTTCTCCTAGAGCCTACGTGGGACCTTTGTGCATTGTCGGGCCACATGCAATCATTGAGGAAGGGGTCTGCCTGCAGGCACATGTTGTGATTGGGGAAGAGGTTCTCATTAAACGGGGAACGTTTATCCGCTCCCATTGCTCCATTTTAGATGGTACAGAAATTGGATGCAATTGCTTCATCGATGCCGGCGTTGTTTTGGGCTCCGAAGGCTATGGATACGAAACGGAAAATGGGTATCACAAACGTTCGCCGCAATTGGGACGTGTTGTATTGGAAGATGCAGTTGACGTAGGTGCCAATACGACAATAGATAGGGCGCGCTTTCATGAAACACGCATTGGCGAAGGAACAAAAATTGATAATTTGGTACAGATTGGTCACAATGTGGTGATTGGTAAACACTGTTTCATTATTGCTTTTGTGGGGATTTCCGGAAGTACAACGATCGGTGATTACGCTGTTATCGGAGGACAAGCAGGTTTGACGGGACACTTGTGTATCGGAAATCACGTAATGATTGGAGCTCAATCGGGCGTAAATCACGATTTAGAAGATAACAGTTTTGTACGTGGTACCCCAACGCTCCCCTACATGTTAGCTCACCGTGTTGATGCATTGAAACGAAGGTTACCAGAATTATTCAGACGCGTAGACAATTTGGAAAAAACATTTGCTTACTTGACCACCGATACCACAAAAGCATGTTTTCTCAGTAAAGATGAACGCAAAAATTAAAATTTTCTCCGGAAATGCGCATCATGCTCTGGCCAAAAATATTTGTGAACACTTAGGAATTGAACGTAGTCAAGCCTTGGTCAGTTCATTTCCCAATGGAGAAACTTTTGTACAAATTCAGGAAAACATTCGAGGTGCGGATGTTTTTTTAGTGCAATCTATTGCAAATCCCGTCAATCATCATCTTATGGAATTATTGGTCATGATTGACGCGGCGCGACGTGCATCCGCAAGTCGCATTACGGCCGTCATTCCCTTTTATGCTTATGCACGGCAAGATAGAAAAGATAGGCCTCGCGTTCCCATTACATCAAAATTAGTTGCAAATTTGCTTGTTGCTGCCGGAGTGAATCGCATTTTGACAATGGATTTACACGCGCAGCAAATCGTTGGCTTTTTCGATATACCGGTGGATCACCTGTATGCAAGTCCAGTTTTTTTTGAATACCTGAAGCAAGCTCATCCACAACCCTCTTGGGCCGTTTTTTCTCCAGATTTGGGCGGTGTTAAACGGGCGATTGCCTACGCAGACTTTTTGGAATGTTCGGTGGGAATGATTGCAAAACGACGTAAAAGCGCTTATGAAGTGGAGGTCTTAAATATCATTGGAGAAGCCAAAAATAAACATGTTATTTTGGTGGATGATGTGTCCGATACGGGAACTACACTGATGGCAGCCACCCAACTGCTTAAGCAAGCAGGCGCAAAACGTATTATTGCAATGATTACGCATCCCGTTACACGACAAAATGTTTTGGACAAAATAGCCCAAAGTGGATTGGACGAATTCATTACAACCGATACACTCCCTGTTCAATCTCAAAATTTAGGCAAATTTTCCTTCACGGTCTTATCGGTCTCAAAACTGTTCGCCGAAGCCATCATTCGTATCCATACTAACCAAAGCATCAACGAACTTTTCCCATCAAAAACCTTAACACGTTTTCAATAACAAAACTCATGGTTAGGTCTCATAGATACTCCGTATCGCTTCTCTTGCTATAATCAATTATTCCCCAAACTATCATCAGATGACAGAAATAATGCAAACTTCCAACGTAAACAATAGAGATGAAAAAGCTTTTATTTCCAAGTAAAGTATCTCCAAAGACATTTATGAAATTTTGATTTAAAGACTTAAGTTTTTTGCACCTTAGGTATGAATTATGCAAAAATAAAGTAAGGAGCGAAGGAGCATAATATTATTCTAATGCAAAATGTCTCGATCCCTATTGCGGTGTACTATCTAAATAGAGTTTTTCGAAAAGAGGCTCCAATCTCCTGATTCATGAGTCTCCTTGAAGGTAGCATAATAATACTATAGGAGGCCCTATTTAAGAGAGTGTGCATACTTATAAACGGTCCTATCATGAATACATGTTTTCCAGTTAAGAACAACGGGAGTATTTTCGAAGGTGTTTGTCAGTTACGTGAGGACTGGAGCCTATTATTTTCCAATAGATACCATGGGTAGGTATCAAGGAGTAAGTTATGGATAAAGGAAGGTGTAGGTACCGACCAATAAAATCAACTTATGCCTACACGCACTTTAAGTATGCCTGAGTCCTTTGTGCATTTGGATGCAATAAGCCTATAAGCTTCGAGAAGTCCTCCAAGGAAGGTATGAATACGTATAAGTGGGCCGCATCGAGCCCCTACTTGCCAATCTAGTCCTGCAGCAAACAATTTTTCCACTGCTAACCTGAGCTTCTGCCTCAGTCATACCCTACGTACATCCCTTGGGACCCTTGGATTGAACAACCTAAAACCCTCCGAAAATCCCTGAAAAACCCTTGACAGAGGTAGGGAAGGAAGGATACAATAACTTAGTTGTGAAGACTCAAGACTCAAGACTCAAGACTCAAGACTCAAGACTCAAGACTCAAGACTCAAGACTCAAGACTCAAGACTCAAGACTCAAAGCGCTAAGCGCTTTAGGGAGATTCTCCGGAGCAGCCTTACCCATTCGAAGGTCGATATTTGGCCGGGCATCGGGACCTAGCCGGACATCGGGACGATTGAAGGTCTTCGGATGTTCGGAATTATTTCACCATTTTATACGGTTTTGCATAGCCCTTTGGGCGAATTTACCCATCCGGGCGTCAGAGTTTGCGAGAACATTGAAATGCTCGGGGGTTGGAGCTTTAGGCAGAAGTGGCTTTACCCTCATC
>JAISBA010000016.1 GCA_031266455.1 Puniceicoccales bacterium
ATAATTCCGAATATCCGAAGACCTTCAATCGTCCCGATGTCCGGCTAGGTCCCGATGCCCGGCCAAATATCAGCTCTCGAATGGGTAAAGCCGCCCCAGAGAACCCTCTTAAAGCGCTAAGTGTCTTGGTGTCTTCACGGTTAAGTTATTGTAGCTTTCCTGCCCTACCTCTGTCAAGGGTTTTTCGGAGAGTTTTTAGATTGTTTAATGCGATGGCTAGAGCATGTTCATTTTAGGGAATAAATTCGAAAGTATAATCAATTGTATATAGTTTTTTCTATGCAACGGTGTGCGATAATTTCTATTTACGTAAACCAATACCTTGTCACAACCATTCTTTCGTGGAAGATAACTACAGATTTAGATTTTTATTGCTTGACAATAAATACTTACATAACATAAAGAAATTGATATGTTAAAAAATAATTACTAGTAGTTTTACTGTGTCTTCATTCCATTTATTCCGCTATGAATGTTGTTATGACGGCTACTCCCAATTATATCGATTACACGAGGGTTGCGATTCATTCTATGGTGCAGTGTACGCCTATCGGTGATGATAATCCGCACAATATTGTTGTATTTCTAGACCAAACATCCTCTGAAGACCGAAATTGATTAGTAGCTCTCACTTATCCGAAGGCACACATATATCTAGTTGACCTACAAGAGCCGATATGGAGTGACATCATGCAGTTGCTAGAAAAAATAAAAGAACAAGGATGGCGTGCACGTCCTCGGATAGTTAGTCTACGATTACTATTTCCAACTATCTGGAGATCAGTGAAGTTTGCCCAGCTGGGCATTCCCATAATGAATGAGTTTTTGTTTTTGGATTCTGATGTGTTGGTCATGAAAGACCTACAACCGCTTTATGAGGCATGTTTGGGCATTGATCAACCAATCATCGGAGCTAATTTGTGGTTTATTACTGAAGACGGCGGATCTATGGCTTCATTATTCTGCGGCGGAGAGGGATGGGTGAAAACATGCCATCTTCGAACACGTCCAAATGGACAGATTTCCGCAAGGACAAGCGGCGGAGTCATTTTCTGGAAAATTTCGAAAGTGCTAGAAATATTACAGCAGGCCAAGGAGAACGATTTTTTTGTTCAAAAAGGCGAGGAAGAGGAAATAGTAATTGATAAATTTTTGAAGTATTTAAAAAATCAAGTGTACTTTTTTTCATATACTTTTAATGCTCGTCCAGATTATCGATCCATTGGGAAGGAATTATGGGAGCAATATCAAAAATCCCAGGATCCATTTGGACAAACTCCACCGTTTTTTGCCCAGATGTTGGAAAATACCAAAGGCCGAGACTGCGAAGATATGTTTAATGAACAGGCAATGCAAAGCCTGAAGTCGTTAGCAGCAGATGATGTTGCAATTTGGCATTGGGATGGATGTAAACATAAACCTGCAGAGCCGGAATGTCGTGCCAAAGAAGGATCTCCTGAGCAAATCTGGAGACAACGTTTTCAGGAAGTTTCTACCAGATTAAAAGCACCTTAAACACATTCGGTGAGACTCTAAATTTCAAGAAGTACTCAATAAGCAGTATTTTAACGAACAAAAGCTGGACATTTTATGCTCATTTGGAGAATAGGCGCAAAAGAGGATTGCATTTGTTTTCTGTTCAAAAAAAGCCATTCCAAAAGGATTTACGGCAGCATTGATTCAACTTTAGAGTTTGTGGGTTGATTTTTATGCTATTTCTATATTTTTCCAATTAACTATAACGCTTACTTGGCATGTCGTAAGTGCAGCCTTCGTCATGGAGAATTAGGCAATAATACATCTAAAATATAATCCTCTATAGATAAGTTCTGCAAATTTTATCGCCCCATCTAAGTCAGAAACAATATAGGCTATTTCATTCAGGTGTTCACCAGTGCACCCGTGTCCATGATCGCTAGAACTTCATGCGCTACAGAACCTTTTCAATGCTCAAATGGTTGCGATCCTGCTTGTGTGTATATCGAATATTATCCACCCATTTTTTGACAATCAGAATTCCAAGCCCTCCCACAGCACGCTCTTCAACCGGTAAAGTAGTGTCGGGATCTTTTTGTTCCAGTGGATTGTAAGCCTTTCCGTCATCCATAAATACGATTTCTATTTTTCGGGGATTTGTACGTATGCGACAGTTGACTTCAATTGTACCCACAATACCTTCACTGTAGGCGTGATGAACAATATTTGTAAAAATTTCTTCAATAACAATCGCAATGGGAATCAAACTTTTTTCAGAGAGCCTCGCTTGCTTACATACTTTTTCTACGAAACCTACAACCTTGGGTAGGTGACATAGCTCTGAGTTGACAATAATACCCTCCTCCATCGTCATCTCCGGGTTTAAAAATTATGCGGCAAAGCTTATTAAAATTGTTTTAGGAAGCGTTCATCATTTTGATAAAAACGACGTACGTCATCAATCCCATACAGGAGCATTGCAAGACGCTCAACACCAAATCCGAATGCAAATCCTTGCCATTCTTGTCCATTGAGTCCCACAGATTCAAATACCTTTGGATGCACCATCCCACAGCCACAGATTTCAATCCAAGTATTTTTGATTTTTCCCAAATTTGAAACAAAAATATCCATTTCGAAACTGGGTTCCGTAAACGGAAAAAAACTCGGACGTAAACGTATTTTGTAGGTCTCGCCAAAAAATGCTTTCACAAAAAAATCGAGCGTTCCTTTTAAATCCAATAAATTTGTTTTCGAACTCACACACAAGCCTTCGGTCTGATGGAAGTTAAAGTTGTGGGTTGCATCTACGGTATCTCGACGAAACACACGCCCCGATGAAACAATTTTTAGCGGAGGTTTATGTTTTAACAGCGTGCGAATTTGTACTGTGGAGGTGTGCGTACGCAATAAATAATTCTCATCCGTCCTTTTGGAGGTCGAACTAGCACGCGCATTTGGGTGAAAGAAGAAGGTATCCTGCTCATTACGTGCCGGATGATTTTTAGGTACATTGAGGGCATCAAAACAAAACCATTCGGTATCGATTTCTGGCCCTTCCATAATGGAAAATCCCAACTGAGTAAAGATGGATAACATTTTATCGCGTGTCTGCGTCAATGGATGCAGCGGCACTTGCAAATGCACCGGATTTGCCAAAGAAGGATCCGGCGGATTTCCCAAACGGGTCAACTGCATTTTCTCCTGCAACACACCTCCTTTTTTCGTTAAGCCTTGTTCTAAATCTTGCTTAATCCGATTAATGGTTTGTCCAACCATAACTTTTTGCTCTTTTGATAAAGTGCTGAGCGTTTTTAATTGACGCATCAAGGCGCTTTTAGGGCCCAAATATTGCGTCTTAACAAATTGCAAAGCATGCATGGAATCAACCGCTTCTATGGCAAGTAAAGCTTCCTTGTGCAGCTTCGTCAATGCATCCCCATTACTCATTTTAGGCTAAAATCTTTTTAACCTGTTCCATCAACTGATTGAACCCAATTTCATTCCGTATTGCCAATTCACTCAGTTGCTTACGGTCCAAGCTTATATTCAATTTCTTGAGACCGTTCATAAAACGGCTATAGCTGATATCGGCAGCCCGACAAGCCGCATTAATACGTACAATCCACAGTTGACGAAAGGCTGCTTTTTTCTTTCGACGATCGCGAAAAGCAAATGTTCCGGCACGCAAAATGGCATCGTGCGCGTATCGAAACAAACGCGACTTATTGCCAAAAAACCCCTTGGTTTGTTTTAATACTCGTTTACGACGTTTTCTCGTTGCAACTCCGTTCGTTACTCTTGTCATAATCTTTACCTTTCTTTACGGCCGATGTAAGGTCGTCGTTTAAAAAATACCCTACCTCAAGCTATTGTACTTCAAGTTTTTTAAGCAAAAGGCAAACTGGCTTTTACTTGTTTTGCCAAAGCTGCGCTCTCCAGCGCTTGATCGCCACACGCCTTACGCAAACAAACCGTGGATTTACGGCGCAAAAAATGCCTAAACCCAGGTTTACGGTGCAACACTTTTCCCGTACCCGTTATCTTAAACTTTTTAGCAATCGATTTTTTTGTCTTTTGCATAAA
>JAISBA010000004.1 GCA_031266455.1 Puniceicoccales bacterium
TATCTTGGTATCTTGGTATCTTGGTATCTTGGTATCTTGGTATCTTGGTATCTTGGTATCTTGGTATCTTGGTATCTTGGTATCTTGGTATCTTGGTATCTTGGTATCTTGGTATCTTCACAGTTAAGTTATTGTATCCTTCCTTCACTACCTCTGTCAAGGGTTTTTCAGGGATTTTTGGAGGGTTTTTACCTGTTATCCTTTTCGGTCTTTATCTTTACGTACGCTTACTTACAGTCCTCCGACCTTCACCGTTATCGCAGATGATTTATGCAGTATTTAGTAAATACCCTACTTGTTGACTGTTAAGCAAAAATTAAAGTAATCGATTTTCACTTCGAAACAAATTAGATATACAAAGCGTTTGCATTTTTGCAAAAATGCTTTTTTATTCTAGGCAATCGTATATTCATCCATGTCAAAACGGCTGGCATTTGCAGTTTATGTATTTTCCATCATATTTTTCTCATGTTTTTTCATTTGGCCCATTTGGGAGATTGTAAGAAGCGGTTTTTTTGACTACGAACAAGGATTTACACTTGCTTACTTTAAGGCAGTTTTTATAAATCCTATCTACAGAGAAGGCCTATTTAACTCATTTGTAATGGGTATTGGATCCACAATTTTGGCATTATTTTTGGCAATCCCTTTGGCCTACCTATTCAACTACTACGAATTCCCGGGCAAGAAACTTTTTTCAAGTTTAATCTTACTGCCCATCATGTTACCTCCCTTTGTGGGAGCCATAGGCATTCAACAATTGTTGGGGACTTACGGCATTATCAACACGGCATTAATTCGTTTGGGGTGGATGTCCGCCATGCACCCCTTTGATTGGTTAGGCTCCTGGCAATTTACCAGCATCATCATTTTAAATGCACTCAGTTTGTATCCCGTTGTATACCTCAACATAGTGGCGTCTCTTGCCAACATAGATCCGGCAATGGAGGAAGCGGCTGCCAATTTAGGATGTCGCAGATTTAGAAATTTCTTTCACATTACGTTTCCTCTCATTCGTCCGGGCGTTTTTGCAGGTTGTACCATTGTCTTCATCTGGGCTTTCACAGAGCTGGGGGTGCCACTCATGTTTAACTTTAATCGTGTGACATCCGTACAAATTTTTAATGGTTTAAAAGAAATTGGTGGCAATCCATTTCCATACGCTTTAGTGACCGTTATGTTCATATTATCCGCCTTATTTTATCTCATAGGCAAGGGACTTTTTGGTAGAAATAACTACGAAATGCTTTCGAAAGCTTCTCACGGTCGCGTTTGTAAAAAACTAGGGGTGGGTGGACAATGCGCCTGCGTGTGCTTTTTTACCCTGGTCACCGTGCTGGCCTTATTGCCACATTTAACGGTGGTTTTATTTTCGTTCGCTTCCGATTGGTATCAATCCATTTTGCCCAACGCTTGGACTATGGAAAACTATCGCTTAGCCTTGGGAAATGACCTCACAATACCCTCCATTGAAAATAGCTTAATATACGCATCTTGTGCCACTCTGTTAAGTGTGTTTTTAGGTATTGGGATTGCCTTTGTGGTGGCCAGAACACGTTTACCTGGACGACATTTACTCGACGTTTGCGCCATGATGCCATTAGCCGTACCCGGACTTGTCATGGCTTTTGGTTTTGTGGCCATGTCTCAGGAAGGACGCGTATTTTCCTTTCTTAATCCCGTCGACAATCCAACCGTTTTGCTGATTATTGCCTACGCAATTAGAAAACTACCCCTCATGGTACGTTCTGGCGTGGCAGGACTGCAACAGACATCGATCAAATACGAAGAAGCCGCACAAAGTTTAGGATGTCCCCCATTTAAATCCGTCCGCAAAATTACATTACCGCTCATTATGGCCAATTTGATGGCCGGATCCATACTCGTTTTTTCACAAGCCATGTTGGAGGTATCCGATTCACTCATCTTGGCACAAAAACAATCGTTTTATCCCATCACAAAATCCATTTACGAACTTTTAAACCTATTGGGACACGGTACATTTTTATCGTGCGCTCTGGGTGTTTGGGCGATGACATTTCTTGCCATCACCATCATCAGTACTGCTGTTTTGCTAGGTAAAGGTCTGGGTGCCATTTTTAAAGTCTGATCTCATACCTCCGTGAAAATCATGGGGAAACGGCAAAATACCTCCCATACTCTTAGAAGTAGGTGTCCAAATGTACAGGGCGGTACCTTAAACATGCCGCACTATCTTAAAATAGATTAAAATGCTCTGAAAACTAAATATTTTGAACACACTACCGGAAGTCAAGAAATACGAATATCTAATAATGTAAAAGGACACCGCTAAAAAGTGTTCTCTCGGAAAAGCTAAAAAGGGACTTTCCAAGTATACTTTGTTTAATTTTTTGTTCCAGAGGCTTGACTGCCGTTGTCTCCATTGGGCGGGAGAAGAGCTTTAGGGTCATTAGTCTTATTTTCGGTCAATGCAGTAATCGTTTTAAACAACATTTTTATAGGCAAATCGACTTTGTATTTTATTTCCTGCGTACCTGGCAAGACTTTCCACGTTAAATGAGATTGCTCGTTGGCAACGGTGGATATCAGTTTATGCGGCATCCAATTTGCCATAAGAACATTTAAATTAATTCTGGCTTCACTCAATACGCTCGTATCCAAAGAAAACGATTCACAAAGGTTCTTATCTATATAGGTTTCGATGAGTTGTTCCATTGAACTACGATTATCGGCATACAGTAACTTCTGGTCCAATACGGTTAAGAAAAGCTGCGCTTGAATTTGCATAGGCTCGGTTTTGGCTCCTATGGTACAAGCATGAACGGTATGTCCTTTATGCGCGAACACTGCTTCATCAAAACGGCACACAACATGTGCTTGCAGATCCGCACAAAATTTCTCCAGGGGTTCACATCCACTATTTTTTAATATGCTGGGTAAGCTTTTAATCCATGCATTGAGCTGTTCATTGACAAAGGAGGTTAAAAATTGAACCAAAGCGGAATCCTGCATAGATTGTGTCAATAATACACCTGTCCCTTGCGTATACAAACGCGCATTTTCATTTTTAAAAATGGTAGAATTACTAAAAAATCCAACCAAGTGTTTTTTGGAAAAAGTCCAAAACGGATCCAATAAAGTTTGAATGGACTTAAAAAATTCCGTAAAAACTTGGAAATTTTCCGGCAATTCCTTGGGCGGCCATACAGCTATTTTTTCGAACCAAAGTTTTAGGAGGGATTGATAGGCATCTGCACTGTAGTAACCGACTTTGTAGATACCATTTTGAAAATAAAATTTGGGTAAATCCAACAGTGTAGTTGGCTTTTGAATATCCGACAAAAATTTAGCCCACACTGATTTTTCTTTAAAAAGAATAGATGAATGTACGGAAAGGATGTCGTCCGCTGAACGACTTACATCTGATTGAATAAGGTGGATGTCATTCAGGAGGGAAAGTTCCAAAAATTTCATCAGATTTCCATAGAATCCGTCTATTTTCGGAAGCGTAGATAAAATATGATCGAATAATCTTATCTGCAAGTCATTGGCAAAAGGTTCCTGAAAGAATTGGAACAGTGTATCCAAATGCGGCTGCATTTTATTGATTAAAGTGGCCTGGCCCAAAGCATACCAATTATTTGCAATAATTTTGGAAGATGGAATGTTTTGTAACTTCCAAGCATCTTTTTTTTCTTGAGGCAGGTTTTGCAAAATTTTTACCAGATAAGCATCTTCTCTAGCGTTAAAAAAGCAAAGCGGGATAGCATGCGTATCTAACGAAAATAAACCTATATACACGGGGCATTCATTCGAAATACCGGGACATTCTATACCTCCCATCGACCCCACGAGTAATAGAGAAACTAACGATGCCTGTTGAGGGATTACCGTTTCGAGCAGCTTAACGTATTCATTCAAAAACTTAGGTAAAGGTTTTACTTTGATACAAGCCACCATTTTGGTAGAATTTGAAGCCTTATCCGTTTTGCTATCTCCCCGTTCATTTGCTACACAAGCAAATCGACAGCCCATCAATAACCATAAACAAAAAAATAATTTTACTTGTCTACCTACCTTCATATGTGGAAATTGTAATCACCCATAGGTAGCGTGTAAAGGCAATACTGAAAGATAAATCAATCATCACCTATTGAGTGTGCAAGCTTTTAACTATTGCACTTCTAGACATGCACAAGCAAAGACAGTTTTTCTTTATAAAAACCAATTACTTTACATTATCAAAACTTTAGGAAGTCTTACGTTTTGGACCAAAGCTACGTTTGGGAGGATTACCCGGATTAGGTATGTTCTGCTTCATGCGATAACAAATACGTGCCTTATTTAAATCGTAAGGACTCATCTCCATTTTTACACGGTCACCCACACCAATTTTTATAAAATTTTTCCTTAATTTACCAGAAATATGCGCTAGGATTTCGTGACCGTTATCCAGTTTAACACGAAATGTAGTTCCCGGCAATACCGTAACAACGACACCTTCAACTTCTATTGATGCTTCCATGTATACTTAGAAAACACATTTATTGTCCGAAATAATTCCCAAGGTCAAGTCTTTATTCTTCCCATTACAACTTACCCATGGAGCGTTAGCGTGTATTCAACACATCACCTACTAGCAGCTTATTTACCCGCATAAGCTTTTGAGGTTGCATTTTTATCTGCAAAGGCCAAAATGCTTTCCTTTAGAATTTGTGCACTCAACATCTGTACTGTTTTACCTATTACTTATCATTTGTGCGTTAAACACGACCCACAACGCCGTATACAATCAATGTATTCTATTCATTAACAATGATTTTCATGCCGAACCTTACCAATTAAAACTTACCCTAACCGTTTACTTTGCAGCTATTTTTTTGTGCCGCTGTTTCCTTGGCTTCTTGGCAGACAATTGCAGTGCTAAAAAATGCCTCCTCATCTCGCTGTTGGTAGCCATTATGGGACATGGCTTGGCTGCTTGTTCCACAACGGTGGATACGTTTATTGTGGCACGTTTTCTGCAGGGGTTAGGACTGGGCGGTGGACAAGTGATGGGCTTGGTGATTTTAGTAAAAAGATTCAGTCATAAAGGACGAGCAACCATCATTGCCGCAGAACAAGTTTTTTTTTCTTTAGCCTCCGTTTGTTTGCCACTCATGGGGAACTTACTTTCTTCCCAAATCTCATGGCGGATGACCTTTGTGGCGTATCTTATTTTTACCCTGCTTGTCGTCATTTATCTTTCATGGTTTCAGCCCAATCTAAAATCGCATGTTAACGTATCCTCTTTTACTTCCTCAAAAATCGAACATACGGTCGCCCATTTTCAGTTTTTTATGCCCACACTCATGTCCTGTTTTTCCCTATCAAGCTACATCTTGTGGGGCAGTTATTTCAGTTTATTGGTTCACCATTACGCCATTCCTCTCAAATATCTATTGATGTATCAACTTATTCCCATTATTCCTTACTTTGCTTGTTCTTTGCTGTTTAAAAATCTCACATCGCGTGTATCTAAAGGTAAATTGTACGACAAAATTTTATACTGTCAAATAAGTGCCTTTCTGGCCATTATAACCCTTCTATTTTGGAATAAAACAAGCGGAAGTTTTAAAATTGCCCTCCTTGTCCCCATTCTATTGCACAACTTTGCTGGATCATTTTTTCGGCCCCTCATGCAAGAAAAGGCACTCAATGTGGTTGCCGAACGCGAGATAGGCCGAGCAAGTTCCATTATTTCCATATGTCAAGTGGGCGTTAACGCTATATTTGCAATCATTTTGAACTGCACCCATGCACTGGTGAGTACGTTCGTAAGCATTCAATGCTTTATTGGAGGCTCCATCATTGCTTTTCTATGCTACGAGAAAATATGCCATAAACATGGATAAGTGCCGATCACTTACATTTCGTTTCAAGGCACGCAAAGGGCTTGAATTTTACCGTTTCCGTTAAGCGTACATGATTATTTACGACACCTGAAAATTCCTTTGCGAAAAGGAAGCCTATGCGTAACATTGCACACGGATTTTATGTTTTTATTTTGGCGTAAAATGAAAGGAACTAGGTGATTACTGCCCACGAGTCGCCACCTTATAAGCTTTCAGGTATTGTTCACGAAATTTACACGTAAGTTCTGTAGATAATTGAATCTCCTTCAGGGGCCTTTTGGAATTTAATAAAGGTCTCAGGGTATCCAACATCCAACGATACGAAATGGCATCCAAATTTTCAAAAATAGCCAATGCTTTATCGGCATCTTCTGTACGGCCTGCATGCCTGGCATCGATAATCTCTTCCCAGGCCTTTGATAGTTCGGTGTACGTATCCATAAAAAGTACTTTGGATAAAAATCGAATGGATTTAAATCCAGCAGCTGTCCATTCGGGATGGTAATCGAAGTCATCTGAAGATTCAAACGGGTTTAAATCGGGTGTCAACATGTGAGGCTTTTTTGCGTCCACATAAAAATCTTTACGAATAGGTGTTCGACTTAGGGGATACCATTGAGGTCCGTTCGGAGAGCCAACTTTGAGTCCGGTGCAATCTTGCCCTTCTTCGGAAACTACGTATTCGATAAAAGCGGAAGCCAATGCGGGATGCGGGGCTCCTCTAAACATAGAGATGGGATCCGGCGAAACTGCAGAGCCTCCTTTGGGCATAACAAAATCTACCCTATTGGAATGGCATTTCATGCGAAGGATATCTCTCTGGTAGCGTCCATAAAAATCAACAATGACACCCACGGCGCAGTTTCCAATAGAAATATCCCAGATAGTAGATACGGAATTATCGGTAAAATAACGAGAATTGGCCATAATTTTTTGAATCATCTTTAACCCTTGCATCCAACCTTCATCCAGCACAAAACACAGTTGTTCCTTGGAGAGTTCTAGGATTTTTGCATCCTCCAATTGCCGCTTAAGCAATATCTGCATCTGCTGTTGAATCATCATCTCAAAGCATTTGACAACAATGCTGCTTTGAACGGGATCTACCATCGCAATTTGTTTAAACAATCGAGGGTCCGTTAAATCTATCCATTGCTTGGGATGATGTGGCACATGTAAATCAAGGAGGCGATCCACATTGTAGACGATGCCAAAACTGGATAACGAAGAACCGATCCATCGACCTTCTTTGTCCCACAAATAATCCCCTGCCAATTTATAGGGAATCATTCCATCGCAAAACCATTCCGGATGTTTTTTTACAACACCCGAGTCTACCAATTGTCCCATTTCCGCCTCATGTTTGTGCTCAATGACACCTCCTCCAAAAATGACATCTACCCCACAGCCTACATTGGATGCCAAAAAAGCAGCCCGTGCCTCATTGGATGTATCCATTGAAGGATTTGAAAAACTGGCCTGGACCGACTGATTCCAAGTCTTATGTAAAATGGTTTCCCAATACAAACGGAAAGAATTCACAAATACAGAATCCACATAGCGAATCACTTCACCCGTACTCCCTGGTATACGCCAATCAATGCTGACGGTCCGTCCCGTTTTTCCCTTGTACCATTTTTGAAAACCGGCTTCTATTTCAAATCGAATGGCTTCGTTATGCGGCGTTATGACAACGAGGACATCGTCGGTTTTCTTATCCAAAGTTTCGTGCGACTGCTTCAAGCAAATAGGAAGACCCACTACTAGTGCAATAGCGCCAAAAATAACGACAGACTTATTCATGGGAGTCATTGGACTTACTTGGGTAAGACAACAACATTTTCGGGGAGTACGTTGGCATACAGACCTTTTTGTAAACGGTGTTCAATGTGCTTTGGATTTAACTCTGAAATGCGTAATGTGACTCCATTTTTTATAAAATCGTAATGGGCAACTTCGCCGTAGTAAGTCGTACGACCAATCATTCCATCCGTTGAATTCTCTTCGGAAGCAAAAAACTTTAACCGGAAAGCCTCAGGGCGTATGGATAAAACAACCCCTCCCGATTGTGGAGGTTCTCCATTCCCTTGCCAATAACCGCGGTAATCTCCAATTGCGGTTCGCACCAATAATTCATTCCCCTGTTGATGGATAAGGGTACCAGGGATAAAATTTGTTTCTCCTACAAAATGCGCCACAAACTGGTTTTGAGGCTTTCTGTACACTTCCAGAGGACTTCCAATTTGTTCAATATGCCCTTTAGAAAATATAGCAATGCGATCCGCGATCGACAAAGCCTCCGCTTGATCGTGAGTCACGTAAAGTGTTGTCAGTTGAAATTCTTTACAAATACGACGAATTTCCGTACGCATTTCAGTACGTAACTTCGCATCCAAATTGGATAAAGGCTCATCCAACAATAAACATTTAGGACGAACGGCTAAGGCGCGTGCCAAAGCCACCCGTTGCTGTTGTCCACCCGAAAGTTCGTTCGGTTTACGATGGGCAAAAGCCTCCATTTTAACCGAGATAAGCGTCTCCTCAATCTTTTCTTCAATCTCTTTTTTGGGCAATTTTTTTTGCTGCAACCCAAAAGCGATATTTTGAGCCACTGTCATGTGAGGCCAAAGAGCGTAGCTTTGAAATACCATGCCGGTTTCACGCTTGTGAGGTGGCACATTGGAGACCTCCTTATCACCAAAGAAAATTTTACCTTCGTCGGGCGTATAAAATCCAGCCAACAAACGCAAGAGCGTTGTTTTCCCACAACCACTGGGCCCCAAAAGGAAAAAAAGCTCTCCTGCATTTACATAGATATTGATTCCATCGAGCACAATAACATTGCCAAATTTCTTTACAATATTTTCGACACGAATATCGATCATTTGGCATAAAAAGCTCGTTCACTTACTTTTCGAAGTCAAACCTATTTTTTATATTTACAAAATACTAATGCGTACCGCAATAAAAAACAATACGAATACCCGCATAAAATTCAGAAAAACCTGCAATTTTCCCGGATTCCACACCCCTATTAATCAAATTAATGGAAGTTTCATACCTTTGCAATTATGCATGAGCTTCATTGGAATGGTCGGCTATCTGCGTGACATGGTGTTCGATAACTTTTATAATTTCGGCATAAACATCGGATGCATAATTCTCAACCAATTTTCGACTTAAATATTCTGCCAAAGGAATTATTTTATCTAAAAGTCCATCTAACCGTTTCAGGATAAAATCCTTTCTAAATCCCGTAACGGCGTGCAAATTTTCGAAGTACTTACGGCGGACATAGCGGAAAAGGTAATCGCCCCCAGGTAGCTTCATGGCTATTTTGTGTGAGGGCAAAAGGTGCATATAAGATAGTGGACATTAGGTCATAAAATGGAGCTAATATTGCATATTTATCCTCATAAAGAATTGAAAAATTTTTTGCGTGTGCATCTCCATTACCAATTAGAAAGTTAAACATTAACATTTCCAGAAATTGTATCCTATCTGTTCCCGACACACCTAGGCAATTTAATAAATCGAAACAGTTTTGATAATTTAGCCCACCCTCCTTTCGTATTTGTTTTCTGGGTCAACACCTAAAATTTGACAAAAATCTTCTTGGTGTAAACGTACGGTTTGTCCATAAATAAGTTGTTTTCGATCGTAGCGAGTTACTACATAGCAGGGCGTTTTGTCAAAAAAATGAATGGCCGTTGGCGGAACATTTAATCCGCACAATTCGGCCAATTGCATACAAAAATATTCATTAAAAACACTGTCTGTAAAATCTTGAATGGCCGTTTTAAAAATATGCGTTGAAGGTGTCCCATGTAACGGTAAAGCGAGCTTATTGTCGATAAGGCAAGCAAGCAATTTGTCTTTGTACTCCGGCTCCCGAAACACAAAAATCACCGCTTCCGGCATACAGAGGACGTGTGTTTAAAGTGGACAATATTTGAGCGGCTTTGTGATCGCTAAGGAACCTATATGAATTCTCCTTTAAACAAGCAAGTTCTTGATCAGGAGGTAAAACTGTAATGGCTCCGGCACAATCGGCACCCATTTCACGCAATAGTTCAAAAATGTTATCGGGAGATACCTGAAATAAATGAGCCAACTTTAGGCGAACAAGACCTTCCGGGAGTAAGCCTGAGAAAAATGGTTTTACAACCTCATTTGCGAAAACTTGAATCTGTAATGGTAAAGCAGCCGAAATCGGTTGCGCCTTATCGTAATCCAAATAGGATTCGTCGTATTGGAAAGATAACTGCACCTTCGACCGAATTAGCTGACCTGCCAAAACATTATGTAGATAAACATACAAAATATCATCCATTTTTTAAGCTCCACCGGTTATCGATGCGAACACCCAATCCTAAGGCGGCCAAAACTTTCAACATTTTACCCGTTTGTAACGTTTCTTTACCTTTTTCTAAATCAACGATAAATCGTCTCGCCGTACCGGAAATTCCAGCCAAATTAACTTGGGATAAATGCTGTGCTTTTCTTGTCAGGCGTACCCATTGACCAATACCTTGCACATCACGAATATACTCCGTTTTTATTGTGAATGTTCCCATTGTAGCACATTGTTTATTTTTCTACCCTAAGGTCAAGATAAAATTCCCGATCGGTATCTTTTCAGGCATAATATTTATACAAAACCGTAATATAAAGTAGCAGGGCGGGAAGACGTCATGCAAGTGACACCCTTACATCTAATATTTGTATCCTTTGGAAAAGATTTAACAAAAATTCCGATCTCTTTTCAGTTACCGAAACATCTTTTTGAATATTTACACCAAAAATAGATTGTACATTTCCACCAATGTCTGAAAATATCGTATCTACAACCACGTATCTTACGTTTTGCCTTTTTCAAATTTCTACTCTCATTTGCATTTTATCCCACTGGGTACGAAGATTTTACATTTGTTGCTTGCATTATACGGAAAAGGTCTTATAAGAACGCATGAAGCATTTTTATAGGGTTGATGGGGATTTTTTACATAGGGTAGGTTGTTTGTTGTATGGTGCAGAAATTTTTAAAGTACATCCTGAGGCAGTGGAAAAAGAATGGTCTCAGTGTACTACCCATACATCAAGATTTTTCCCGATACAATCTTGAAAAATTACGTCAGGATGCTTTTGCAGGATTGAGTGTTACTTTAATTGTCTTTCCCCAAGCTATGGCCTATGCTCTACTTGCAGGCTTACCCATTGAGTACGGACTATATGGAGCCACGGTGGCCACCTTTGTGGCTGCCCTATTTGCAGGTTCACGTTTTCTCAGTTTAGGGCCAACCAACGCCACGGCAATACTCCTCGCAAATTCTTTTGCAACGTTAGGTATCCCAGTGGAAAAAATGCCTATTTTTCTTCCTACACTTCTCGTACTCACAGGCAGTTTTTTAATTTTGAGTGCATTTTTTAACCTTGCAAATATGGTGCAATACGTTTCGCGAAGCGTAATTGCCGGATATGTAACCGCGGTTGTCTTCATAGTGATTGTCAACCAAATACACAATGTTCTCGGATTCAACCTAGCGACGATTCAGGACAATGCTTTCACATTCATAGATACATGTTCAGCTACCTGGAACAGTTTACCAGGTATTGAAAAATCTTCCGTGTTTATCGGTTTAATAACCCTATATATCCATCGATTTATAAAAACAAAATTCCCCAAATCTCCCGTTGCATTCACCATCATTATCCTAGCATGCCTTACGTACATTTTGCAAAAGACAATGGATATTCACGTCCAAGTATTGACACCCATCGATGTGAGTGCATGGCATACATCGTGGGTCGGCTTTAGTTTAGATAACTTAAATCTTATGGCGGACTCGGCTTTAATACTAAGTTTTATCTGCCTGGTCGACAGCACCGTCGTGTTGAAAACTTTATCATCGCGTATCGGCCAAAAATCGAATGTGAATCAAATGGCTTTCGGATTAGGGCTTGCCAATATTTTCTGCGGTCTTTTTTCAGGCATGCCCGCTTCTGCATCTTTGGTACGATCGTCCACAAATTATACCAGTGGTGCCAGGACTTCATTTGCAAGCCTATTTTGTGGGTGCTTTTGTCTCCTGTGCATCGCTTGTTTAGGACCATTTTTTCATTACATCCCCAAGGCTGGCCTTGCAACGCTCATCATTATTTTAGCTTGTAGCCTTTTGGATAAACATATCCTGAAAGTGGTGATTACTTCGACTCGATCCGACGCATGCGTGTTTTTTGTAACTCTTATTGCTGCCTTCCTGTTTCCCCTCAGTACAGCCATTTATATAGGGGTATTTTTGTCCATTGCTTTGTTCTTAAAAAAAGCCGCCGTACCTGCATTTTTTGAATGCATCTACGACGAGAACAATGAAATTAGCGAAGTTGACCTAAATACTCCCCTCCTCAAACAAACAGAAATCACAATCATACACATGGAAGGTAACTTATTTTTTGCTTCTTCAGAAATCTTTCGGGATCAAATGAGGATGATAAGCGAAAGGCCTTCTTTAAAAATTATTATCCTCAAAATGCGCAATGTGATGCATATCGACGCAACTTGTATCCTTGCTTTGGAAGAATTGCTGTATTACATGTACTGCAACAAACGTGTCTTGATTTTAAGTGAAGTTAACAAATATATCCTCAAAGCGCTTCAACGCTCTAAGCTAATCGAATTCATAGGATTAGAGAATATTTTTACCGATAAACGCAACCAACCCAATTTATCAACAGCCCTGGCTTTAAAACACGCACAAAACATTATGGGAGATAAGAATTTCTATGTCCGTGTTTTAGTGGTTAATAATAAAAAGAAATATACTCAAGCAACCGCAGAAATGTGCTCAGAGCCACAGCAAAAATCATCGCCTCAAAGCATTCAAGGTGCTGGAAAGCTGTAAACATGAAGCACCCTTCTTTTCTGGAACAATATAGCCGTTTGGCTCAAATATTTCAGAAAAAGGATTTGGACAGTAGAGTGGTCAATTTTTTAGATACGCATGCGGGTGAAACTTTGTTCGTAGCTTGTTCCGGCGGATCTGATTCCCTATGCCTCTTATACCTTATAAGGTTGCATTGGCCACAAAATACTTGCGTCTTACTTCATTACAATCATAAAGTGCGACAAGCCTCCGATAGGGAAGCAAATCATATGCGTTCATTGGCCCAACAATTGGATGTGCCCATAGAAATTGGCGAACGGGATTTAAGTCAGTCGGCAAAGGATGAACAACAGTTAAGAAATTTACGCTACAACTACTTTACACACGTGCTCAATCGACATCGAGGTCGATGCTTAATTTTGGGACAGCATCAGGACGATCTGTTCGAAACATTTCTCATGCGATTTGTGAGAGGGAGTAGCCTGGAAGGGTTGGTAGCCCCAAAACCTGTTCAGTATTTCCCAAATCATCAAGTTCGATTGCGTCCTTTACTCACGCTTTCCAAAACCCAAATCACGGAAGCGTGCAATGCACTTAATATACCCTATGTGACCGATGAAACAAATGCGAACACCATTTATTTACGTAACCGTGTACGACATCACTTGCTGCCTTGTATGGATCGCATTTTTGGGAAAAATCAATGGCGTTCAGGATTCCAAAAAACATGTGAGCTTGTTTTAGAACAACAACAAGGTGTAGATACCATTTGCGATCTTTATCGGTTCAAGGAAAAATTAACCCAAACGTCCATTGCAAACAAATGGATTACATCCATGCCACTTTACCTGCAGCGTAAATTTATTACGGAATGGTTCATGTCTTTTGGCATCAAAACGATTACATTTTCGATGGTCGAAAAAACACTTCGTGCTTTAAAACATGGGATTGAATATTATTACCTGACTCTTAATTCCCAATACCGCATTTGCATTAAAGACGGGAAAATACAATGTCAATCGTACTTATCTTCCCGCGGTAACAAGCTGCACATGTACTTTCCAATTGCAAGTCACATCTATTTTCCTCATAAAGCTTGCTTAAGTGGATCTTTTAAAAACTTGTCCGAAGCCGATAAAGAAAAAATCTTTTCTGGATATTATGCGGATGCAGATTGCACATTTTTAGATGCTGAAAAATTAACACAAAAATTGCATGTACGATCTTGGCAACCGGGAGATCGCTATCGTCCCATTTATTTCGACCATGAAAAAAAAATTAAAAATTTATTTGTAGAACGTAAAATAAATCATTCCACTAGACACCAAGTGCCTGTTATTTGCGATGATAACAACCAAATCATTTGGATTCCAGGATTACCGCCTGCACACTATTTTAAAGTGGAACCGCAAACAAAATTATCTGTTTTTTTAACTTATAAAATTTGGTGAAATAGTATAAAACTATGTCAAAATGAAAAAAAAGGTAAATAGCTCTGATAAGAACAACCTTCAACAGAAATCGTTTAAGCCTAAAAGTTTTCTCGTATGGGGAATCATTTTGTTATTTTTGTTACTCTTAAATTCTCTGGCATTGACCCCGGAAGGTAGACTTAATCTCACCGTATCGCAAGTGTTAACGATGGCTCGGCAACACCTCATCGAAAATGGTGAAATTCAATCGGATGCCACCGGAGGACATCAGTGGTATAAAATGAAAGGTCGTTTGAAAAATGATGTTGAAAAAATTTACAGCATTTTACAGGACGACGCCACTAACATTTGGGCTAAGCAAATGAGAGGTCAGGGAACGCGTAACGCAGTTTCGCTGCCCCTTCATTTTGAAGCTACGGGACGACTCACCGACGCTCGATTTAATGAGCTGTTAGATGGTAATTTGGGCTTCCAATTTAAAGAGCGTCCCGCGAGTACGTTGTTATCTTCTATCCTTATTAATGTCCTACCTTTTTTGATTATTTTAGGGGTTTTGTATCTCCTATTTATGCGACAAGTTCGCATGGCCGGGAAAGGGGCCATGGGATTTGGACGCAGTCGGGCACGGTTATTGCAGGAGGATAAGAAGAAAGTTACATTTAAAGAAGTGGCCGGATGCGATGAGGCTAAAGAAGAGGTGAAAGAAATTGTCGACTTCCTTAAAAATCCAAAAAAATTCCAAGAAATTGGGGGGCGTGTACCCAAAGGATGCTTAATGGTTGGAGCCCCAGGTACGGGTAAGACACTTTTGGCTAAAGCAATTGCCGGAGAAGCCGACGTACCTTTCTTTAGCATTAGCGGCTCCGATTTTGTGGAAATGTTTGTGGGGGTTGGCGCATCACGCGTAAGGGATATGTTTGAACAGGGGAAAAAGAGTGCGCCCTGCCTCATTTTCATCGACGAAATTGATGCCGTTGGCCGTCAACGGGGCGCCGGACTCGGCGGTGGCAATGATGAACGAGAGCAAACGCTTAACGCGCTGCTGGTGGAAATGGATGGATTCGAATCGCGGGAAGGGATCATTTTGATGGCTGCGACCAACCGACCTGACGTTTTAGACAGTGCACTTTTGCGTCCCGGGAGATTTGACCGACAAATTGTTCTGGACTTACCGGATATTCATGGTCGCGAGCAAATTTTGCAGGTTCACGCTAAAAAAATAAAGTTGAGCCCGTCGGTCGATTTGAAAGTAGTCGCTCGCAATACATCTGGATATTCGGGTGCCGATCTTGAAAATCTTTTAAACGAAGGTGCGCTTCTGGCAGCTCGTCAGTCTAAGAAAGTGGTGGAGCCGATTGATTTGGACGAAGCGCGCGATAAAATCTCCTTTGGTCGAGAGCGTAAAAAATTGATGGATGATAAGGACAAGCGCATCGCAGCTTACCATGAGGCCGGTCACGCTATCGTGCAAGGTGTCATTGACGATGGATTGCTTCCCATACACAAAGTTACGATAGTTCCCAGAGGACAGAATTTAGGGAGTACCATGATGTTGCCTTCAAAGGACATTTTAAATTATTCCAAGCAACAGGCACTCAATCAAATTTGCTGTTCCTTGGGAGGCCGTATTGCGGAAGAACTCATTTTTAAAGAACAAACGAGTGGCGCTTCTGCCGATATTCGTTCCGCCACCAAATTAGCTCGCAAAATGGTTTGCGACTGGGGCATGAGTGATATGGGACCCTTGGCATTTGGCGACAATCAGGATCACATCTTTTTAGGACGCGAAATTGCCCGTGAGCAAAATTATAGCGAGCAAACCGCACAAACCATTGATGCAACCGTTGCAAAAATCGTACGCTCTCAATACGATCGAGCCGTTGAGATTTTAACGGAAAAACAAGATTGCCTGGAATCTTTGGCGCAGGCCTTGCTGAAGCATGAAACGTTGGAAGGTAAGTATGTATACGAAATACTGGAACACGGAACCCTTGTTTCAGAAGTTGTAATACCTCAGGCGATTAAAGTAGAACCTGTATCCGACATATCCCTAGTACCCGAGTTGAAACCCGAAGGAGCCGTTTAACCATCGTGACTTCCGTTCAAATATGTGCGTATGGCGCACCGGTACTTCGCAAAAAAGCGGTACACGTAAAGCAATTCGATAAACGTCTCCAAGAACAAGTGGATCGCATGCTGCAAATCATGTACAGCGCAAAAGGTATTGGGCTTGCTGCCCCTCAAATGGGAGAAACGCAGCAAGTCGTCGTTATCGATTTGCAAATGGAACCCAATAACGAAATGGTTACTTTGGATGATAAACCAATTCCTTTACAATTAGTTCAGCCATTAGTGTTGGTCAATCCCTCCTTCTATCCCGTAGGCGACATTTTAACGTTAGGCAAGGAAGGGTGCCTTTCCATTCCCAACGTCTGTGGACACGTTAACCGCTACCTAAAGATTTTTGTAAAATACCAAGATATTGAGGGAACATCTCACGAACTTACCTGCGAACGCTTGCTGGCACGTTGCATCCAACATGAAGTGGATCACTTAAATGGAATTTTGTTTGTGGATCGAATTTCAAAAACGGAACGCAAGGAAAATGCAGCTACTCTAAAAGCGCTGAAAGTTTGTGGAGGCCTTATTAAATATGAAAATATTCAGTAACTAGCTTCATTCACCGCATGATCTCTCTATTCTAAGTAATAACAGATCTTATGGGGTTTTCTTCCATCTTACCAAATAACCAGTCATTTTAGACAATAAACATATGTTCCACGACTCTCACTTACCAGCCGCAAAGGCTATTTTTAGATTCTCTGGTTGTTCGGTGTCGTATCTTATATAGGTACTACTTAAAATTGTGCCTAACTGCAGTTCAAGTTTCACATGTTTTAAGCTTGGCTTTTAAAAAGATGAATGATTCAGTAAAATACTGAAGATGGAGGCGATTATCATCAGTTTAGCTATCGGCTATTTCTTAGGAGCTATCCCTTTTGGCTTTTTAATCGCCAAAGCTCACGGCATTTGTATTTTTCAGACAGGTAGCGGAAGCCCAGGGGCAACAAATGTATTGAGAATTCTAGGCAAAAAAGCAGGGTATAGCGTATTTCTGCTGGATGCTTTTAAGGGATGCGCAGCCGTTTACTTCGGAATACTCTTTAATGAACCTTATTTAACGCTTTTGGGCGCTTTATTAGGGCATAGATTTTCTTTTTTTACCTATTTTAAAGGCGGTAAAGGGGTGGCTACACTCATCGGTGGCTTAGCATTTTTAATACCCATTCCACTGATACTAGGCTTGATCGTCTGGTTGAGCATTTTTAAATTAACCCACTACGTATCGCTAGCCTCCGTCATTTTTGTGGTTACCTTACCGTGCTTTAACTTTCTGTGCAATGAGGCTCCTGTACAACAAAAACACGCCTTACCTCTGATGGTGTTTGCAGTCATTGTTGTGTGGCTGCATAGGGCCAATTTGAAGCGTCTTTTGTCAAGCAAAGAACACCGTTTTTAGCGACCCTCATGGCTCTTATTGTACAAAAATTCGGTGGTAGCGTATTAAATAGTGAACGGAAATTTACAAAAATAGCGCACTCCATTGCATCTTTACATCGACAAGGGCACCAACTTGTGGTCGTTGTATCCGCACTCAAAGGAATAACCGATCGTCTACTACGTCAAGCCCAACGCATAAATCCTCACATGCCAAAAGGGCAAAGTTTAGACTTACTCCTATCTCTTGGCGAACAACAATCGTGTGCACTCTTAGGCCTCGCACTCAACGCCTGCGATATACCCATAAATGTAAAAAGCGGAGCCCTCGTAGGCTTGCAAAGGACAAAAAAACATCAATGGCATGTGGATGTTTCACATTATCTAGAGGTACTCAAGAAAAATGTTATTGTCGTCAGTGGATTTCAAGCTTTAGATGAACATAATAATTTAATTACTTTAGGGCGCGGAGGTTCCGATTTAACTGCCCTTATTTTATCACACGCCCTCAAGGCAGACCGTTGTCAGTTGATAAAAGATGTACCCGGTATCGCTGCAATAGATTCTCAATGTTCCTCCAAAGGAAGGACCTTTTTTTCCCAACTGAGCTTAAATGACCTGCTCACAATTTCCCAAAGCGGTTCAGACATCGTTCAAACACAAGCAATTCAGTTTGCACAACAATATCACGTTAACTTTGAAGTTACCGATTTACACAATCAGGGTACGTACGTGTATGCATAAATCAGTATTCTATCCAAAAAAATGATAAAAATATCCCAAGTCTAACTAACTACCTTTACATTTTTCAGAAGAACAGACATGGAAAATACTAAAATATTCAAAATTAATTTATGGTGCTCGGGACGGGACTTGAACCCGTACGACCTTACGGTCAGAGGATTTTAAGTCCTCAGCGTCTACCATTCCGCCACCCAAGCAACACAGTGAACAGAAAAATGAAAAAGCAACTTATTTTCAACGCAAAAAAGCAACTATTTTGTAAGATCTTTTTGCCCAAGATCAAATGTCGTAGGCTCCAAATACCTTTCCTTTATATTCAGATGTAAATAGTGCCTTTAATAGTGTTAGTTACACACAAAAATGTTGTCATTTGCAAAATTTTATTTGTAATAAAAAAATGGGCTTCCTATTGTACCTAGGTAGAGGTTTTGTATTGTGCGTAAGCATAGGTTGCTATTTTTCCATAGTCCCCGTATCCATAGGTTGGGTAGGATTAACAACGTGCGCGTGGCTACACTACTGTTTTGACCAAAAATTTAAGTCAACATTTTACAATTTTCACAAAAGAATACCCTTTTGGAAACCTGCATATTGCATTGTTTTTGTGGTATTTTTTGGCATTATATATTCTAATGCCCCCTTAGCAGTGAGTAGTTACGGATTTAGAAAATATGCCTACTTTCTATTATTTATTTTCTTATTACCCTACTTTTACTACGATAAAAAATCCGCATCCCTATTATTAGGCAGCTTTGTCATCGGTAGTCTATTATGCCTTCTTTGCAGCGTTTTGTTTCACCGACATAGATACCATATGAATCCAATTGCCGTAAGCTTATTTTTTGCTCTCTTGCTCCTTTGGACTCAATTGATTTTGTACCGCACATCTAAACAGCAAACCATTTGCATATGTTTCATAGGAATGTTTTGTTATTATTTACTCTATATCAATACGGAAAAAACAGGGTTCGTTGTATTTGTAATCGGATACAGTTTAATGATACTTCTTTTTCTAAAAAAGTATTTTCTGCGCTCACTTTTATCCATACTACTGGTTGGCCTAATTGTCGCTTGTGCCTACAAAAAACCCACTGCTCTATTAAGGCGTGTTCAAAGCTTTGCACACTCACAGTATAATACGATACTTGCTGTGTTAAAACCACAATACAATGCTTGTAAATTAAATTATTCAAAAGTGATACAGTTATTCAGGCAAAAATTTATGAGGCAAAAAATCTGCTCCCTCAAGCAATCTCTAATCTATCATCTTTATAATTATATGGATGTAAAACTTTTTAAACAGTCTTCACCGCACCCGCAATTAAATTATATACACTTAGATTGCTGGGGAATTTCATTTGATGCCTCCAAACAATTTGATGCCTCCAGTTCAGAACGTTTAAAAATGGCACACCAATGTCTCATTTTAATCAAGCAAAAGCCGCTTATGGGTCACGGGACCCATTCTTTCAGGGCATCGCTGATGTGTGAGTACCACCAACCCCACAATGAATGGTTACATATTTGCGTCCAGTGGGGGTTATTAGGAATAATTGCATTTACGTATTGGTTTGGTTACAGTTTTTATTATGGCTGGAAACACAGATGTAGTTTTTACGGCCAAGCACTTATTACCTTAAATGGTGCTTACCTCATTGCCGGCTGTTGCGATTCCGTGTTTTTTTCAGCCAGTTATAGATTCACATATATATTCCTGTTTTGTGCAATCGTGGCAAAGCTCGCAGAGAAAGAGTTGAAAGAAGTTAAGCAGTAAAGAAAATTTACAAAATTTCGGATAAGCATTCACTCAAAGATCAATAGATAACGGCCACAATACATGTTAACATTTGCAAAACAATACAATATTTCTTCTGAAGGCGCCTTTTTGTGGTTTTATGATGCCCCTACAAGTGAGAAAACTAATTACTCGATTTTTTAAGAGTTCATTTCTATGTTCCTTAGAATCTTTGTATAGGTAGAAAGTGCTGGACTTTTAACACAAAGGTCAATGCAAACATATGTTTATGTGACGAAGTTCATATTAGTTTCTTAGCTTCATACGCTTTTTGAGTTAAAGCCACCTTTACTTTTCTTCGTTTATATTTGGCAGAAAGTAAGTTTTTGGACCTAAAGTAACCTCTCCCAACATCACCTTTTCTTCAATGTGAGTGCGAAAAATATGCCTCCCAAAATGGATGTTACGACAAATGAAATATAAGCGGCATTCCATCCCCAATACTTGGCAATCGTTGGAACTCCAATACCCACGCATCCACCGGCCAAATAACCCACCGTGCCCGTTAATCCTGCAGCGGCAGCGGCGGCTTTTTTGGAACCAAATTCGGCACCTGATAATCCGCCTAAAGTCTGAGGTCCATAAATCAAAAATCCCGTAACAGCCCAAAACATTGTATCCACAACCGGACTCGACATCCACGCACTCCATAAAGGATCTTGAACAACGCTGGTAAGAATCCAATAAATTCCAATAACGACGCCCAATAAAATCATCATGTAAGCACCGCAAACACCTCTTCGACTCGGCATATATTTGTCCGTAAACCAACCCACAAATAAACCCCCCAACAATCCACCTGCTTCCAAAATGGCAACTTTACAACCGGCTACCATGACGCTACTTTGTTGCGTCTGGGCAATGATGGTAGGTCCCCAGCAAAAGTATCCCATTCTTACAAAATAAACAAAAAAGTTGGCAACGCAAACCATCCACAAACGATAATTAAACAGAATATGTTCTTTAAAAACAGTAAAAAAACTCTCGTGCGCATCTGACAAAGGAATCTCCTCTTCAACTTGCAAACCTTCATAAACTTCTACGGATGGCAATCCCAAAGACTCGGGCGTATCTCTTAAACGATCCCACAACCAAATTGCAATGGCAAAGCAAATGATGGACGGAACAATAAAAAGATAACGCCAGGAGTAACATTCCAACAACCAAGCACCTCCCAATAAAATGCAGATGCTGCCTAATTGATGCGAAGCGTTTACGATCCCCCACCGCATGCCCAATTCACGTGGACCGAACCACTGGGTTAGGGTTCTGGCAACAGAAGGCCAACCCATCGATTGAAAACAAGCGCTTATGGCCAACATCAAACCAAACCAAAATGCCGAATGACAGCACCCTGCAATTAAACTGACCAATGCGGCGCATGCCAAACCAACGGGCATAAAGTAACGGGCATTGGAACGGTCACAAATAGCTCCACTTACAAATTTAAAAATACCGTAAATAATGGAAAAAACAGAAAACCCCCAACCCACCGCTTCGGCACTGAAAGGGAATTTCGGAGACGTTTTAGCCATTGAAAAATTTTGTCTTACGAGGTAAAAGGAAGCGTATCCTACGATGAGGCCGTACGTAAGTCTACGGCGCCAATACGTATATTCCCGACTCACGACATCTGCCGTTTTGCAATTATTTTCGGTTGTTTCGTAAGGACGTACACTTTGAGACATCAAAAAATCCTCTTGTTTTTTTATTGGCGGTCTTAAATCCTACAATCAAAAGAAATCATAGTTTACACAAAAAACTCTTTGCAAATCTTTTTATTGAAAATGTGATCTCTGCTCATGAAGAACGTTTTATATTACTTACGCATTGCTTCGCTTCTTCCGAGCAACCTTAGCGTTATAAAAATGGACCCTGGGAGCTTTTTTAGTCTTTTCACTTTCGGGTACTTTAGCAGGCTCGAAATCGGGCCAAAAAACTTTCGCCGACGTCACTGGAATTTCCTTTTGAATACACTTTTCAATATGTCTTAACAGGGATTTTTCTCCAGAATCGCAAAATGAAAAAGCACATCCCCTATTGCCGGCACGCCCCGTTCGTCCAATACGATGCACGTAACCGTGAGGTTCCTCAGGTAAATCGTAATTAATTACATGCGTAATATCCGCCACATCGATACCGCGTGAGGCCACATCGGTGGCTACTAGGACACGTATGGCTCCCAATTTGAACTTATTCAACGCCTTTTCGCGCTCCCGTTGCGATTTATCTCCATGGATGGCAGACGAAGCCACCTCCCCTCGCTTTAATCCTTTGCAAACTCGATCGGCAGCGAACTTAGTACGAGTGAAAACCAACACGCGTTTGCAAGCATCGTGTTTTAAAATATTGTGCAACAGTTCCTGTTTTTGCGATTTCTGTACAAAAAATAAACTTTGCTCAATATTTTTGGAAGCCGTTGCAGGTGGTGTGATGTCTATACGTACGGGATGATTTAAAAATTGATCCGACAGGTGTTCTATTGCTTTGGGTAACGTTGCTGAAAATAACAAAGTTTGTCGGCATTGGGGTAACTGCTTAACAATACGCTCTATATCCGGTAAAAATCCCATATCTAACATGCGATCCGCTTCATCTAACACGCAACACTGAACATATTTCAGCGAAAAACACTTTTGCTGCAAAAGATCCAAAAAGCGGCCTGGCGTAGCCACTAAAATATCAACCCCTTGATGCAGCATGCGTATTTGAGGCTTTTCATTAACGCCACCAAAAATAACACCGTATGTTAACTTTAAGTATTTCCCATAATCTTTTAGTTTTTTGTGGATTTGCGCGGCCAATTCTCTCGTGGGTGTTAAAATAATCGATCTGGGCAAATGCCAATTTTTCGAAATAGGGTCTTCGTTTAAACGATGCAACAAAGGTAAGACAAATGCAGCGGTTTTACCGGTTCCCGTTTGCGCGATACCTAAAAAATCGCTCCCAGCTAATACATGCGGTATGGCTTGTTGTTGTATCGGCGTTGGCGTCTTGTAAGATTGTTCCGACAACGCTTTTAAAATAGATGCATCAAGATTTAAATCTGAAAAATGAGTCATGGTAACAAATAAAAATTGAACCCTGACTTTAAATGCTTATTCTGTCAAGTCCATTTCTTGAGGAATAGATAAAGGTATTTTGAAAGGTGTTTGCTGACGAAAGGTACACCATAAACGTGTTGGCTTATCACTGTAAGCGCTAGAATGACTTTTTTTCCATGGTTTTTTTACGCAATCCCAATGCCATATGACTACATCTCCATTACCAAACGCTTGCATATGCTCATTGAACTGTTTTATATCCCCTTGTGAATCCAAAGATACCAGAGAATCCACAGACCGATTATCTCTGATTAATCCAGTCTGAATTCTTCGACGATAGTCTGCTTCCGTTGGGCTTTCCGGCCAATTCGTTAAAAAAATATATCGCAATTCGGGATCAGGATTTGCATTATACCGTGGACTAAAAAAATATATGCGTCTTTGCTGCCTCAGAAAATCATCGAAAATAACCTCTTCTTGTGGATTTATTCCTTCTTTACGTTTTCTTTCCGCGTACAATAACAACAATTCATTGAATCCTTGAAAAACAAAACGCTCCACCAAGCTCTCAATCTTCCAAAAGACAACACCCCCGCTGATGCGGGCAAATCCATGTTCACTGTCTTGATCTATGGCCTGTGGATCAAAAATATATCGCGTATCAACCCAACCCACGCCTCCGTGTGTTGGAAAGTACAAATTTGCGCCAATGATTTCCTGATCGATACCCTCACATTCATCAAATAAAGGAGCTAAACTCTTCACAACGATAAGATCAGAATCCAACCACAAAAAACTATTAATACTTCGTACGCTTTCCGGCAACAGGTCTGAAAACCAGATATCCGGAAATAATAAGCGTAGATTAACCAATCGACTCCATCCATCGCTTTTAATCCGGTCTGCAAAGTCCATCAAATCTATCTGTCCACCATCTATCGTTGGCATTGATTTCCATTGAGGATCCTGTAAATTTACCAGAAAAACCGTACACCGTTCGTCGGACATAGCTTGTAGTTTATCAGCATCTTCGAAGGATACACCATCCATAAAAATAATGACTTGCAAAGTGCTGCAAGGATTGCTGTTTTTTATGGATTGTACAGCAACAGCCGTTGTCACGACATATTTCCCATTGGTTGTTAACACATAATTTTGGACCGCAGCGACCCAAGTTGTCCATTGCACACACAAGATAACTCCCAATAGAAACGGAATTTTCATGCCTACTTATCAAAAATTACCTTACCCACAACGTATGAAAATCTAATCGTTTCATCTTACACAAACAACAGAATATTGGATCCATTTCGCTCATATCCAAGTAATTTTTAAAACTTATACATTAATAAATCAAACAAATATGTTTGAAATTTTTCATAATAAGTACTTAAATGATCTAGTTTTTATGTTCTGCACACTTCACGTGACTTTCAGTCATTGCTCCCAACATACCTATGAATAATTCAACGGATCCACAACAGAAGCAATTAAATCAGGTACACGCGGCTAAAAACTCTACTGAACTTATGAAGCAGATCATAAAACCTAATGCGCAGGATTTTAAATGTAAAATCTCCGAAAACATGCAAGCTACCACAGCGACCCTACCACCTCCTAAAGTCACATCTGACATTAGGCCTGAAAAAGTTAAAATGGCTCAAAAATTGATTCAAAATCCACATTATCCCACACCGCGACATCTGGATGAAATTGCAGACGCTCTGCTGGATGAGGTAGAATAACCGCTTGCATGCCTATGCGTACGACTAAATTACCCAAGTTTTTGCCTGTTCAAAAACAACGCGATGATTGGGCAACATCTAAATTTAGATACCGATGAAAGCGCAATAATAGTTGCAAAAAAAGTTAGACATACCCCCCTCATCCAATATAGAAAAGCACTCTCATGAAGATTTATTTAATGGGAATCTGCGGCACTGCCATGGCTCACGTAGCCTTATTGCTCAAAGAATTAGGGCATTCAATCGTAGGCAGCGATACGCAATTTTTTGATCCTATTGCCGACCTGCTCGTGAAAAATCAGATAGAAACCTACACAGGATTCGATGTGCAGCGACTACAAACATTAAAACCCGATTGTATCATCGTGGGGAATGTGATCTCTCGTGGAAATCCAGAAATTGAATATTTACTCAACGAACCCATTTGTCCCCTTTACTCTTTCCCACAATTTTTAGAACAATACATTATTCCGCAGCGTCCAACTTTTGTTGTAACGGGAACCCACGGCAAAACTACCACAACCGCCCTATTAACCTACCTGTTAAAGCAGTTTTGTAACCCAGGCTACCTGATTGGAGGATTACCCAATAATTTTGAACATGGTGCTTCTTTGGGCGACGCGAAAGCTCCATTTGTATTGGAAGGCGACGAATACGATACGGCATTTTTTGATAAAAAAAGTAAATTTTTTCACTATTGGCCGCATACGCTCATCATTAACAACATCGCATTTGACCACGCAGATATTTTTGACAACCTCAAATCCATTCAACGTACATTTTACCAACTGACACGTATGGTCCCTTCGCACGGACACATCGTTATGAATGGCGACGACCCGAAAGTGATGGAATTACTTCCATGCGATTGGACGCATACGCATTGCGTAGGGTTTGAAAATCAAAATGAATGGCAAATTAAAAACTTTACAGACACTCTCCATGGTAGTCAGTTCGACTTATACCAATCGGAAACATGCATCTTTGCCAATATTTGTCTCCCTTTATTGGGCCGATTTAATGCCCACAACGCCGCCTTAGCAATCGTTGCCTGTTACGTGAATCAACATACCGCCATAGATATGCAACGCCTTACGCTTTTCTTGGGTGTTCGCCGGCGTCAATCCATGCTCTTCGAGTCCGAACAATTGACAATACTGGAAGATTTTGCCCACCACCCAACCGCCATACAATCCATGCTGGAAACGCTCAAATTACATTATCCACACCATTACTTGATTGCCTGCTTTGAACCCGCGTGTAACACCAGCGCATCTACCTGGTTTGCGCAACAAGCTTACCCAACTTTTTATCGCGCCGATGAAGTTTGGATTGCTCCACGAAAAGCAAACATCTACTGCGACCAATTTATTCAACCTTTAATACCCATGGATTCTGCTCAAGTTAGGCAAACATTACAACAAAACGGGATTAAGGTAAATACATTCGATTCACTCAATGAACTTATTGCCCGCATTGAAGGATTGACACCCATGGCCCCCACACTTTTATGCTGCTTTTCAAATGGCCGACTGTCCACTTTATTGGCCGATATGCAACCTAGAAAGCAGAAGCACTAATCTTCATCGTCATGGATAACGACATTTCAAACGCAGCAGAATTGTATAATTCTGGAGAATTGTTTTTTCGAGAACTTTTTGTAAAATGTGGTGAAGATCCTAACCGACAAGGACTCCTAAAGACACCTCACAGGGTCGTCCAAAGTTTTCTTGAATTGACACAAGGCTACCATCAATCGGCACAAGAAATTCTTAACGACGCATTGTTTGATTGCGATAACGATGCGCCTGTCTACATCCAAAAGATTCCATTTTATTCCCTCTGCGAACATCACCTATTACCTTTTTTTGGGCACTGTGATATTACCTATTTACCCAACAAAAAAGTCATCGGTTTGTCGAAAATACATCGTATTATAGACATGTTTTCCAAAAGACTCCAAATTCAAGAACGTCTCACATACCAGATCGCTAATACGCTGCTTGAACTTACGCACGCCCAAGGTGTACGCGTCGAAATGCAGGCAGAACATCTATGCATATCCATGCGCGGAACGCACAAAATAAATTCCACCACTTTTACTTCCAGCTGCTGCGGAAAACCCTGCCCTGAACGTAATCCAACGCATACAGACCTATGGCCTACGGCGGAACTTCAATTTCAAACTAAAGAATTTCCTATCTCGCTCGGATGCTTTCCAAAAGAATTTCAGGAGGCCACATCCGTACAAATCCAAGCCGAGGTAAAATTTCTAACACCGCCGCAAGCGTGCAAGAGCGACCGCATTGAAGATACAATTTGTTACGATCACTTATCTCAACTGCTGTACGCGTGTTGCTTCAAGAAACATTTCAACCTTATCGAACATTGCGGCTATGAAGCCTACAGTACTTTAAAAAAATTCTTTAAACTCAAGAGCATATCTCACCTCCTGCGCTTAAAATTAACAAAAAAACTAACGCATGAAGACTTACAACAAAGCGCTTTTCAGATAGGTGATTTTTAAAATATCTGGTGGTGGGGGAGCGATTCGAACGCTCGAAAGGGAACCCCTGACAGATTTACAGTCTGCATCCTTTAGCCACTTGGATACCCCACCTTTGGCTAAATACGGTAGTTGCTTTTTCCCCTTTGCCAAGTGTTTTTTCCAAAAATCTTATCCACACCCCAGGCAAGCATTTTGGAGGTTAATTTTCTCATTTATTACAAAAATAAAAGCTTGAAAAAATTACTTGAGACCTATACAGGTATAACGCATGTATACTTGTCATCATATCTCTACGTTGGTTGGCCAAAAAGCCCCCAATTTTACCGCAAATGCGGTTATTAACGGTAATCAGATTGTTGAAAATTTTTCTCTAGAAAAGTATTTAGGGAATCAATACATCGTACTGTTCTTTTATCCAAAAGATTTCACATTTGTATGTCCCACCGAGCTGCACGCTTTCCAAAGAACCATAAAAGAGTTCGAAAATCGGTCAACCCAGATCATCGCATGCTCTACCGACAGTGAATTCAGTCACTGGGCATGGTTGCAAATGCCTAAACAAGAAGGAGGCATTCAAGGCGTAACTTACCCTATCGTTGCCGATGTTAACAAAACGATCACCAACGATTACGGAATTCTTGCAGGCACTTGTTATTACGACGAACAAGATCATTTGCAGGCGGAAGGAACATTGGTTGCCTATAGAGGCTTATTTCTCATCGATAAACAAGGTATCATTCAACACCAGATGGTTAATAATATGCCCTTGGGCCGTTCCGTATCAGAAACCTTGCGCGTGGTAGATGCGCTACAACATTTCGAAATGTGCGGAGAAGTGTGTCCCGTTAACTGGCACAAAGGTGAATCAGGCATACAACCAACCCATGAAGATTTAAAAGACTTTTTTAGATAAAACGCGCATTTGCCTTTTACATTCCAAAAATCTATAATTTTATACTATAAAAAAGGGAGCGTGCGTTTATTGATACCCATGAAGGCAAGTTTCGTTTTCATGTTTACGTACGATCGATCATCCTACCTTTCCTATGTTTTGTTTGGGCGATGTTTTAGATAAGCTATTCCCACGATAGATACAGATTTTTGGAATGCTCGTTGAGTTTTTGGGCATTTCTTGAGAAGTTCGTTGCAGAATAGGAGGAGTGGCAAAAAAATTTATTTGAAAAAATAGCTTTTCAAGAGGCGTAAAATGCTGTTACAATCCTAAAGGTTATGAGCAGTGTAAAACTGATAAAAGATGTGGCGGTTGAAGGTAAGCGGGTATTTGTGCGCGTTGACTTTAATGTTCCCTTAGATGCCCAAGGCAACGTATCGGACGAAACGCGTATCGTTGCGGCTTTACCAACAATTCAGTTCTTGTTAGAACGCGGTGCAAAGGTTATTCTGGCAAGCCATTTGGGACGGCCCAAAGGTCAAGTGGTAGCCAAGTACAGTCTGAGACCCGTAGCCCAAACTTTGGCAACAAAACTCAATCAACCGATTTTATTTCTAGAAGACTGCATTGGAGAGGTTGTGGAAGAAGCTGTTCAGGAAATGGCTGAAAACTCAATTGTCTTGCTGGAAAATTTACGCTTTCACGCAGAAGAAGAAGCCAATAATCCCGAATTCTCCAAATCTTTAGCACGATTGGCAGATGTTTACGTGAATGACGCTTTTGGAACCGCGCATCGCGCGCACGCTTCCACCGTCGGCATGGTTGAATTTGTACCTCAAAAAGCCGTTGGCTTTCTCATCGAGAAGGAATTGCAATATTTGGAGCAGAAAGTAGGGAATCCCGATCGACCATTTTGCGTCATTTTGGGGGGCGCTAAAGTAAGTGATAAAATCCACGTGATCGATGCTTTGCTTGATAAAGCCGATCGTATACTGATTGGCGGGGCCATGGCCTACACATTCGCCCTAGCGCAGGGCCAAACGGTGGGAAGTAGCTTGGTGGAGCACGACAAGGTTGAATTGGCGTTGCAACTTTTGCAAAAAGCTAAAAGCAAAGGAGTTGCATTATGTTTGCCGGTAGATACAGTGGCCACCGATAAAATGGATAGAGAAGGTCGCACTTTGGGTACACTTAAAACATTCCACGGTTCTATAGATGAAAGTTGGGAAGGCGTCGACATAGGTCCCGAAACGATAGAAATTTATACAAAATTTATTCACGAAGCCAAAACAATTTTGTGGAATGGTCCCGTGGGCGTGTTTGAAATAGAAGCTGCTGCCGTAGGAAGTATCAAAATTGCCCAAGCGATGGCTACTTCTACCGGGACCACCATTGTGGGCGGAGGCGACTGCGTCAAAGCGATCCACCAAAGCGGATGTGCCCAACAAATATCATTTCTAAGTACCGGCGGGGGCGCTAGCCTCAAATTGCTGGAAGGTAAGGCATTACCGGGGTTAGAAACCCTAAAACAATAAATAATTTTTTTATCTAAAGGAGAAAAATATGCGTCGTTATTTAATTGCAGGCAACTGGAAGATGAACAAAACAGCGAGAGAGACACAGTCTTTCTTCGAAGAATTGTCATCTCATTTAACGCTTCCCACCCAAAGTGAAATCCTCATTTGTCCACCTTTTACATCAATTCCCGAAGCTTACCGTCATTTGAGTGGGTCTATCGCATTAGGAGCCCAAAATATTCATGCAAAAGCATCGGGCGCTTTTACGGGAGAAATTTCTTTATCCATGTTGGCCGAATGGAGTGTCACATACGTTATCCTAGGACACAGCGAACGTCGAACGTTGTTTAGCGAAACGGATGCATGCATCCATGAAAAGGTGAAAACTGTACTTCAAGGTCGTCTTAAGCCTATTTTGTGCGTTGGAGAAACGCTGGCAGAAAGGCAATCGAAACAGGGGGCATTCGCGGTGATTGAAAGAGAATTGACAAGCGGATTGAAAGATATTTCTGCCGAAGATATGCGTGCCGTTACTATCGCTTACGAACCCATTTGGGCCATTGGTACCGGTGAAACGGCAACCCCAGAAATTGCACAAGAGATACACCACTTTATAAGACAATGGTTGAATACGCACTACAATGCAGACATTGCGGAACAGGTTCGTTTACTGTATGGAGGTTCTCTTAAACCAAGCAACGCAAAGGAATTGTTATCAAAACAAGACATCGACGGAGGTCTTATCGGAGGGGCTGCGCTGGAGGCAAAATCACTTGCAGAACTCGTTCGCGTTGCCGAAGAACTTTCGCATTAGATCCTAATATAACCATTCAATATCACCGCTTACATGCCAAGTTGATAACACGGTTCCTCGAATCAATTTAGGAATCTATCGTAAATATTACGTGTAAAATGGCCTCACAGGAGTGCGTCTATTTATTTGCTTTGGGTCGGTAAAGAAAAGAACCATGCAGCTTTCGCAATAGGGGTAATACGCGTTTTCAAAAATATCCAATGCACTATGATTCATTCATCGTTGGCCAGCACGTTGATCCAAACTGAATAAGGCTGCGGGACGATCTCCAACAAACTTCAATTGATCCACAATCATTTGGACCGTATTCTCTTCCTCAACTTGTTCTTTAATGAAGTAATGCAAAAATTCCTGAGTCGCATAGTCTTTTTCTTCCACCGACAAAGCGTACAAACGATGAATATTTTGCGTATTGTCTAATTCAGCTTGGTAAGCTTTTTCAAAGGCTTGTAAAGGCGTTGTTATCATAAAATCGGGCTTGATTAAATCGCGCAAGCAAATTTTGCCGTGACGCTCATTGATGAAGTGATAAAATTTCATCGCATGCGTAAGCTCTTCTTCGTACTGTTTACGCATCCAATGTCCAAATCCCGTAAATACGGTTGCGTCCAATACCGCAGCCAATCCTAAATAAATGTACGCCGAATCAAATTCGTGATGCATCTGCAAATTTAATCCCTCTTCTATTTTTTGACTTAATTTCATATCATTTCTTTCCATTATTTATTGTTCTCCATAGGCAAAATTACACGTGAAATACCCACCTTGCGAGTAACGAAAACGTGGTAAAATTTTCAGTGATTTCCAATGCTTCCTACCTTAAATCTTTAATTTAAAAAAAGGAAACTTTTTTACAAAAATTTTTTGACCTTATGGGAGAAGTTGGGCAAAATGCCCTTCTATGATTATAAAACCAAAAGTTCGTGGGTTTATATGCATTACGGCACATCCGGAGGGGTGCATGTCGCACATTCAAGAGCAAGTTGACTATGTACGCGCACAAAAGCCGTTTAAAAATGCCCCTCGACGCGTTCTTGTGATAGGCGCTTCAACGGGATATGGGGTGGCCAGCAGAATCGTTGCGGCCATTGGTGGACATGCGGATACTTTCGGTATTTTTTACGAACGCCCCGGTGAAGATAATAAATCGGCTTCAGCCGGATGGTACAATTCGATAGCTTTTGAAAAAGTGGCGCAAGCGTATGGCTTAAAAGCTTTTTCCATGAATGGGGATGCTTTTTCTAAAGATTTTAAAAATAAAGCCGTTAAAGCATTGAAAGAAAAAATGGGTCCCGTCGATTGCATCATTTATAGCTTAGCGGCTCCCCAAAGGGTAGATAGCACAGGAGATGTTTACAAATCTGTCCTAAAACCTGTTGGCCAAAAATTTTCCGGAAAAACGGTTAATACCGACAAAGCCGAAGTGTTTGAAACCACCCTTGAATCCGCCACGGAAGATGAAATATTGCACACACAAAAGGTTATGGGGGGTGAAGATTGGGAAGGCTGGGTCCGTTTGTTGGAGCAGGAAAAATTATTGGCAAAGGGTGTAACAGCTCTGGCCTACTCTTATATAGGGCCTGAAATCACGTGGCCCATTTACAAAGACGGAACCATTGGACGTGCCAAAAAACATCTGACTCAAACGGCGGAAACATTAAATCAATTTTTGCATAATCGGTTGCAAGGACGGGCACTTATCTCGGTGAACAAAGCGGTTGTTACGCAAGCGAGTTCTGCAATCCCGGTGGTTCCTCTGTACATTTCAATCTTATTCAAGGTAATGAAAGAAAAAAGACTACACGAAGATTGTGTTCAACAAATATACCGCTTGTTTGCTGCGTTGTTTGATAACCCATCCTTTAAAAAAGAGAGCGAAACTTGTATTAGATTAGATGACTTGGAATTGATGCCCGAAGTCCAATCGGAAGTAAAGGCAATTTGGCAAAAAATCAATTCCGATAACCTGCTCACATTGAGTGATTTTCGTGGGTATCAAGAAAATTTTCTGAAACTTTTCGGGTTTGGATTCAAAGCTGTTGACTACGAACAAGATATTGATCCAAAGCGTACCTTTTTAAACTTAATGGACTGATTGCATGCGGGATGACGTTTGCAAAGAACTAAAAAATTTGCTAAACATTCAAGCAACCCTCTACGAAAAAAGCACATTTCCGTTAGATGCGGATGTCTTACAAAAATTCTTACAAATAGCCCACGATGCTGTTACAGAAGAATCCGTTTCCGTAGCAAGTCAAACAATCTCAATGCCGCCCAACCCACCACCGACGCAGGAAGATTTAATACCTACATCGGAACAATTAATTTTACCCTCAGGTCCCAAACAAGAGCGTTGGCAGTGGCTAAAAAATCGCGTTTTAGCATGCCCTACTTGTCTATCGCACGTGCATCCGGGCAAAAAAGTTGTATTCGGAAGCGGCAATTTAGATGCGGACCTATTCTTCTGCGGCGAGGCTCCGGGAGCTGACGAAGAAGAGCAAGGGGAAGTTTTTGTCGGACGAGCCGGGCAACTTTTGACAAAAATTATTGAAGCAATGGGCCTCCCCCGTTCCCATGTGTACATTGGCAACATTATGAATTGGCGTCCCGAAACTCCCAATAGGATCGGGAACCGTCCACCCACGCAGGCAGAAATGGAATTTTGCTTGCCTTACCTCAAGGGGCAAGTAGACATTGTCCAACCCAAAGTAATCGTTGCTTTGGGAGCCACCGCGGTGAACGGTCTACTGGGACATGATGCTTCAAGACGCATGCGCGATTGTCGCGGGCAATGGTTTTCCTTCCACACTATTCCTCTGCTGGTCACTTACCATCCTTCTTATCTACTACGTAATGCCACTAAAGAAGCCAAAAGAGTCGTCTGGGAAGATATGCTATATGTTATGGAATTTCTCCACATACCCATTTCTGACAAACAAAAACGCTACTTTCTTTAAGAAATGTTTTTGCGTACGTAATCCATGTGCACTTGGGTTATTTGTTTAGTTTCAAAATAACACACTTGCGAACCGTATTTATCATCCTCTCTTGGATACGAAGGCAAAACTATTTGATATTATCTATACTTTTATCTCTATTGAAATCCCATTATAATTCTCGCTTTACCAGACGATAATTTCAGCACACTAAATAATGAACAGAAAATAAAACTGGAGTACAATTAATATACCTAACAAAATGTAAGTACCGTATACAAATCCGCTGCGAATGCGTTGAGCCCGTGAAGTGTTTTGAGATTTTTGCACCTTATCAAAGGCAAAGCAATGCGTAATATCTTTTGGGTTCCCCATGATTTTAATAAATAACAGATTGCAGCCATCTCACAAATCAATAATGCCATTTTTACATTTTCATGTATGAAGTGGTAACAAAAACCAAGTTGTTTTGTGAAAACGCAACATAGAACCCTGGCCAAAGGCATTTTACGGTCTAAAGATTTCTACCCACCGAAACAAAGGCTTTTGTTCACATTTCAGAAGAAACCAACAGGGTATGAGAAAGATCCGATTGTAAATACACTTTGGATCGCTCAAAAAGTTCTTCTAAGGATACACTATCGATGGCTTTTGCATAATTCAACCAGGCATCTTGAGGTAAATCAAACAACTCATTGATGCCGGCGTAAAATGCCTTTTTGGCGATTGTTTGCAAACGTGTTTGCTGGCTCACTTTAAGATGCGATCGACATAGGTCAAATTCTTTAGAAGATATCTGACGGTCCAAAACACGTTGCGTCGCTTTGAATATTTCTGCTTCAACTGTCTTCAAATGGGATGCCTGAGTACTTGCAAACAAACACAACATACCTCGATTTAATCCCGTTAAACGCGTGGCTCCAACCGTATAAGCCAAACCTAATTTCTCCCTGACTTCGATAACAAATTGGCTCGACAAGCCATTGAATAATTCTTCCAAATAGTCGGCCACATAATAGTCTTTTGAACCTATACCTGCCATTGGGTAAGCCTGGAAAACCATCGATTGCTCTTTGTTTAATTGGCATTCGCAGTACCGTTCGGAAGTAAAAAAGATTTCATCGGACACTTTTTCAAAACAATTTTCCGAAATTCCATCACCGATGGGCTCCAATAATTTTATTAACTCATCCGTAGGCAGCGGACTGACCGCCGATATGACGCAATTGGGGCCAACAAAAATTTTTCTAAAATAATGCCAACAGTGTTCCAATCGCAGCGCTTTTACGTCGTCCTCAATCCCATACTGACCTACGGCGTAGGGATGTTGTCCAAAAAATTGATGACGCATTTTTTTAAATCCCACATAAAATACATCATCCATCATCTCCTGAATGGAAGCCAGTTGAGAAGCTTTTTCAATTTCAAATGTTTCCTCTTTAAATCGAGGCATACGCAGCGCTTCCCCCAATAAATGACATCCCATAGCCGTGTTTTGGGGTAAAGATTCAAAAGCCAATCCTATGTGATTAATCCCCGTAAAACTATTAAACTGGCCTCCTATGGCGTCAACGGCTTCCGCAATTTCACGTGCCGTATGCTTTTCGGTATCTTTCATCAACAAAGAAGCCACCAAATGCGAAATACCTCGTTGATGTTCCGGTTCGTACAAAGCCCCCCCCAAACTGAGTACCTGCACGTGCGTTTTTGGGAAAGATGGATTATACTGCATCACCAAACGTACGCCATTGGGTAAGGTTATCGATTCCACAGGCTGCGTACGTATCTCCGTAGATTTTTTAAAAAAAACCTTTTCCAATGCTTTTGGCTCCAAAGATACTTTGGTGCAAGTTGCTGGCTTTAAATATTTGCTCACAATTGCCTTTACACTTTTTGCATCCAATTGTTTCAATTGTTCCAAATAGTGCTTCGAGTACTGCAGATCTCCCAGGCAGGTGTCAGCCCATCCTAAATGGTGAGCTTGCCCCGATACCGTTTTTTGAGTATCTATTTCCGATACAATTGCTTGCTTAAGCGCCTTCTGCACGTGCTTTGTTTCAATAGCTGCTTCCGCCATACACTGCAAATTTTTCGATAAAAATTCCTCCACGCAAGCACGTTTTTCTCCATCACATACGTACTGTATCCAAAATAATCCTTGATCAGCCATCCAGGTGGATACATCGATGGAATAAACGTATCTTAACTCTTCTCTCAATTTTTGATACAGCAGCGAGCTGTCACCGCAACCCAGTACATTGGATAAAACTTGTAACTTAGCTCCATCCTTGTGACCCAACCCTGGAATTTTAAATGCCAACACTCCACGTACCAATTGGTAGTCTCCATAAAAACGTTCCACCCTTTCCGCCATTTGGAAAGGTTCTCGAGTAATTAAAACCGGTTGCAAACTTTTTGGCAAACAGGTGGAAAAATAATGATTCACCCTTTCTTGAATCCATTCAAACGACAAATTACCCACAATAACCAACGTCATGTTATTGATGGGATAGCGCTTACGCCAGTATTCAACCAAATCTTCACGCGTCAATTGTTCAAAAATACTTTTAATGCCGATGATGGGGAATCGATAGGGATGCTTACGAAATGCGTTTTCAAATACCACTTGATTGAGTCGATCCTCCGGATCATCGTTGCACATGTCGATCTCACGCAAAATCACCTTTTTTTCCTTAAGCATTTCTTCGGATGGAAATGTGGGATGCAACAGCATATCGCTTAAAATATCCAAACCCAATTCCGCAGATTCCGATGAACCATCGTAAGTATAAACGGTTCTATCAAACGACGTGTAGGCATTGAGACTGGCTCCCGAGGCTTGTGCTTCCGAAAAGATATCCGCGTACGTACGCCGCTCCGTCCCTTTAAAAACCATATGTTCCACAAAATGAGAAATACCCGCACCCAAATATTTGTCTTCGTGAATACTGCCTGTTTTTACCCACGCTTGAATTGCAACCAAACCGGTGTGATCAACGGGTAAAAAAATGACCTTGAGTCCATTGGAAAGTGCAAAGCAACACGGATGATAGATCAAAAATTCTTCAAATGAACACATATCCAACTTATTTCATTGTCTCAAAAAAAGCCACTCCTGTAAAGTTGAAAACCTCCTTTTATAATTCAAAAAATAAACCCTACGTGTTCTCGTAGGGTTTATAAATTTTGTAAGTCTTCGTTACCTATTCGGGCAATCCGGCGTGTGCACCATTCCTTGTCCTGTGAATATCATTGGACAATGTGGACAATGGTGACTGCGATCAGGATCATTCGGGCAATTTGGACCATGACCTCTTGACATAGGAACATGACAATACGGACAATCACGATCAGGATCATTCAGGCAATCCGGCATATGGTTTCCTTCTATCATACCACAATGTGGGCACATCGCATGAGGATCATTCGGACAACCCGGCATATGATTTCCCATTGACATGGGAACGTGGCAATGTGGACACATCGCATAAGGATTTTGAGGGCAATCCCATTCATCGTGCCCTTCTTGACCACAATGCGGACATACTACAGCCAGTCCCGGTAATGTCGCCATTAATTTAAATGCAATTAAACAAAGATATTTTTTCATGCAGTTCATCTTGTTAACTTTTTTAATATTAGCAAGCTTTTTGTTAATCTTTTTTATAAATTACTTTTACTAAATTAAAACTTTAAAATAAGTTAAATATTCATTAAACACAAATTATTTTTCTTACGTTACAACGCCCACCCTAACGCTTATTGAACATTTTTAATGCTTTACCTAAACGCCATATCGCTTTTCTACTTCACATTTCATATTGCAGTCCGTACATCAATAATCGAAGCTTTCGTTGAAAGACCGTAGGTTTATGAGGAAACTTTTACACATCTTGCTTCATTATTGGGATAAGAGCTCCCTTAAAAGGCGGTCCACCTCACTTATAGGAACCTTTCCTTGCGTATGCTTTACAACTTGCCCTTTTAATACATTCAAAGCCTTTTCCTTTCCAGAACGAAACTCTTCGGCAGGTTTGGGGAAAGCATCTATAATTTCCGCACACATTATCTTTAAGGCATCCACATCTACAGAAATTTCTAACCCTTTATCTTTCACAATCTTCTGTGGATCTTCGCCTGTCTTAAAGGTAGCATCAAATACCTCTTTTGCGCTCTGTTTAGATAGGATACCTGAATCCACCAACTCTACCAACGCTGCAACTTGGCGAGGATCCATTTTCAAATTCTTCCAGGCTTGATGCATATCTTCTGCGGCAAGTTCTCTCAATAAATCATTTACAATCCAATTGGCAATACCCAGAGGATTTTTAGCATAAAAGCCCAAAGCGGATTCAAAAAAATCGCTCAATCTTTTATCGGGGCAAATGACGGAAGTCACCGTATACGGCAATTGTAACGTCCGCAAATAACGTTCCTGCTTGTCGAAAGGAAACTCCGGCAAAGTTTTTTTCTGAGCCTGAATATCTGCTTCCGATAAACAAATTGGACATAAATCTGGATCCGTAAAATAACGGTAATCGTGGGCATCTTCTTTGGATCGCATGACAAAACTCTCAGACTTATCGGCATCCCAGCGTCGCGTCTCCTGCACAACGGCTTGCCCCCGTTCAATGGCGTACAGTTGTCGATTGATTTCGTGTCGAACACCGTTGCACACCCCCGAAATCGAATTCAAATTCTTCAACTCAACTTTGGTCCCTAAGCTGGTTGTTCCTTGAGGCCTTACGCTGATGTTTGCATCGCACCGCAATTGTCCTTTTTCCATATCGCAATCGGAAGCATCCACGTACTGCAAATGCATGACCAAAGATTTTAAATAGGCAAAAACCTCTTCCGGAGAATGCATATCGGGCTCGGATACAATTTCGATAAGCGGTGTCCCCGCACGATTGTAATCGATCCAAGATATTTGCCCCAAATGGGTTAATTTACCTACATCCTCTTCCAGATGAATTCGATTCAAAGCTACCTTACGATGTTTTCCTTGAATATTTCTGGCAGGACCCTCAAGTTCAATTTCGACATGTCCACCGAGACATAAGGGCTGATCGAATTGGGAAATTTGATAATTTTTAGGAGAATCTGGGTAAAAATAATTTTTACGATCCCACTTGCATTGGCGTGCAATCTCGCAGTCAAATACCAATCCCACCTGCACCGTTTTCAAAACGGCTGCCTTATTGAGTACGGGTAAAGAGCCTGGTAATCCCAAAACAACTTCATCCACCAGGGTATTCGGCTCAACACCATAACGATAAGGTGCTCGCGTAAACAACTTCGATTGCGTCTTTAGTTGAACGTGAACTTCTAACCCAATAACAGCTTCGTATTGCGTCATATTAAAACAGATCAAAGATTCGGAATTTTAAGGTTAAAGGGATGATGCTTTTCAAATGTGTACGCCATCGACAACAAAGTTGTTTCTTCCCACGGTTTTCCAATGAGCTGGCATCCTATGGGTAACCCTCTATTGGTAAAACCGCACGGAAAAGAAATTGCAGGTAATCCAGCCAAATTAACGGAAATTGTATAAAGGTCGCTCAAGTACATTGCCAATGGATCGCTCGTCTTTTCTCCTTTTTTAAAAGCCGGCACAGGTGAAGTAGGTGTCACTAAGACATCTACTTCCGCGAATGCACGCATAAAATCATTGTAAATAAGCCGCCTTACTTTTTGAGCTTTGCCGTAAAACGCGTCGTAGTAACCACTACTAAGGACGTAAGTTCCCAATAAGATGCGACGCTTAACCTCTTCACCTAACCCTTCGCTCCTGGACTGATCGTAAACTTCATCAATATTCTTTGCACGTGGACTACGATAAGTGTAACGAATGCCATCGTAACGGGCTAAATTGGAAGATGCTTCAGCGGTGGCGATGATATAGTAAACGGGAATCGCATATTCCAGGGAGGTTAAATGAACCGGTTTTACAATGTACCCTTGAGCTTCATAAAAATGAATTGCCTTTTCAACCGAAGATTTTACTTCCGAATCCAAGCCTTCTCCAAAATACTCTTCCGGAACTCCCAATATCCATTTTTTCCCTTCACTGGACTGTACAGCGGCTAAGTAATCCGGAACATGCATGCGTGCACACGTCGAATCTTTAGGATCGGCTCCCGATAAAACTTGCAAAAGGGCCGCAACCCCTCCTGCGGTGCGCGCCAACGGACCCGCTTGGTCCAATGAGCTTGCATAGGCAACCATTCCATAGCGACTGATGCATCCGTAAGAAGGCTTCAATCCTACAACTCCGCACATGGAAGCCGGCTGACGGACAGATCCCCCCGTATCCGTTCCCAATGACAAAGAGACCTCGCCTGCGGCAACGGCAGCCGCACTTCCAGAACTACTACCCCCCGGGACTCTATCTAAGTCCCACGGATTACTCGTCACTTGAAAAGCAGAATTCTCGGAAGAAGAGCCCATGGCAAATTCATCCATATTAAGTCTTCCCCACAAAACAGCTCCGGCATCCTTTAATTTTTTCACCACGGTTGCATCATAGGGACTCACAAAATGTTCCAATATACGACTTCCACAGGTCAAACGTTGACCTTTTTCGGCAAAAATATCCTTAAGTCCCACCGGCACACCGTCTAGTCTACCGAGACTTTGTCCTCTGGAACGACGCACATCGGATGCTTCAGCTTCAGCAAGCGTCTTTTTTTCATCAAAATTCAAAAATGCCTTTAGGGATTTATCAATCGCGTACGTGCGTGCGATGAAAGCCTTTGTTAACTCAACGGATGAGAATTGTTTTTTCTCCAATCCCTCACTTAATTGTTCAAACGTACCCCAAATAAGGTTTTCCATGCTATAAAACCCGTGGGACTACAATTTGTTTTTCTTTCATTTCCGGAGCGTTGCGAGATAAAAAATCAACGCCATCTTCGGGGTATTCCGGAATATCTTCGGCCCAAAAATTACCCTCGTGAGAAAAAGAATGCACCCTCGGTTCTAAATTTTCCACACCTGCTTCGCATACCTTTGAACAGTATCCAACAATATCTTGCAATTGATTTAAAAACGTTTCACGCTTATGCCCGTCGAGCTCAATACGGGCTAACTTAGCCAAATGATCGATATCGATCTCCGAATGCATCATACAGCCTGCTTTCTTATTTGATAGGTATAATCTTTTTCCAAACAGCCCTGCAATTTTTCAAAAACATCGTTCACTTGCTCATCCGTCAGGGTTCCCATATGTGAATCAAATACGAGTGAAAATGCAAGACTTTTTTTCTTACTATGTGTCGTATCATAGAAAACGTCAAAAATGTTTACACATTTCAATTGCATCGGATGTTGCATGATTTTTCGAACCGATTTTTCAATATTTTGGCGCACCGCCTCAGCCAATGTATCCGCGTCTACCAACAGAGCTAAGTCCTTACGCACAGCGGGGTATTCCGAATAGATCTGAAACCATTTGTGATCTTTTATGTGTAGTTTGTCAGGCATCCAACAACATTCGCCCGCCAAAACAACCGCTTCTTTAAACCATCGACGCGTAAAATTTAAATTCACGTATCCAAAATTGGCTTCAAAGCCGCGCTGTTCCCATGCACCTACGTTTCCGGCGTAATCTTTCTGCCACAAGGCATCCACCTGTTTTGTAGTACTTTGCATTACTTCGTTCGTCCCCCCACAAGCCACCATCATCGAACGCACCCATGCCTGCGCATCGTAAAAGTCAAATGAAGGGACTTCCTTCCACCGTTTAACGTCGGCCGGACATACCACGAACGCACTCGCAAACAACTCGCATAATTGGCCATCCTTTTGAACTCGGAATATGCGGCCCGATTCAAATAAACGTTCCACATCGTTGCCGTGGTGTCTGTTATCGCACAAAGCATTCAACAGTCCCGGAATGAGAGAAAAACGTAAACATGCATGCTCAGCACTTAACGGATTGAATACCTTCAATGCTTCTTTCGGTATTAAATTTTCGCCCAAAGAAGCCGGTTGCAAACTATCCGTGTAGCATTCTAAAAATCCGTGTGCGGATAAAAGTTGCGCGTGTCTCTTTTTCAAGAGATATGTATTTGAAGTACTCAGGCAACATGCGGGACCTTCAGGCATTTTAGAAGGGATAGAGTCGGTTCCAAACAAACGCAGAAACTCTTCAACCAAATCCACTCCCTGCGCAACATCGGCCCGATGGGTAGGGATTGCTACTTCCCAATGTTCATTGTCACAAGGTACAACCTCAAAACCTAATTTTTTTAGGGTGTCGACAAAAAATTTCGGATCCACATGAAAACCTAACAATCTTTCCACCTGAGAAAATTCAAATTTTACTTTACGCAACGAAACGGCATCGGATCCCGCAACCACACACTGCTCGCATACAATTTTATCGTCCATGGATAACAATAATTGGACGGCCCTGCACAAAGCTTCTCGCGCATGCGTTTTATCCACGTAGCGTTCAAAGCGGTAGGAGCTATCTGAACTTAAATCCAATTTGCGAGAGGACATGCGTATACTATCCGCTTGAAAATGAGCACTTTCCAAAAAAACAGTCGTTGTGGTTGTTTTAATTTCACTTTCCTCACCTCCCATAATACCCGCAATCGCTAATGGCTTATCGCGGTCTGCAACAAGTAAAGTATTTTCCGGCAAAGACCTCGTAACTCCATCCAACGTTCTAATACATTCTCCCATACGCGCACCCCGTACACAAATACGATCCCCGCGTATGAGATCCCAATCAAAAGCGTGTAACGGTTGACCTCTTTCCAAGAGTACAAAATTGGTCACATCGACCACGTTATTAACGGGACGTAAGCCCACCGATTGCAGTGTATTTTTCAACCAATCCGGACTAGGCCCTACGTGCACGTTTTTCAAAAGGCAACCCGCATAATAATCGCATCCATCCGAATTGAGTTCCACCGATATATTTTTTATGGGAGGCAAATCCAGCAAACATTCGGGATAAATAATGGGTAAATCCAGCGCAGCACTCAATTCTCTCGCTATTCCCAAATAACTTAAACAATCCCCACGATTTGAGGTAATGGATAGATCCATAACCGTATCGCTTTGATCCACAAAAAGCTTTGCCAAAGGCTCTCCCACATTTGGATGCAAGTCATTGAGAATGTACAAACCTGCACTCTCCTTACCCAACCCCAATTCGTTGGCACTGCACATCATACCGCAAGATTCAACATCTCGTATGCGTGTCTTTTTTAAAAGGGTCTCTCCCAATTGCGCACCCGGTAAAGCAACGGGGACCACATCTCCTTCTTTAAAATTTGTCGCTCCGCAAACAATTTGCAACGAACGATTTCGCCCAATATCTACCTCACAAACACTTAGTCGATCGGCATGGGGATGTTTTTCCTTTTTTAGAACACGACCTACAACCAAATCACCCTTGCCGCAATATCCAATCGCCTCCACATTTTCTACTTCGAAACCCAGTCCTATCAAGATTTCGCACAATTCCATCGAAGACTGCTTAAAATGGACATACCATCTTAAGGTATTTAAAGCGATTTTCATGCCTCGAAAGTAAAATCTTTGAGAACAATTTTGTCAACGCGAATTTAAATTGTAAACTATTCGAAAATTTCCTAATCAACTAAAAAACACTCCTGTACAGTTGAAAACCTCTCTATAATTCAAAAAACAAACCCTACAAAAGATGTAGGGTTTATAAATCTTGTAAGCCTTCACATTACCTATTCGGGCAACCAGGCCTATGATGTCCTCCACGTTCACCACACTGTGAGCACATACGATCAGGACAAATTGCTTTCATTATGCCCATCGTGACCACAATAGGGACATGTCATAGCCATTCCTGGCAGTGTCGCCATTAATTTAAATGCAACTAAATAAAGATATTTTTTCATATGGCTCATTCTGTTAATCTTTTTAATATTAGCAAGCTTTCTATTAATCTTTTTTATAGATTACTTTTTACTTACTTGTCAACGTGAATTTAAATCGCAAACCACTCGAAAGTTTTCCAATCAATTTCTACCAACGAATACGAACACATCCATTCTGACCCACTAAACGTTCTTGCGTCTTGTAATCAATTGGGAAAAATGACCTAGTCCACTGGAAAATGTAAAACAATACGGGTTATAGGTCAAAAATTCTTCAAACGAACATACGTCCAACTTGTTTTATTGTCTCAAAAAAACCAGTACTGTACAGCTAAAAACCTCCTTTTATAAATTTTGTAAGCCTTATTACCTATTCGGACACCTAGGCTTATGGTTTCCTCCAAATTTACCACACTGCGGACACTTCGAATTCGGGTGAGTACAATCTCTTGCATTATGGTTTCCTTCACAATATGGACATGTATAGCGAGAACACCTAGGCTTATGGTTTCCTCCAAATTTACCACACTGCGGACACATCGAATTTAGATGAATACAAGCTCTTGCATCATGGATTTTTCCACAATATGAACATGTAAAGCGAGGACACCTAGGCATATGGTTTCCTCCAAGTTTACCACACTGCGGACACTTTGAATTCGGATGGACACAAAATTCTGCAGCATGTGTTCCTCCACAATATGGACATGTATAGCGAGAACACCTAGGCTTATGGTTTCCTCCAAATTCAAAACACTCTGGACACATCGAATGGACGCAAACTCCCGCAGCATGCCTTTCTTGATCACAATATGGGCATATATAATGAGGACAACAGGGCATATGTCCAACTTCACCGCACTGCGGACACATGTAGCCCGGACTATTTGGACAATCCGGCCTATGGTTTCTTCCAAATTCACCACACTGCCGACACTTACTTATTGGACAATCGAACACATGAAATCCTGCCATGGGCCTAAGGCAATGCGGACACATGGGCTCACCGTAGTATGGGTAAATCGGACACCCGCGCACATGAGGTCCTGTCATGAGAACACGACAATGCGGACATATGGACACCTTGTCGTGTAGGCAGCTCGGACACCCGGATGCATGAGGTCCTGCCATGGGAATATGACAACTCGAACACATGGACACATTGTAGTATGGGCAATCGGGCGTATGAGGTCCTGTCATGGGCTCAAGGCAATGCGGACATTCGCGATTAGGATCATTCGGACAATCCGGTATATGTCTTTCCGATATGGGAACATGACAACGCCGACACATGAGCACATTGTAGTATGGGCAATCGAGCGCATGAGGTCCTGTCATGGGCTCAAGACAATGCGGACATTTGCGATTAGGATCATTCGGGCAATCCGGTATATGACTTCCCAATATAGGAATATTACACTGCTGGCATATCGGATTAGGATAATCAGGACAATCTCTTACATTATGAATTTCTCCACAATGTGAACATGTACAGTCAGGACAAGCAGGCCAATGGTTTCCTCCAGATCTACCACAGTACGAACATCTTGAACAAGTATTCATTCTTTCATGATCTTTCGGATATTCATAGGAAAGATAATCGGACCTATGGCTTTTATAGGAAAGACAATTGAAACTATAGCTTTCTTTATGGCCACCACAGTGCGAACATCTTGCATTTGGATGGGCACAATCCCTTGCCTCATGCCCTCTTTGACCACAATACGGACACGCATAGTTAGGACAACAGTGCTTATGGTTAGGTACACATTCACCACAATGCGGACATACTTCAGCCATTCCTGGCAGTGTCGCTATTAATTCAAATGCAACTAAATAAAGATACCTTTTTATGCCGTCTATTTTGTTAGCTTTTCTAATATTAGTAAGCTTTTTGTTAATCTTTTTATAAATTATTTTTTACTTATTTGTCAACGCGAATTTAAATCGTAAACTATTCGAAAATTTCCCAATCAACTTCTACCAACGAATACGAACACATCCATTCTGACCCGCTAAACGCTCTTGCGTCTTGTAATCCTTTTGTCCATTACCTCCATTTCCAAATTGACCTAACATAGCAACCTGCTGCCCGGCATAATGACTCTCACTACCCCTTGTTGCCGGTACACCCATAGCTCCTCCATCACAACGAATTTCCAAAGAATGAACGTGGACCGTAGTTGCCTCACCTGCAGCTAGCTCTGAGGCTTGCCCGACATGGATGGAAACAATACCTCCACTTTGTACACCCTCGATTTTCTCCATTCTAAAAGTACCCGAACCTCCACCGTTTCCACTGATGCTAAAATCCGTCAAATATTGTACATCGAGATAGATTCTCATATTTTTTTGCGATTTTGTCCTCGCATCCATCTTTGACATCCAACTGTTCTCATTTACTTGATTCTCTGTAACGTTATGAGAAAAAGAAACACCGTAAGAATAGACGTAGTCTTTCTGTTTTCTGTCATTGTATATCATGTTTAATACAAAATTTCTAGTTTCCTTATCTTTAAGTTCCACGCATTGATTAAATCGAGGTAGGTTATGAGGGTTATCAGTTCTATAGACCAAAAATTCATTACTTGTTGCTGGAAACCTACTCATACGGCCGGTAACATTGGTGATGCGCGCTGGACCTGTCACATATATAGGTGTTTTAGACCATATCCATCCTCTCCATGAATGATATTCTAAATTTAAATCACTCGTCTGTTCCACTGGGGTCCCCCAATCCCGATATTGTAAAGCAGGACTACCGCTTCCGCCTGCACCGATCGCTTCAATCGTAATGGTATGCACGCCTTCCGGAATCGCCCAAAAGTATTTCCCGGGCTGATCAAAAACAACTTGCCCATGATTTTGTTCGACAACAATATCGGTTGCTTCACAAACATCCTCCTCCATTGATATTTTAAGATCTTCCAACAAATGATCGTACGCTTCACTACATTTGTGCAATTTTTCTAGTTCACACGCAACATTTTGCTCGCGCATGGAAACGTACAACCAAAGTGTAAAAAAAGAATCTACATCGATGCAAAAATGCTTGTCTTTACAATTACACCACGTGACGTGTGGAGAGAACAAATTTAAATAAGGTTCGCAAAGGGGGTCCAAACGTTGCATTAATTTAACAACGTTACTCGCAACATCATCAAATTCGGATAACCGCCTAAAGGCATCCCATGCAATATGACTTATCTTAAGTTTAGCTGAAAACTTGCAAGGGATGAGGATAAAAGTAGAAGACTTACACATCAAAGGAAAAGACCAGGTATCGGTTGGGTGCAAAGATAAATCACCGCATTTATCCATAAGCAGATCATTAAAAAAATGCGCCGTGTAGTTCAGAACATTTAGGAAATCAGCTGCGGATAATAATGAAAGCGCTTCCATTAAGTGCTGTCGATGCGCCCGTATCGGTTCAATAAAATACTGATTCCAAATATCGTGCACATTTTGGATATCTTTTTGCGTAATATCCAATGGAAGCCCTACTAAACAATCTTCGTTATCCTGATAGGCATAATGTTGTAACACGCAGTCAGGTTGCTTTATCAGATGTGGTAATGTGTGCTGAAAATAGGGATATCCCCATACATAATTGGCAATGCTACCACACACCCAATAACTCCCAAACTGAACGGCAAATGGGGGCGGAGATTTGTATTTTCGGTACAAATTCAGAACGTTCGGCAATTCTTCTGCGGAAAAAGACTTTCTACAAAAAATTTCTGCAGGAATGTATAAAAAACCTTTATCTTTTTGATTATTTGAATCTTTTAAAACAAAAGTCGGACAATGGGGAAATGCAAACAGCATTTCGGTAGCCAAACACAAAGCTACAGTAAAACATTTACTGTACTTAAACATGCAGAGCTATCATTTTTTAACAAAAAACTTTTTGTCAACTCCTAAAGTTATTAAAAATATTTCAAAAGATAGCTTTGCCATCGATATTGGTGCACACACAGGAGATACAACCGTTCCTATGGCTATTGCCACTGGATATTAATACTCGGGCTAGAACCCAATCCATACGTTTTTAAAATTTTGGAACGTAATTCACAACTCAATAAAAATCTTGCGCAGATCATTCCACTGTGCTCTGCTGCCACTTTAGAAAACGGGACATTTGAATTTAACTACTCCGATGCGTCTTTTTGTAATGGAGGATTTTTATCTAAAATTCAGACAAAATCCCATCATCATTCTCATAAATTAACGGTAAAAGGCATAAATCTTTCAACTTATTTAAATGAAAATATGAAAGCGTACTTACCAAAGTTAAATTTCGTTAAAGTCGATACGGAAGGATACGACAAAGATGTCTTATTGAGTTTAACCCATATTATAAAAAGCTATCGTCCCATTATTATGGCAGAGTGTTACAAACGTTTAACAAAAGAAGAACGTTTCTCACTATTTAACATTTTTGAAGATTTTGGTTCTTACAAACTATTCAAATTAGATGACAATGGTCACGTTTCAACCATTCACATTCCGTCGGGGGAAATGATGCTGAGTGAACCACATTTCAATTTTATCGCTCTACCCGAGTGATTTAAAATCACGCATCCAATTTAATAATCAAATGCAAGTGGACGAGCATTTATTTTAATTCTCGACGATAAGCATCGTGCAGTCTAAATAGTCCAACACAATTTCTGCTTTCGTCAAAAACCGGCAGCACGCTCAATTGGCGAGGTCTGTCTTCCATTAGGCGTACCGCATCTCCCAAATGTAAGGAAGTCGCAACGGTGATGGGATGTGTTTGCATGATATTTTTGGCAAATACCTGCTCTATGTCTTGACAGGATTGCAAGCATCGACGAATATCCCCATCCGTAATTAATCCCAATAATCGCTTATTTTCATCCAAAACAAATGCCGCTCCCAAAGGTTTTTCTGTCATCTCAATGACAACACGACGTAAAGAAGCTTCCGAGGGAACGCAAGCCACCTGCGCTAGAGGACAGGTGAATTCGCCCACCGTCTTGCACAAATTCTTTCCCAATTGCCCACCGGGATGAAACTTAAAAAAGTCATTCTTTTGAAAGCCTCTTGCCTCCATCAATGCGCAGGCCAGGGCATCTCCCAAAGCTAGGGCAACCGTCGTACTCGACGTAGGTACGAATCCCAATGGATCTGCTTCACGAACAATGGAGGCATCCAAAACAAAATCTGCCTGCCTGGCTAAAGGAGAGGCCAAATTACCCACCAAGGCAATAATGGGTGAATTAAATTGTTTCAAAATCGGCATTAAACGCAACACCTCTTCCGTACTGCCACTGCGCGACAACAAAATGCTTGGATCCCCCTCCGAGTAAATGCCAAAATCCCCATGCATAGCTTCAGCCGGATGTAAAAATACAGCGCGCGTTCCCGTACTGTTGAACGTTGAGGCCAACTTTTGGGCAATATATCCTGACTTCCCGATGCCAGTAAATACCACCTTGCCCGGGTGATTTAAAATGACGGAAACAACTTTCGCAAAAGATACTTCATCAAAACGCTCATATATTCTTGAAAGGCTGGCAATTTCTTCGGCTAAAACTTTCTTACCCACACAATGCATACAAAGCCTAGAAACTTAGCGACGTATTTCTTGTGGAACACTTACGGCAACATTGTTCTTCACAATTATCCACGTTAAAGTATATTTCGCCACAGTGCTTGCAATAAAAAACATGGCGCAACTTCAATGGGGCATAATCCTTTAGAACGCGTCTTTCAAAACCTGTTTGCCAAACAACAAATAGAATGATCGTTGCACAATAGAAAAGACTTAAGCAATACTCTAAAGATCCCATTTCAATAAAAATCTCTCTCCCCCAAGAGCTCCTTCAGAATGCTTAATATTCGTTGCCAATAAGTTTTTAAATTCACTTACCCGTAGGATTTTTATCCTCAGAAGCACTTTCTGCTCCACTGACTTCGGCAGGCTTTAATTTTTTAGATACAGACTTCCTACGGTGTTTTTCGCCCACCTGATGCGATACGTATTCAATAAGACCCATAGGTGCCCCATCGCCTACACGAGGTACCAATTTATAAATACGCGTATACCCACCTGAACGATCTAAAAATTGCTGAACATCCTCCGTAAATAACTTACGAATGGCTATCCTACTACGTACGCGCGCAAGAGCCAAACGACGAAAGTGCAATTTTTCCTCCACATTCTCCGCTTTTGAAGCTTTTTTTGCCAAAGTAATTACCTTCTCGGCAAATGGACGCAAGGCTTTTGCCTTCACCAAAGTTGTTTTAATTCTTCCGTATGTAAATAATTGAGTTGCCAAGTTTGCAATCAAAGATTCACGGTGTTCCTTCTTTACACCCAACTCAAAACGATGCTTTGTGTGACGCATAATTTAACACTTTTTAAATAATAGTTGAAGTTGTATCCAGCAAACGTTCATCAATTTTCATGCCCAAAGACAACCCCAATTGCTCTAATTTTGCCTTAATTTCATTCAAAGATTTTTTACCAAAATTTCGATATTTTAACATTTCCGCTTCCGTCTTACGCGCCAACTCACCTACCGTCAAAATATTTGCGTTGTTTAAGCAATTGGCAGCACGTACGGAAAGTTCAATCTCATTGACGCTCATATTTAATAACTTGCGCAAGCGATTTTGTTCCTCACTGACTTCCTTTTTCTTGTCTTCAAATTCAAATTCCTGCATCGTAAAGCGATCGAACAACTTTAAATGATGTAAAAGGATGACCGTTGCTTCCTTCAAAGCTTCTTCGGGAGTAATGCGACCATCCGTTGTAATCTCCAAATACAACTTATCAAAATCGGTCATCTTCCCAACACGGGTACTTTCAACATTATATTTTACCAAACTAACCGGACTAAACAAGCAGTCAATTGGAATAATGCCAATCGGTTGGTCTTCTTCCTTATTGTCATCCGCAAGACGATATCCACGTCCTACAACGACTTTCAATTCAGCCCGAAATCGTTGTTCTTTGCTTAACGTACAAATAATTTGCTCCGGATTGATGATCTCCATACCAGGTGCCAATTGAATATCTCCAGCAATCACTTCACCCCTACGTGTAACATCGATATGCAATACAACGGGCTCACGTTGCGTACTTTTAAGAAGAATTTTTTTCAAGTTTAGTACGATTTCTGTAATATCTTCAACAATACCCTCACAGCTTTGAAATTCGTGATTAATTCCTTCTATTCTAATGGAAGCAATTGCGGCACTTTCAATGGAACTCAACAAAACTCGACGCAGTGCATTGCCTATTGTATGTCCAAAACCTTTTTCAAAGGGATCTGCGATGAAACAAGCAAACGTGGGGGTTGCCGTTTCCTCTACCTTTATCAATCGGCTGGGTAATTCAAATTTTCCTAATCGTTTAGCCATGAATTTACTAGTTAAGATTAACGACTGTAGTACTCTACAATCAATTGTTCATTAATTTCAGGAAGCATCTCTTCTCGCGTAGGATGTCGATTTACAACCCCATTGAAGGCATCCGGCTGTACCGACAACCATGCGGGACAATTACGATAATGAGTATCCTCCAAATTACGCGTTGCCAACTGCCGTGAAGAAACTTTTTCACTCATTGCAACCATGTCGCCCGGACTGCAGCTAAAGCTAGCGATATTCACCTTGCGTCCGTTGACGCACACGTGTCCATGCCCTACCAATTGCCTCGCCGCACGTCTGGTTCTGGCAAATCCTAGCAAATAAATCACGTTATCCAAGCGACATTCGAGCAAACGTAAAAACGCTTCGCCCGTAATACCTCGCATGTTCTTAGCTTTCAAAAAAGTCAAATGGAATTGCTTTTCAGATAAACCAAACATAAAACGCAATTTTTGCTTCTCGTTGAGCCCCAGAGAATAATCGCTAACTCGTCTCTTCAAACGGGCCCCATGCATACCGGGCAAATAAGGCTTCTTTTCGTACGCTTTATTCAACGGAAAAACAGCCATCTTAAAGCGACGATTAATACGAGTCGTAGGTCCAATATAACGCATCTTAAAAATCTTTAAATGTTAAACCCTTCGTCTCTTGGGAGAACGGCACCCATTATGAGGAACAGGGGTAACATCCCTAATACTCAAAACAGTTAATCCTAACGTTTGCAATGTTCTAATTGCAGAATCACGTCCCATACCGGGCCCCTTGACTTCAACTATAATTTCTCTTAAACCGTGCCCCATGGCGATTTTAGCAGCTTCCGTGGTTACCACTTGCGCTGCATAGGCCGTCGATTTTCGCGATCCTTTAAAATTACAACGTCCAGCACTTGACCAAGCCAATACATTCCCATGCATGTCAGAAAATGCAACCTTCGTATTGTTAAAGGAAGCTAAAATGTGACAAACCCCCATGGTAATATTTTTACTACTTTTGGCACGCTTAATTTTTAAACCCTCTTCTAATCCTTCCTGAACCAATAAAGAACTAGCACTTTCTTTTTCAACCGTACCTTTTGCATCCTTATCGGAAACCGTAACGGATCCTGCTTCTACTTTTTTTTCAGACTTTAAATTTTCATCCATAAACATTTTTTGTTCACAACGTTACTTTTTCGTGACCACGCCCACCGTTTTTCGAGCCCCTTTACGCGTACGCGCATTTGTTTGTGTACGCTGACCACGTACAGGTAAACCTCTCAAATGGCGCAACCCACGATAGCACCGAATCGCCTGCAAACGTTTAATGTTTCCAATAATTTCTCGCCGTAAATCACCTTCAATCTTATAACCCGAATGCGTAATTGCTTCGGTAATCTTATTGAGTTCTTCTTCATTTAAATCACGTGCCCGTTTGTTCGGATCCAACTTGGTTGTCCTAACGATTTCCAATGCACGCGTTAATCCAATGCCGTAAACGTAACGCAACGAATAAGCCAATTTTTTATTTCCTGGTATTTCAACTCCGAGTAAACGAGGCATAATAATCTACTTTTATTCTATAACTTTTGTTGTAATGTTAAAAGGAATGCGTTAATTTTTTAGACTTGTCAATATTTCTGGTAAATCTTTTGTAATTAACACGGTATGTTCAAAATGTGCGCAATAATTACTATCTTGCGTGACAATCGTCCACCCGTCCGATAAAGTTTTTATCGCCGGAGACCCCAACGTTAACATAGGTTCAATGGCAATAACCATGCCTGCACACAACAAAGGCCCACTCTGTGGCGCACCGAAGTTAGGCACCTGAGGTTCTTCGTGCATTTCTCGGCCCACGCCATGCCCCACCAATTCACGTACAACGCCCAAGTGATTTTTTTCGGCAAAAGATTGAACAGCCCACGAAATATCTCCCACCCTATTGCCTGCACGCGCTTGCTCTATGCCTTTATAGAGAGCCTGTTCTGTCACCGTAAGTAAATTTTTAACCGGCTCTACCAATTCCCCTATTCCAACAGTACACGTATTATCCCCAACAAACCCATTGTAATTGAGCGCCACATCCAGGCTTACAATATCGCCCTCCTTCAAAATTTTTTCCTTATTTCCAATCCCATGCACCAATTGCTCGTTGACAGAAACACACATGTAAGCGGGAAATTCCTTGCCTTTGCGACCATAACCATAAGTCGAACTCACGGCGCCACTTTCTTCCATAACTTTTTTGGCAATTTGATCCAAATCGTAGGTGCTTACCCCCGGCTTAACCGCTTTTTTTACCTGATCAAGTACCCATGCGGCACAAGCTCCCGCTTCCCGCATTCTAGTAATATCTTGATCCGTTTTCGCAATCATCCTAATTTCATTTACTCTGATTCCTTTATTAAAGCAATGTCGTATTTAAAATCCATGCCAACAATCCCATAACAAATAAAACAAGCACCGACATCCACAGCAACCGCAAACTTTTGTCTTCCGTATCGGCCAATCTTTGAATTTGGGACATGAAGGTGAACCGTCCTTTCAGCTTACCTTTTGCCAAAAATCCATCATAATTTCTTTGCAACAAATAAGTTTCCAATTGCTTGATGGTATCCAATAAAACACCTACCGTAATTAAAGTTCCAGTACCTCCAAAAAATAAGGCCACTTTGTAAGGTATTTTGTATAAGAAATACAGCAAATCTGGAAATAAAGCTATGACTGTCAAAAATATTGCACCCGCCAAAGTCAATCGGGTCATGACAAAATCTAAAAATTGAGCCGTACCGTCGCCAGGTCGTACACCTGGGATATATCCGCCATTCTTTTTTAAATCATCCGCCACTTGCAGCGGCTTAAACATGATGGAAACCCAAAAATAACTAAAACCCAATATTAACAAACCGTAAACCGTATAATATAATCCAGACCCCTGCATAAGAATCATGGACCATTTTTGAAATACGCTGACATCGAATGCGGCTCCCAAATAGGCTAATAGTTGTTGGGGAAACATGATGAGAGCACTGGCAAAAATCACCGGCATTACCCCTGCGTAATTTACTTTTAGAGGCAAAAACGAACTCTGTCCTCCATACATTTTACGTCCCACAACACGCTTTGCATACTGAACAACAATCTTCCTCTGGGCCTGCGTAACCGCAATCATCGCAGCCACTACGGCAAATAGTAAAACAATCATAAGCAAGCCCTGAAAAAGGCCAAAATGTGTTCCATCTTCCAGTCCCAAAGGTTTTACAAACAAACTTCCAAATAAATATACGCTTTGAGGTAACCCAGATAGTATACCCACCGTAATCAACAGAGAAATACCATTGCCTACACCGCGTTGCGTAATCTGTTCACCCAACCACGTCAAAATGAGCGTTCCTGTCGTTAGCAGCAATGTGGATATAAGCAAAAATGAAAAACCACTGGATAAAGCGATGGGGCCGTAGGTATTCACATCAAACCCCGGAAATAATTTATCCGGGTAATTAGTAAACGCCATCATCAGTAACCATCCCTGAATAAAACAAATGATTAAAGTGAGATACCGCGTATACTGCATCAACCGTTGACGCCCAAATTCTCCCTCCTGTTGTAACTTGGCTAGAGAAGGTAGCATGGCCCCTAACAATTGGAATATAATTGACGCACTGATGTAGGGCATAATCCCAAGACCAAAAATCGCACCTTTTAGAAAAGCCCCCCCCGTAAATAAGTTGTACAATCCTACCAATTGCCCTCCGCCTAGCATTTTTTGACCTTCAAAAAAAGATTTTAAAGTTGTGGGATCAATGCCGGGTAATGGAATATTACAACCTATTCTTGCAACAAAGAGTAAAGATAAGGTAAACACGATCCTTTGCTTTAATTCTGGAATTTTTAAACAATTTAAAAAGGCAGCAATCATGACTCCAAATTACATCTCAACCAACCGACCACCCGCAGCTTCCAGTTTAGACTTAGCACTGGCGGTAATTTTATCCACTTTAACGGAAAACGCACGCGTAATTTCTCCATCCCCTAGCAATTTTATAGGCATCGTTTGGGTACAGATCAATCCTGCCTGAAATAAGACATTGCAATCTACAACACCTGAAAAATCTTCGGCTAATTTCTCTTCCAAATCCGCTAAAGAGATCAGTTGATAGTGCGCTTTAAACTTTGCATTATTAAAACCTCTCTTGGGGAAACGACGATAGATCGGAATCCCCGAAAAATTAGTAGGCGTAGAATACCCAGAACGGGCATTCCCTCCCTTATTTCCACGAGAAGAAGTCTTCCCATGACCACTTCCACAGCCGCAACCCAAACGTTTTACTTTCTTCGAACGGTCCGCAGTTCTTGGCAACTCACTTAACTTCATCCCTAAAGCTCCTCCAATCAGTTTACACGCTTCCTTGATCAACGCCCGCACTTCTCAGAGCCATCACCTGCTCTTTTGTACGTAATTTCAACAAGGCATCCAACGTTGCACGTACCATGGCGAGATGATTATTGGAACCCAATGACTTGGATAACACATCTTTCACACCAATTACTTCCAATACGGCCCGAACACCTCCCCCTGCAATAACACCGGTACCTGGGCAAGCGGGTTTCAAAATAACATGCCCGCCGTCTGAACATCCCGTGATAACATGCGGAATCGTAGTGTTGAGTAAAGAAACTTGAAAAACTCTCTTCTTGGCGTTTCCGCTAGCTTTACGAATAGCATCCGATACTTCTTTAGATTTACCCTGACCAATACCTATCAACCCATTTTTGTTACCCGCTACCACTAAAACTCCAAAACTAAAACGACGGCCTCCTTTGACAACTTTGGCACAACGATTAATATGGACCACTTTTTCGCTCCAACCTTGAATCGGTTCCGAAACAAGCAATTCAGATTGACTTCTTAAGCCTTCAAATTCTCGCGTAAAACTACTTTCTTCTTTGACCTTCGTAATCATAAATATTTTATTAAAAATGAATGCCTTGCGCTCTAACAGCCTCCGCAAAAGCTTTTACGCAACCCTGATACGAACGACCGGAACGATCAAAAACAACCGACAGGGTACCCTTTGTTTTCAAATAAGCTCCAAAAGCTTTTCCAAAAACCTCTGAACCGGAATAATTAGGCTTCAAATGTTGTTCTTTTAAATCCTTCGACAAAGAAGATAACGCTTCTAGAGTTTTTCCAACCGTATCATCTATGCATTGCGCATACATGTGCTTATTGGAAAGACGTAACGCCAAACGGGGTCGCTCCAGAGTACCCTTTACCTTTGAACGAATTCTAAAACGTCGATTTTTTTCCAAACGCTGCTTTTCAAATAATTTCATATCTTCAACTAAGCCTTTTTCTTACCTTCCTTATGACGAACAAATTCACCTGAAATGCGCACCCCTTTGCCCTTATAAGGCTCAACTGGATAATAATATTTAATGTGTGCGGCAACTTGTCCAACCAAATGTTTATCGGCACCTTCCACGTGAACCTTCGTACCATCTTTAACTTGAATTGCAATACCTTCGGGAATTTTGTATTTTATGGCATGGGAAAACCCCAAAGATAAATCCAATAGGTTGCCATTTAGAACGGCTTTAAAGCCTACACCTTGTATTTCCAAATCTTTAGAAAATACCTCCTGTACCCCGCGGACCATGTTTGCCAGTATGGAACGCGCTGTACCGTGCATGGCCTGCGACAGGCGGTCAGATCCCAAAGGAACGACGGTTAACGTATTGGAATCCTGCTGAATCTTAACGCAAGTAGCAAACGTCTTTTTTAGAACACCTTTAGGTCCTGTTACCGTAACCTCTGAACCCATAATACTTACCTGAACCTTATCTCCCAAAACAATGGGCAGCTTACCCTTCCTGCTCATACTTACCACACTTTACAGATTAACTCACCACCCACACGCATTTGTCTAGCCTGTTGCCCGCTTAAAATACCTCTCGATGTAGACAAAATACATATGCCTAATCCACTCAACACACTTGGAATTTTATCTTTCCTGACATACCAACGTGCACCCGGCTTACTGCAACGTTTTAGAACATTTAAAACCGAAATCCCCTTTACATACTTCAATTGAATTTCCAAATTTTTAAACCCATTTTCGTTGCAAATCTCATTTACATTCGCAATATAGCCTTCTTGTTTTAAAAGCAAAGCCACCTCTTTACGCATATTTGAAAATTGTGCTTTACACGCCGATTTTTGCGCACGAACCGCATTACGAATTATCGTCAAAAAATCACCTATCGTATCCATATTTTCACCAAGAAGCCTTTGTTACACCCGGCAGTAAACCCTTCAATGCAAATTCACGCAAAGTTAAACGCGAAACACCAAATTTCCTAAAGTATCCACGCGCACGCCCTGTAATTGAACAGCGATTCCGCACACGCACACGTGAAGAATTTCTAGGCAACAAAGACAATTCACGTTGAACTTTAAAAAATTCATCATCCGAAACCTCTAAATCTAATAACTTAGACTTCAATGCCTGACGTTTCTCCAAATGTTTCTCAACCAAACACACACGCTTTTTATTCCGCTCGACAGAAGATTTTTTCGCCATAAAATTCCTTACTTCCTAAATACTACGCCTAATCCTTCCAATAAACTTAAACCCTCTTTGTCGGAACGCGCAGTCGTTACGATGGCAATATCCATCCCAATATTCTGCCGATTGCTGGATTCCACCTTAATTTCTGGGAAAATAGTATGATCTACTATACCCACATTTAAATTACCTCGACGATCCATTTTCTTGGACACACCCCTAAAATCCCGAATCACCGGCAATGCAATGTTGATTAAACGATATAAAAAGTCGTACATGCGATTTCCTCGCAAGGTTACTTTAACGCCGTTGGGTACCCCTTGTCGCAGTTTAAAATTTGAAATACTCTTTTTGGCCTTCGTAATCAAAGGCTTCTGTCCAGTTATCAGGCTCACTTCCTTAACCAATTGTTCCACATGTGCCTTATCGGCATCCGCATTAATTCTAGAATTTAAAACAACCTTCTCAACCTTTGGCACAACGTGAATATTGCCATAACCAAATTGTTTTTTCAAATTTGGAACCACTTGCTTAAAATAATAATCCTTCAATGCAGGTACCATTTTCATTTGATTACTTTCCATTTAAAAACATCCTTTATATATCCCATCACTTCACCAAAGGTGCTGACCGCTTTTGAGTTCTTCTCTCCACTTCCGCCAAGGACATAACATTGGAATAATGAATCGGCATTTCTTTTTCCACAATGCTTCCCGTAGCATTCTCCTGCGTCTTCTTCAAATGCTTTTTGCGCAAATTGACACCTTCCACAAGCACCTTCTGCGTTTCGCGAAAAACTTTTAAAATTTTCCCCTTTTTTCCCTTGTGAGCCCCCGAAATAACAACAACCTCACTGTCTTTTTTTAAATTATACTTCATCATATAACCTCTGGAGCCAACGAAATAATCTTCATAAAATTCTTTTGACGTAATTCACGAGCGATGGGACCAAATACACGTGTCCCCTTCGGGTTGTTATTACCATCAATAATGATGCAGGCATTTGTATCAAACCGCAAAAAACTCCCATCTTTGCGAGCAATGGGATGTTTGGTTCTAACAATTACAGCACGCACAACACTTCCCTTTTTTACACTTGCCTCCGGAGTACTTTCTTTAACGGCCGCAATAATTATGTCCCCCACTTTAGCGGTACGTTTATTTTGACCTAAACGACGGATCATGGCTACATGTTTTGCCCCCGTATTATCCGCAACCTCCAATCGACTATTCATCTGCAACATAACCCACCTTTACGCTTGAACTTTTTCCAATACACGAACAACGCGCCAACGCTTCATGTGACTCAGAGGACGTGTGGACATAATCTCTACCCTATCTCCCACATTGCAAACGTTATCAGCATCGTGGACATGTAATACCGTTTTACGCTTTATCTCTTTACGATAAAGGTTATGGGGCCGTTTATAAAAGAAAACGACCTTAATCGATTTATCTCCCGAACGACTTGCAACGCTTCCCACCAAAATTTTACGCTGCTTTCTCTCTACCAAACGATTCATATATACAAACGCATTTTCTATATTTTAAGCCTGCGTAATCTGCCGAGACAATGCCATCTTCATGCGTGCTATGTCTTTGCGTAAGCTGCGCATCACCGAAGGACTTTTAAGCTGCCCCAATCCTTTTTTCATTCGCAATTCAAAATACTGTTGCGAAAACTCAGCAACTCGTTCACGCATTTCTCCCGGTGTTAACTTTAAAATGTCCTTAGTTTTCATTACAAAATCTTACTCAAAAACGTTGCACCAAAGTTTCTCGACTTAGAAAACGGCACCGAAGGCCCAATTTTCTATCCGCCAAACTCATGGCTTCCCTGGCTATGGCCAACGAAATTCCCGCCAATTCAAACAAAATAGCACCTGGTTTTGCCACGGCTACCCAATATTCTACATTTCCCTTACCTTTGCCCATACGTGTTTCAGCGGGCTTCTTTGTGATTGGTTTTTGGGGAAATACACGCATCCACATTTTCCCTTTTCTTTTTAAATGTCGGTTAATTGCAACGCGCGCAGCTTCCAATTGTGCGGCTGTAATTTTTCCTCGTTCCATAACCTGAATGCCAAAATCTCCAAAAGCTAACGCGCTACCCCTTTTCGCATTACCGTATATACGCCCCTTCTGGACTTTACGATATTTTGTCTTAGCTGGAAGTAAAATCGCCATATAAACCCTACTTTAATTATTACCGTGACAAATCCAACATTTTACGCCAATGGTGCCGTAAACGGTTTGCGCTTCGTTAAAACCATAATCCACGTCGGCACGTAACGTATGCAAAGGCACACTTCCCGCCCGCTGCGACTCCGTTCTCGCGATTTCAGCCCCACCTAAACGACCGGAACACTGCACACGAATACCTTTGGCACCCATGCTCATTGCCAATTGAATGGCCTTTTTCATGGCGCGTCTAAATGAAACTCTTTTCTCCAATTGCAGGGCAACATTTTCCGCCACCAGTTGAGCTATTAAGTCGGGATTCTTAAGATCTTGCACGTCCAACAAGACATCTTTGCACACCAACTTTTGCAACTGATCCTTAATTTTTTCAAGTTCCTGACCTTTCCTGCCGATAATAATCCCCGGACGACCACTTAAGACGGTAATTCTGATGCGAGAGCCCGCACGTTCCAACAAAACATCTTGTACGGAAGCATAACGTAACTTTTTGTGTAAAAACTCGCGAATCTTGTAATCTTCGGCAATCCACAAAGCATAACGCCCCCCTGCGGCATACCAACGCGAACGCCAATCTCTACGTACCGAAAGACGAAAACCAATAGGATTTACTTTTTGTCCCATAATTTACTTCTTACCATCTTTTTCAATCTCATCCTTGGAGGTCAATACAATTTTGATATGACTTGTCCGTTTTCGAATAGGATGGGCTGATCCGCGCGCAACCGCTTGAAACCTTTTGATGGCTGGCCCCTCATTCACAATGGCTTCCGACAAGGTTAACTGGTCCATGGATAAATTAAAATTATTTTCAGCATTTGCCACGGCACTTTTTAAAGTTTTAAACATCAAACGAGCCGATTTTCTAGGAATCCATCTTAAACTTTGCAAAGCACCATCCGCAGACATACCCACTAAATTTTTCGCCAAAGCACGCACCTTTAATGGGGAAATTCGCACGTATTTTGTAATAGCTTGAACTTTCATAAGGCCTTTTGGGTATGAGGATTATGCGATTTAAAAGTCCGTGTCGGTGCAAATTCACCCAATTTGTGTCCTACCATATTTTCCGTAATGTAAACCGGGAAAAAACTTTTTCCATTGTGCACATTAAAATTTAAACCCACAAACTCCGGTGTAATGGTGGACCGACGGGACCAAGTTTGAATGGGCTTTTTATTCCCGGATTTTTGAGATAAATCCACCTTATCCATCAATTTTGGATCCACAAAAAAACCTTTCTTCAACGAACGTGCCATAATCTCTTTATCCTCTTTTTACTTTCTTTCCATTACGACGTATTAAAATATATTTATTGGTAACATTCTTACGTTTCCGTGTGATGTAACCTTTCGCAAGTTGTCCCCACGGCGACACCGGATGATTCCCTCCGCCTGTCTGACCACCTCCCATAGGATGATCTACGGGGTTCATGGCTACCCCCCTAACACTGGGTCGACGACCCTTCCAACGCTTACGGCCCGCTTTTCCAAGAATTACATTCTGGTGATCAATATTACCTACCCTGCCAATCGTGGCCCGACAGCGCGCATCCACCAAACGGATTTCGCCACTGGGCATTTTTAAAGAAGCGTATCCATCTTCAAGACTCACCAATTCTAATCCAACACCAGCTCCACGGGCCAATTGAGCCCCTTTGCCCGGAATCAATTCAACCGCATGCACCTTCATAGCCAACGGAATACACGACAACGGGAAATTCATTCCAATGCGATAATTGGAAACAGGTTTATCCAAACTCACCACGGAATCACCGATCGCCAGGCCTTCGGGCGCTAAAATATAACGCTTTTCTCCATCAATGTACTTCAAAAGCGCCAAATGCGCAGAACGGTTTGGATCATATTCTATGGACTCTACTGTTGCGGCAACATTATACTTATCTCTTTTAAAATCAACCAAACGATACAAACGTTTGTGCCCACCTCCACGATGACGACACGTAACACGTCCGTAACAGTTACGCCCACGATTGTATTGAAAACCCTCCGTTAATTTTGGTTCCGGTTCTTTTTTGGACGTCCACGACTTATTTTTTACCAAAAATCGCTGTCCTGGCGTCAAAGGCATACTTTTTATCAATATCATACCAATTTTACCCTTACATCATATCAATCTTATAGCCTTTTGCCAAAACAACCATCGCTTTTTTCATACCTCCCACATAACCGGGACGAGTACGCCGCGTGCGACTGCGCCTTACTTTAGCTTTCCTATTTAAAATCCGAACCTTTTTGACCTTCACCTTGAACGCGTTTTCCACCGCCATTTTTACTTCTGAACGGTTTGCTTCTCGAACAATTTCAAAGGTATAACATGTATCTTTCGACGTTAATAAGCTTGCTTTCTCCGTTACCCTACTCTCTTTTACTACTTTACAAGGCTCTATCATAGCAACTTTCATATTTCCATCAACCCATTCGATCTAAAAATAAGAGTAATGCACGTTCGGTGACCAATATGCTGGCATAACGGCACAAATCCAACGCATTCAAAGAGGACGTATCAACCGTATATACACGATCTAAATTGCGCGCAGACAGCAAAATGTTTTTTTCAAATTCGTTATCAATCAACAAAATTTTACCCTTAACCATCCAATTATGCAACCATTGTACCATTAAAGAAGTTTTAGGACAATCAAACTGCCTTAATCCCTCAAAAACCGATAACTTACCTTCGGAAACCGTATCAAACAAAGCACGTTGCAGGGCCAATTTTTTTTCCTTTTTATTGATGGAAACAGAAAAATCTCGCGGCTTTGGACCAAAAACAACACCTCCTCCTCGGCAAATTGGACTTCTTTTTTCACCTCGACGCGCCATGCCAGTCCCCTTCTGCCGGTAGGGCTTTTTCCCAGACCCTTGCACATCACCGCGCGTTTTTGTACAAGCATTCCCATGGCGCAAATTGGATTGATAAGCCAATATTACATCTTTCAATGTTTGAAGACCCTGATTTTTTTCAAATGTAGGAATGTTGTACTCTCGTTCTTCTCGAAAAACGCCATCAACACCATAAAAATTAACCTTCATACGCTTTTCCCCTATGCTCGCTTGGCTTGCCTTATCATGACGAAACTCCCTTTAAAACCAGGAATGCTTCCCTTTACCAAGATCAAACCTTTTTCTGGCACCGTTCTAACAATCACTAAATTCTGTACAGTCGTACGTACTGCCCCCATATGTCCCGGCATTTTTTGATTCTTGGTGATATGCCCCATGCGACGAAAATGACCAAATCCACCACCACGTCTGTGCGACATGGAGCCGTGAGTAGCGCGTCCTCCGGCAAAATTATAACGCTTCACAAGTCCCTGAAAGCCCTTGCCCTTCGATTGGGCAATGATGTCAACTTTTTGGCCCTCCTTGAAAAGATCAACCCCCAATGTCTGCCCCAATGAAAAACGGCCTACATCTTCTGTGGTAAATTCTCTAAAGGAAGCCAATTTATCCTGCACTCCAGCTTTTCCCAAATGACCTATAACGGACTTACCCACATGGTTTTTTTCCTGATAGGCAAATTGTATCCCATTGTATCCATCTGTTTTTTTCGTCTTAATCTGAGTAATTTTACAGGGTTCCGCCAAAATGACCGTAACAGGCAACAAACAACTGTTCTTGTCAAACAACTGCGTCATACCTATTTTTTTCCCTACAATTAATAATCTATCTTGCATAACATTAAGCGGTCTATCGTCGTTTTCCTATACCATACCTACACTTGACACAAAATAAATACACCTTTCCTGTCAACGTTATTTAAAAAATTTAAAGATGAATTGCAATCTCGATACCTGCGGGCAGATTCAACTTCTTCAAATCGTCCACCGTTTGTGGCGTAGGATCTATAATTATAATCAGGCGACTGTGGGTACGTAGTTCAAATTGATCCATAGATTTTTTATCGACGTGCGGCGAACGATTCACCGAAAATCGTTCAATTTTAATAGGCATGGGAATAGGTCCACAAATTCTGGAACCCGACCTCTTGGCCGTATCAACAATTTCAAACGTAGACTGATCGACCGTACGATAATCAAATCCTTTTAACTTTATTCTAATTTTTTGCCCAGCCATCTGAATTCTTTCTTTAATTTTTTGCGAATATTTTATCCCACATCCTATTACGACCTTGCCGGTGCGCGTGATACAGTTTCAACAATTTTAGCCAATAAACTTGCCGGGACCTGTTCAAAATGCGAAGGCTCCATCGAATAAGAAGCACGTCCTTTTGTCAGAGAACGAACATCCGTTGCGTAACCAAACATCATCTCCAAAGGAACAAAAGCCATAATAATACCCGCAGTTCCCTTGGTTTCCATTCCTTGTATTTGTCCACGACGACGGTTTAGGTCTCCCATAACATCCCCTTGATATTCTTCGGGGGTTGCCACTTCAACTTTCATGATGGGCTCCAAAAGAATTGGATTTGCCTTCTTCATCGCATCTTTGAAAGCAAAAATTCCAGCCATTTTGAATGCCAATTCCGAAGAATCTACCTCGTGGAAACTACCATCCACAATACGAACTCTAAAATCTACGACAGGATACCCGGCCACAACACCATTTTGAGCCCCTTCCATAAGGCCTTCCTGCGTCGGTTTTATAAACTCACGAGGGATAACGCCTCCGACAATTTCATTGACAACTTCAATGCCTTTGCCTTTTTCAAGCGGCTCAAGTTTAATGACAACATGCCCGTATTGTCCGCGACCTCCACTCTGACGAATAAATTTACCTTCACCCTCTGCAAATTGAACAATGGTTTCACGGTAAGCAATTTGAGGACGACCCGCATCCGCCTCTACCTTAAATTCACGAAACAATCGATCTCTAATAATTTCCAAATGCAGCTCACCCATACCGGAAATCAACGTCTGCCCTGTTTCCACATTACTGCTGACCCTAAACGTAGGATCCTCCTCAGCCAAACGTTGTAATCCCATAGATAGACGTTCCTGATCCGACTTGGTTTTGGGTTCAATGGACATGCTGATAACGGGTTCCGGAAATGTTGGAGGCTCCAACTGCACATTTAAATCTTTATCGCATAAGGTATCCCCCGTCACAACCTCCCGAGGGCCAATTAAAGCACAAATATCCCCCGAAAAAGCCTCTTCTATGTCCGCCCGTTCGTTGGCTTTCATAACCACCAATCGGCTGATTCTTTCCTGCTTACGCGTACGTGGATTATATAAAACCATGCCCTTACGAACCACCCCGGCATACACACGATAAAAAATTAATTTACCTACGTAAGGATCCGTCATCAACTTAAATACTAATCCCACAGGCTTACTACGATCGTCCGGCAAAATTTCCACCTTTTCTTCATCTCGATTACCTTGCGTAGGGGGCAAATCTAAGGGATTTGGCAAGTAATCTACGATCGCATCCAACACCATTTGAACACCTTTATTCTTAAAGGCACTTCCCGGAATAACGCCCAAAAACTTCATCGACAGGGTTGCCCTACGCACCGCTCCTTTAATCGCATCGATGGATAAAACTTCACCATCGAGATATTTGACCGCCAAATCATCATCGCAATCTGCCAAAGTCTCTATCAATTGTTCTCGATATTGACGCGCCGACGCTACATATTCGTCAGGAATAGCAACGCTCTCGTAACGCATTCCATTGGGATCCTGCTCATCATAAACGTAAGCTTTTTCTTCAATCAAATCAATAAGTCCACGAAAATTATCCTCCTGGCCAATGTTCAAAAACAATGGATGCGCATTGCCTCCCAATTTTTCACGAATATCTTTAACGGCATTTAGAAAGTTTGCACCCGTACGATCCATCTTATTGACAAAAGCCAAGCGAGGGACACGATACTTATCCATTTGCCGCCAAACCGTTTCAGATTGAGGTTGAACTCCGGCAACCGCGCAAAAAACTCCCACGGCACCGTCCAATACACGCAGAGAACGTTCTACTTCCGCCGTAAAATCGACATGGCCTGGCGTATCAATAATGTTAATACGATGAGGAATTCCTTCAAAAGGGCCTTTTTTATTTGTCCAATCGCAGCTAATAGCCGCCGCTGTAATGGTGATACCTCGTTCCCGTTCTTGCTCCATCCAATCGGTTACGGTTTCACCTTCGTGAACTTCCCCAACTTTATGCACTACCCCCGTGTAAAACAAAATACGCTCCGTCGTCGTGGTTTTACCGGCATCAATATGGGCGGCAATACCAATATTACGCAAGTATTCCAATGGATTCTTACGTTGGGGAGAATTTGCGTCGGAAAGATCTTCTTTGCTCATAATTTTACTCTACCTACCTTATTTAAGACCAACGCAAGTGCGCAAATGCGCGATTTGCTTGGGCCATACGATGAACTTCTTCTTTCCTCTTAACAACTTCTCCCGAATTGTTATACGCCTCTATAATTTCACTTGCCAAGGTCTCCATCATGGCTCCCTTACGCTTGTTCGCGGTTTGGACTAACCAGCGAAAAGCCAAGCTTACCTGACGTTCATACCCAACTTCCATGGGAACTTGATAGGTAGCCCCTCCGACACGACGACTTTTAACCTCCAACTTTGGACGTATGTTTTCAAGTGCAGCCAACAAAAAGTCCATAGGATCCCCTTTGCCCAAATTTTCGCTTACACGCTCAATGGCACCATATACAATGCGTCTTGCCAAAGATTTTTTACCGGAACGCATAACGCGATTCGTCAATTGTTCAACCAATATACTTTTATAACGAGGATCTTCCTTTAATTTTCTACGTACTGCTCTTCTACGACGTGCCATAATTTAAAAATCTACTTCTTTTTACTCTCTTTCGGCCGTTGAACACCATACTTTGAACGGCTACGGTGGCGCTTTTCAACTCCCTGTGCATCCAATGTGCCACGAACAACGTGATACCGCACTCCCGGCAAATCGGGAACACGACCGCCACGCACCAATACCACACTGTGCTCTTGCAAATTGTGCCCCTCATCGGGTATGTAGGCAATAATTTCCACACCGTTTGTTAAACGGACTTTGGTTACTTTACGAACAGCAGAATTAGGTTTCTTCGGCGTACGCGTCATCACTTGTACGCAAACCCCACGCTTGAATGGATTTTTTCCCAATGCAGGCGCTTTTGACTTTGCATAAACCCTTGCTCTCGACTTTAAAATTAACTGGTTAATCGTAGGCATCTTATATTAATTCTCAAGAAAATTAGCGTTAGCATCCCATACATTGCAAGTCTTTTTTGATAAAAAAGCAATTAAAGAACTCTTCGCGTTATGCACTATTCAACTCCTTTGCTTTCAGATTCCTCGGTTGTTTCGCACAAAGACCGAATGGTCATATGGCGATATTTTGCCATCCCTGTTCCCGCAGGAATTAAATTACCCATGATAACATTCTCCTTAAATCCCTTTAATGTATCCATCTTTCCCAATGTTGCCGCTTCGGTTAGCACGCGTGTCGTTTCTTGGAATGAAGCTGCCGAAATAAAACTATCCGTTTCAAGGGAAGCTTTTGTAATACCCAATAAGATAGGCTCTCCTTCCGCAGGTTTACCACCCGCAATCAAAACTTTTTCGTTAGCGGCCAAAAAGTCCGCCCGATCCACCTGTTCTCCCCAGAAATAATCGGTATCACCCGGATCCGTCACGCGTACTTTACCTAACATACGTGCAATGATAACCTCCAAATGCTTGTCATCAATGGTCACACCCTGCAAACGATAAACCTTTTGGATTTCCGTCAACAAATACTCTTGTAAGGCGTGTACCCCTAAAACTGTCAAAATTTCATGCGGATCTGCAGCACCTTCCGTTAAACACTGACCCTTTTTTACCAAATCTCCCGGATAAACAATTAATTGCTTGCCGTGCGGAATTAAGTGCTCCTCGTTCTCTTCCGTCTCTGGATTTGTTATCAACAAGCGCTTTTTACCACGGACCATTCCCGAAGCCACCGATACAATGCCTTCAATCTTGGCTATTTCCGAAGCATCTTTGGGTCTCCGCGCTTCAAATAATTCGGCCACACGAGGTAGCCCACCCGTAATATCTTGGGTCCGAGACGCCGAACGTGGAGTTTTTGCCAGCAACGCTCCAGGATATATCTCATCGTCCACGTTAACGATGACCTGGGCGCCGACTGGAATAGCGTACGTAGCCAACACCTTATGAGTGTCCTTCTTGTCCACAATTTCAATGGAAGGATTCAAATCTTCTTGGTGTTCAATGACAACACTCGTCATTTGACTACTAGAATCATCCACCGCACGGCGGATCGTAATCCCAGACATCATATCTTTAAAACGAACAATGCCTCCCTTTTCGGATAAAATCGGGATGTTATGCGGATCCCACATGGTTAAAACACTGCCACTTTCAATAAAATCACCGTCGGTGACCGTCAAAAGTGAACCCGCAAAGATGTGAATCGTTTCAACTTCACGACCTTCCTCATCAATAATGCAGACGGTTCCCGTCTTGTTTAACACAATGGTTGCATCATCGGCCGTCTTTACGGTACGTAGTCCGCTATACTTAACTCGCCCCGAATGTCTTACGCGACTTTCTGGAGACTTTAACACTTGGCTTGCAACACCGCCAACGTGGAAAGTACGCATCGTTAATTGCGTGCCCGGTTCTCCAATCGATTGGGCGGCAATAATACCTACCGAAGTTCCCTCCTCAACCAAATGATGTGTCGACGGATCCAGGCCATAAGCTTTAGCGGGAATACAATCTTTGTTCATGTGGGTCAATGGAGATAAAACCTTTACGCGGACTATACCCATTTCTTCCACTTGTTCGGCCATTTTCTTCGTAATGATTTCACCACGATGAATAATGACTTCTTCTGGATTGATCGGATTTACAACATTTTCACAAGAACAGCGTCCCACAATCCGTTCCGACAACTTAACAATTTCCTCGTCACCTTCATAAACAGCTTGCTTCCATACACCTTTATTGTAATCCAAATTGTCGGTATCTGGCACAATCACGCAATCCATCGCAACATCGCACAATTTACGCGTTAGGTAACCCGCATCTGCCGTTTTTAAGGCGGTATCCGCCATACCCTTACGAGCACCATGCGTTGAAATAAAATACTCAAGGACATTCAATCCTTCCCTAAAAGAGGACAAAATGGGCTGTTCGATAATTTCACCGGAGGGCTTAGCCATCAAACCACGCGCTCCACACAACTGACGTACCTGTTGACGATTACCCCGTGCTCCCGAGTCCATCATCATGTACACCGAATTCACCTCCCCATCGCGCATATCTTCAAGACCTTTAAATGCCATCTTGGCAATTTCATCCGTGGCATTCGTCCAAATATCGATCACCTTATTGCATCGTTCACCGTTGGTGATAATACCTTTTTTAAATTGAGATTCAACTTCTTTAATCTTTTTGCGGCTCTTTTCAATAATCATCGGCTTTTCTTTGGGAACTACCATATCCTCAATGCTTATGGAAGCCCCTATCCTTGTGGCCATCAAAAAACCCATTTGTTTCAAAGAATCCAACACATGTACGGCCTCCGAACGATCTACCAAATTGTAAGCCAAAGCAATCAACTCGGATAATTTATTTTTACCTACCGGCTCATTGATAAAACCCATGCGCGTAGGCCAGATAGTGTTAAAGATTGCCCGACCAATCGTCGTGCGAATGAATTTAGCACCTTTATTGCCAAACTGTGTCGGCTTACCGTAGTCCGGATTTGGCATATCCACCCAATCGTGCAAGGTTAATATACTTTCGGCTTGTGCCATTAGTGCTTCCTGAATGCCGGACACAACGGGAGCACGAACCATTTTTGCAGGCTTTTCCGTTAAATTTAACGTCAAATAATAAATCCCCAACACAATATCCTGTGAAGGTGTTAAAACAGGTTTACCGCTCGAAGGAGCAAACATGTTATTCGTTGAAAGCATCAATAAACGCGCTTCCATAATTGCCTCCGTCGATAAAGGTACGTGTACGGCCATCTGATCTCCGTCAAAATCGGCATTAAACGCAGAACACACCAACGGATGCAAACGAATGGCATCACCTTCAATCAATACGGGTTCAAAAGCTTGTATGGACAATCGATGCAATGAAGGCGCACGATTGAGCAACACCGGATGTCCCTTGGTAACTTCAGCCAAAATATCCCATACTTCCGGCGCCTTATTTTCGATCAATTTACGTGCTGAACGCACCGTATGCGCAAACCCTAATTCTTTCAAACGACGAATAATGAACGGCTCAAATAAAATTAAAGCCATCTTTTTGGGCAAACCGCACTGATGCAATTTCAAATCAGGGCCAATCACAATCACCGAGCGACCACTGTAATCAACACGCTTACCTAGCAAGTTTTGCCGAAACCGACCCTGCTTACCTTTTAGCATGTCGCTTAACGACTTGAGAGGTCGATTTCCTGAACCCGTTACGGGACGCGCACCGTGGCAACCGTTATCAAACAGTGCATCCACGGCTTCCTGAAGCATACGTTTTTCGTTGTGAATAATCACATCGGGCGTTTTCAATTGCAGTAAATTTCGTAAACGATTGTTACGATTAATAACACGACGGTACAAATCATTCAAGTCACTGGTGGCAAACCTTCCTCCTTCAAGGGGAATAAGTGGCCTCAAATCGGGCGGAATGACGGGAATAACATCCAATACCATCCATTCGGGTCGAGCACCTGATTGCAGAAAACCGTTCATCATCTTTAAACGTTTTGCCAGCTTTTTCTTAATTTGCTTCGAACGTGTATTGTAAATTTCCATTTGCATCGACTCTACTTCAGCCGATAAGTCAATTTGTGACAACAAATCTTTAATAGCTTCAGCACCCATCTTGGCCACAAAAGCGTCTTCTCCAAATTCTTCTTGAGCCACCTGGTATTCTTGTTCCGTCAATAATTGCTTTTCTTCCAAAGACGTACGACCTGCATCGATCACAATATAATTTTCATAATAAACGACTTTTTCCAAGTCACGCATGGTCATTTCCAACAATAAACCAAAACGACTTGGCATTGTCTTTAAAAACCAAACATGCGCTACAGGAACGGCCAAATTGATATGCCCCATCCATTCGCGACGTACACGCGATAGCGTCACTTCCACACCGCAACGATCACAAACAACCCCCTTATACTTGATACGTTTGTATTTACCGCAAGCACACTCATAATCCTTAACAGGCCCAAAAATTCGCTGGCAAAACAATCCTCCCGATTCGGGCTTAAATGTACGATAATTGATTGTTTCAGGATTTTTTACTTCACCCTTAGACCATCGACGAATGGTATCCGGAGATGCCACCGCAATACTTACCGAATCAAACCCTTGTTCTTCGTCAAAACCAAGTACTTCACGAACTTCTTCTCTAGTCATAACTCCTTTTAGAATCGAACGTTTTCTATGGGTTGTTGCTTAGATCCCAATCGTACATCCAAACATAAACCCTGCATTTCCTTTACCAAAACATTGAAAGATTGAGGTACACCCGCCTGTAGAGAATGATGCCCTTTTACGATAGCTTCGTACACACGCGTACGTCCCTGCACATCATCTGATTTTACGGTCAACAACTCCTGCAAATTGTAAGCGGCGCCATAAGCCTCCAAAGCCCACACTTCCATTTCTCCGAAACGTTGACCTCCGTATTGCGCCTTTCCGCCCAATGGCTGCTGCGTAATTAAACTGTAGGGCCCGACCGCACGCGCATGAATTTTATTGGCAACCAAGTGATTGAGTTTCATCATATAAATGCAGCCCACCATCACTTTTTGAAAAAACGCTTCCCCCGTACAACCGTCGTACAAGGTTATTTTACCACTCTCCGGCAAATTTGCTTTTTTCAAATACGTACGAATGGTGCCTTCCGAAACACCATCAAAAACCGGTGTTGCAATTTTGATACCCAAAACACGACAAGCCCAACCCAAATGCGTTTCCAAAACTTGTCCCACATTCATACGACTTGGAATACCGAGTGGATTTAAAATGATATCCACTGGCGTCCCATCGGCCAAAAAAGGCATATCTTGCATGGGCACAATTTGAGCAACAACCCCTTTATTGCCATGGCGACCTGCCATTTTATCACCCACTTGAATTTTACGCTTTACGGCAATGTAAACCTTTACATTTTTAATAGTACCCGTTTCTTCACCTTCTTCTTCAACGTGTTGAATTTTTGCCTCGTATTCTTCTTCCAAAAGTTCAAAACGTTTCTTAAATTGATTTAAAATTTCAACAATCTTAACTTTTACGGGAGATTGCTCTATCTGTAAACTATCAGGAGCCGAAGCCAAACGACGCAGCAAGGTTTTAGTAATTTTACGATTCGCCGGAATAATAATTTCACCCGTCCCCTGATGGATGATATTTAAAGGGATTTTTTCACCCAATAAAATATTGGATAACGCTTCCGTTAATTCTTCGCGTAAACGTTCCTTTGCAGTCCTCTGTTCTTCCGTAATTTTCTTAAGTTTTCGACGATAATCTACCGCTTCAACGGACTCTTCTTCATCTTCCTTATCGGCATGCACCGATGTCCGGACATCCATGACGATCCCCGAACAACCTGGAGGTGCGATCATTGAAGAGTCTTTAATATCAGCTGCCTTTTCACCAAAAATTGCTCGCAACAACTTTTCTTCCGGCGCCAATTCGGTTTCACTTTTGGGTGTAATCTTGCCCACCAAAATATCTCCCGGATGCACCTCGGCACCCACGCAGATAATACCGTTGCGATCCAAATTTTTAAGCGCTTCTTCGCCCACATTGGGAATGTCGCGTGTAATTTCCTCCGCACCCAATTTTGTATCACGCGCAGTCACTTCAAATTCCTCAATATGGATGGATGTAAAAACATCTTCCTTAACGAGACGTTCACTTAAAATAATGGCATCTTCAAAATTATAACCATTCCAAGGCATGAAAGCGACCAAGACATTACTTCCCAAGGCCAATTCGCCGTCTTGTGTTGCGGCCCCATCCGCCAAAATTTGACCTTTCTTCACCGCATCTCCCAAGCGCACCAAAGGTCTTTGGTTAAAACAGGTGGTTGCATTGGAACGAATAAATTTGTACAAATTGTAGACGTAAATGCCTTTCTTGTGATCCGTCTTTAAAGACCTATCCATGCGCGATGGTAAAGTTCCACTCGTTGCAACAACTATATGTTTTCCATCGACTTCGACGACTTTCCCATCCGCTTCGGCAACCACCACGGTACGAGAATCTTGAGCTACTTTAGCCTCGAGCCCGGTCCCCACGAAAGGAGCCTGAGCTCGCAACAACGGGACCCCTTGACGTTGCATATTCGATCCCATCAAAGCGCGACCTGCATCATCGTGTTCAAGGAATGGAATTAGTCCCGTGGCAACGGAAATCAACTGCTTTGGAGAAACATCCATATAATTAACTTCTTTGGGGTCCACTTCAATCACTTCAAATCTCCTACGCGCCGTAATTCTTCCTTCCAGACGACCTTCTTTATTAATGAAAGAATTAGCCTGCGCAACAACCACTTGTTCTTCTTGATCCGCAGTCAAATAGTGAACTTCGTCAGTTACCACACCTTTTTTAACTACCCTGTAAGGTGTTCCAATGAAACCAAATTCGTTAACGCTTGCATACGTCGTCAATGAATTAATTAAACCAATGTTGGGCCCCTCCGGCGTTTCGATAGGACAGATGCGTCCATAATGAGAAGCGTGTACATCGCGTACTTCAAAACCAGCTCGTTCGCGGTTCAATCCTCCCGGTCCCAATGCCGACAGACGGCGCTTATGCGTTAGCTCGGCCAACGGATTAATTTGATCCATTAATTGCGACAATTGACTGCGCGCAAAAAAGTCACGTACAACGGTTGCCAAAGCCTTGGTATTCATTAAACGCTGCGGCGTAATGGCGTCCACCGTTTGATCGTACAATGCCATGCGCTCCTTCACAATACGTTCCGTACGCGATAATCCTAGACGGCACTGATGATATAGCAATTCTCCCACCGGACGTACCCTACGGCTTCCCAAATGATCGATGTCATCCACCACACCATTGCCCTTTTTTAAACTGCACAAATAACGCGTTGCTTGTACGATATCATTGGGTTGCAGTAAACGTTTGGACAAGTTAACATTCTCACTAAATTTTTGATTCAAACGATAACGTCCTACACGCCCCAAATCATAACGTTTTTCATCAAAAAATAACCTTTTAAATAAATTCCTCGCATTTGCCAAAGTTGCCGGATCCCCTGGCCGTAAACGCCTAAAAATATCTCTTAACGCTTCTTCTTCATTGGGAATCGTGTCTTTTTTTAAACAACGAATAATAGCTCCTTCGTCCACACTACTGTCCACAATCCATACGGTTTCAACATTAGACTGGGTAAATGCCTGCAATACCGTTTGCGTAACAGGCTCAAATGCACGTGCCAAAACTAATCCCTTGGTTGCATCAATCACGTCTTCAACCAAAATATGCCCTGTCAAATCTTCCTTTAATAACAACACCTGGACGGATACTTTTTCCGGCGTATAGAAAAGCTTTAAAATATCCATATCACTGCTGAATCCAAGCGCACGTAAGAACGTAGTAACCAAAAACTTACGACGGCGGCGACGACGATCCAGATAAACGTACAGCAAATCGTTGGGATCAAATTGTACCTCAATCCAGGTACCACGGTCAGGAATAATGCGAAAAGAATGCAGGACTTTACCCGTTGTATGCGCCTCCTGTTCAAAACAAATGCCGGGAGATCTGTGCAATTGACTGACAACCACCCTCTCGGCTCCATTAATGATAAAAGAACCTCTTTCCGTCATCAGTGGAATTTCACCCATGTAAATTTCACTTTCCTGAATGGATTCTTCAGCTTTGAGACGTAAGGTTACATATAGGGAAACAGAATAAGTGTTGCCCTCTCGAATGCACGTATAGTCCGATTGCTTCGGATCCACAAGCTGGTAGGATACATATTCCAAATGAAACTTATTGTCGTAACTTTCGATTGGAAAAACTTCTTGAAATACAGCTTCTAGTCCAACATTTTCCCGTTGACGTGGTGCTTTATCCGCCTGCAAAAACTCCTTGAAAGAAGCAAGCTGCAATTGTATTAAATCAGGCGGTAGAATAACCTCATTTAGCTTTCCAAAATTAATGCGATGTGACATAAAATAAATAAAATCTTAACAAGGATTTTCTCTCCATCCTACCCTTGCTCATACAAGACGCGTTCACAAATCAAAAATCACTTAACTTCAACCTTCGCACCGGTTGATTCAAGCCTCTTTTTGAGATCTTCTGCCTCTTGTTTTCCTATACTTTCTTTGACAGCTTTCGGAGCTCCCTCCACCAAGTCTTTGGCTTCTTTTAAGCCCAAACCTGTAATGGCACGAATCTCTTTAATAACATTGATCTTATTGGCGCCAACATCTGCCAAGATAACGTTAAATTCCGTTTTCTCTTCAACGGTTTGCTCGGCAGCCGCAGGTGCTGCGGCAACCGTAACCGGCGCAGCGGCACTTACACCCCACTTTGCTTCAAGATCTTTAACCAAACCGGCAATTTCCAAAACCGATTGATTACTCAACCATTCAATAACTTGATCTTTTTTTAGATTACTCATATTTCCTCCTAGCGCAGATTAGCGTTCATCTTTTATTCTTTTTTTCCCAGACGAAGCATTTAAGAAGATAAAATCTCCCTAACCTGACCTGAAAAATTATTTTGTGACACAACTCCTTTTTTCGTACGCTTCTAGCAGCGTTAAAAAACTCTGCGGAATCCCCTGCATGACGTACAAACATTGACGATAAGGCGTCAATAATAAGGATAAAAACATAGCCCTTAGGGTTGTTAAATCGGGCAGTTTTGATAAAGCTTCCAAAGCCATAACATCGTACAATTGCCCTTCCCAAAAACCACCTTTTGCGTTTAATTTTTCTTTATCCTCCGCAAACTTCAATAACAGTTTAATGACGCCCGATGGGTTGTCCCCTCCGTATACAATGGCGGTTTGTCCCTCCAACCACTGCACAAAAGAAGGCCATTTAAGGTCTTCTCCCACTTTGCGTAAAATTGCATTTTTAACAACGTGAAAATAAGCTCCTTCTTTAGATAAATCCGCTCGCAGTTGTGCAATTTCCGCAACCGTTACCCGCCTAAAATCAACCAAATACCAGTAACTCGAATTCTTAACTCGGTTTGAAACTTCTCGCACCAAAAATGTTTTTTCTATTCTCATCCGATTTTCCTTTCTAAAACCTATTTCCCGTAATGAGCCAACAAAGCTTCGTGCAAAGTGAGCCCTGGGCTCATTGTGGTTGAAACCGTTGCACGTTTGACAAATTTACCTTTTAAAGATGCGGGCTGCGCGTGCTGAATCGCCTGCAATGCACTTTCTGCATTTTCTACGAGCTTTTGAACGCCTAAAGAACGTTTTCCTACACCCATTTGCACATTGGCACTTTTATCCATTTTGAACTCCACACGCCCTTTTTTCAAAGCTTCAATGCAAGTTGCCAAGTCTTCCGTTATCGTACCCGTTTTTGGATTGGGCATCAACCCACGTGGTCCCAGTATACGCGCAACGACTTTTACTTCCTTCATAGCTTCGGGCGTAGCAACGGCCACATCAAAATCCAACCAACCTTCTTTAACTTTTTCAATTAAATCAGCCAAGCCAGCTGCGCAAGCACCCGCCTGTAAAGCTTCCTCGGGCCTAGCAGTAAATGCAATAACGCGTACCTCTTTACCATTGCCATGAGGTAATTGAACAATACCTCTCACCATCTGATCACTCTGTTTGGGATCAACCGCTAAATGCATCGATAATTCAACCGTTTCATCAAATTTGGCCGCCGGCATTTCTAACAAACATTGAAAAGCGTCCGGGAGTAATTCGTACGATTTTCCTTCTTCCACTTTTTCCAAAGCTGACCTATAACGTTTACTATGTTTCTTCATTGCTCTTACCCTTATCCTCAGTCTATCACCTGAATACCCATGCTACGAGCCGTCCCCTCGATCATCCGTACGGCACTCTCTATGGAATGTGAATTTAAATCCGATTGCTTTACGCCCGCTATTTCTTTCACTTGCTGACGAGTCACCGTACCCACTTTCACCTTATTGGGCTCTCCCGCACCTTTTGGAACCTTGGCCGCCTTACACAACAATACGGATGCCGGAGGTGACTTCAAAATAAATGAAAAGGATTTATCCGCGTAAACTGTAATTACTACCGGAATCACCAAACCTGTCTGATCTTTGGTTTGCGCATTAAATTCTTTGCAAAACGCCATAATGTTAACACCCTTTGCCCCCAGTGCCGGACCTACCGGCGGTGCGGGATTGGCCGCACCCGCAGGCAATTGCAAACGTATTTCTCCAATAACTTTCTTCTTGATTGCCATAGCTTAAAAATCCACTTTCATTCTTTTTCCCTTTGAACTTGCCAATATTCCAATTCAACGGGGGTAAAACGTCCGAAAATAGAGACTGAAATCTTTAATTTTCCTCTTTCGGGATCCACAACATCAATTTTACCGGTTAAATTTAAAAATGGCCCATCTATAATTTTGACCATCTCTCCAACTTCATACGCAACCTTCAAGACCTTTTTACCTTTGGTCTCTTCCACTTGCCCCAATATCCCTTCCATCTCTTTTTTCTTAAGGGCAATGGGATGGTCTCCTCCCATGAAATTTAGGACTCCTTGAATATTTTTTACGTAAGAAACAACCTGCTGCAACATTTCTCCATTCTCTTCGTAAAGCCGCATATGAAGGAAAATGTAACCCGGATAAAATTTATGAACCTTACTACTTTTTTTGCCATTTTTAACCTCCATAACCGTCTTTGTTGGAACCAAGACGGTTTTTATGTAGGCCTCCAATCCCTCAATGGCGGTGAAGTGATCCAAATGACGCTTAATTTTTAACTCCTGGTTAGAGGCCGTTTGAACCGCGTACCACTTAAAATTATCATCCACTTCTACTTCGGTCATCTTATGTGCTCTACTTGGGAATTACGCGATCAATGGTTTACACAACGTATCAACAGATCTACCATCTGAAATAATGAAAAGTCTACCATACTCACAAAAAGTCCTAAAAATAATACCCCCAATAAGACAATCACCGAAGATTTACGCAATTCATACCCATTCGGCCAAGATGCCTTCTTCAATTCTTCGACCATTTCGCGGCCAAAAATACGTATCTTTCTAAAAATTTTCATTTTGGTTTTACATCTTTGGCAGGAGAAGAGGGACTCGAACCCCCAACCGACGGTTTTGGAGACCGCTGCGCTACCAATTGCGCCATTCTCCTACTCGAAATTACACCTTCACGCCCAATAACCTTTCTGGAAGCCTTATTTTTGTCAACGAAAATCGTCCCAAAACGTTACCCAAGCACTTAGGCAATAACTTCAACAATACGTCCTGCGCCAATGGTTCTTCCGCCTTCACGCATAGCAAAACGCTGTCCTTTTTCCATAGCAACCGCCTTTTGCAATTCAATTTCAATGGATAAATTATCCCCCGGCATCACCATTTCAACTCCTTCTGGCAAGGTACAAACACCCGTCACATCGGCCGTACCAAAGAAAAATTGAGGACGATACCCCTTAAAGAAAGGCGTATGACGGCCCCCTTCATCCTTCGTTAAAACATAAATTTCTGCCTTAGCCTTCGTATGCGGTGTAATAGACCCCGGCTTCGCCAAAACTTGACCTCGTTCGACATCTTTCTTTTCAATACCTCTCAACAAGACACCCACGTTGTCACCTGCTTGCCCACGGTCCAACAATTTATGGAACATTTCAACACCCGTACACGTTGTACTGTGCGTTGGGCGTAATCCTACAATTTCCACCGTATCACCTACTTTAACGCTACCCCGTTCAATACGACCCGTCACAACGGTACCTCTTCCCGTAATGCTAAAAACATCTTCCATGGACATTAAAAAAGGCTTTTCTAAATCGTGCTGCGGCTCGGGAATATCCTTGTCAACAGCCTCCAATAAACGACTGATAGAATCTACGCCTTCGGGGTTTCCTTCCAGAGCGCCCAAAGCAGATCCGCGAATAATGGTAATATCGTCCCCCTTATATTCGTATTTGTTTAAAAGGTCCCTAATTTCCATTTCTACCAACTCAAGTAGTTCCGGATCATCCACGAGATCCACTTTATTGAGGAAAACAACCAAATTAGGTACCCCTACCTGACGCGCCAATAAAATGTGTTCACGGGTTTGAGGCATAGGACCATCGTAGGCGCTGACTACCAAAATAGCACCATCCATCTGTGCAGCCCCCGTAATCATATTCTTTACAAAGTCCGCATGCCCTGGACAATCTACATGTGCATAGTGACGAACTGTCGTTTCATATTCAACGTGCGCAACGGCAATTGTAACGATTTTTGAAGCGTCGCGAACGGTACCTCCTTTTGCGATTTCTGCATAGGACTTACATTCTGCCAATCCTTTGTCCGATTGAACTTTAAGGATCGCCGTTGTAAGCGTCGTTTTACCATGGTCCACGTGACCAATTGTTCCCACGTTAACGTGTGGTTTTGTTCTTGCGAAGGTTTCTTTAGCCATACAAAAAAACTGAGGTTAAAATAAAATTTGGTTGATGGAGCCCTCGAGCGGACTTGAACCGCCGACCTCATCCTTACCAAGGATGTGCTCTGCCAACTGAGCTACAAGGGCAACTTCTCATCCACTTTTGGCCTTTAACCAAAATACTGTGAAAGTTAAACTTTTGATGCCTAATTGCAAACAGTCAACCTTTTATTTAAAAAAATGTTAAAAAAATCAGGATAATAATTTTTTGATAACCCTTGCATGCGCCTGAAAACTTTAAAAACGCATGTGCTGTCTCGTCCATTTCCGATCATTAAACTCACTTCATATTCTTCAAAATACTTTCACAGCATTTCCAAGACAATGTAACTGCAACTTGATTTCGGCCAACTTATTTCTATAGTGTCGACCTTTGGCCCCCAACATCACTTTTGACAAGATCCAATATCTACAATAGTTAAAATAACTTATACGCGCAAAAAGATTCTTTTTGGGTAGGTACAATTGCGACTTATAAAAGGGGACATTCCCTTTTTCTATAAGGGTCACTAAAAATTGTTCCAAATCTTTTTCATTATTCAGCATTACTCCCTCTTTAACGATAGGCTCATGAAGCATGGCAAGATACCTTTCATCATCTTGATCGAGTTCTATCACTTTCCGCTTCACCGCATCCAAATCTTCATATTCGTGACAATTAATAAAAGCTTTTGTATTCAGCAATGTATCTATACTTGGATTTCCCCAATAAATTGGAATAGAATTTGCCATGAAAGGGTGTACCAGCTTTTCGGTTACGTAGCCTTCACCCGAAGCATTTTCAAAAGCAATTGTAAATTTGTAATCTTTGATAAAATCCACTTTACTCTCAAATTCATTACTGCTTCCTCGTGGAACAATGGCTCGTTGCATGTTATTCAAAACACGTCCAGGACAATCCACCTTCTTGTAATGCATTAATTTTGTAGCAAAATCCTGCCTTAAAATAGCTCCGTCACCTTTGGAAGCATTGCAGTATATAAAATTACAAAACTTTCGATGCAGGCACTTTTGATCCACTTGCAAACGCATACGTTCACAGGATTTAAAATTTAGAATGTCCGAATTATATTGTAAATGACGCGATCCAAAGTGAATTGGATGGCATGTAATGGCATAATCGCATTCGTTAAAATTGGGCATAACATTCTCTTCTGTGCAAAATATTTTAACGCAATTTGTATACTGCCTAAAAGCATTTCCCCAACATGAATAAAACAAAAAATCAGCGTTCGGCCCTATTTCAACGTTGTAATGCTTTTTTAACATAGAAACAAACTTTTGCCCTTGGATATCCGATGGCCCCGATACACCTGCACAAAAATCGGCAAAGGCAATTCTTATCGTCCGCTTTTCTGCGGGCAGAGCAAACGTCACTGCAAAAGAAATGAAAACCAACCCAACGATGCGATTCAAATGTAACCTCCTCAATCCTTACGAACATTATACAATATTGGTGCTTGAAAAGGGACTCGAACCCTTACGCCTCACGGCACTAGATCCTAAGTCTAGCGTGTCTACCATTCCACCATTCAAGCAAAAATAAATGCTCACTTCCATTTTTATAACCCATGTGTACCGCATCATCAAAGAAAGTTTTTCGCCTTTATGCAAGCCTGCACAAAAGATTTAAATAAAGGGTGCGCGGCATGCGGTTTAGATTGAAATTCTGGATGGTATTGTACACCTACAAACCATGGATGTCCCTCCAATTCAACGGCTTCGACAACGTCTAAATTGCGGCACGTGCCAGCAATTTTCAATCCCTTTTCAGTCCAAAGATTACACAGCTGTTTATTAACTTCGTAACGATGACGATGTCGTTCAAAAATGGTGTCCGTTTGATAAACTTCTTCCAATAAAGAATGGGGAATTATAGTACATTCCATTCTACCCAAACGCATGGATGCCCCTTTATGCGTGCTTCCCTTTTGTTCTTCCATAAGACCAATGACGGGTGTCGTGGTTTGGGCATCAAATTCGGTACTGGTTGCATCCGGCAAACCGGCAACATGACGCGCAAACTCAATTACGGCCAGTTGCATTCCCAAACAAATACCCAAATAAGGAACACTTTGCTCTCGAGCGTAACGGATTGCCATTATTTTCCCCTCGATACCTCTTAGGCCAAAACCTCCGGGAACTAAAATTCCATCTAGATCATTTAAACCATTGTCTACCTGATGCTGCTCCAACCACTCCGCATCCACAGGTTTTACTTCAATAGTACATTCATTGGCAATACCCGCATGGAATAAAGCTTCATAAATAGATTTGTAAGCATCTTTTAAATCAACGTATTTGCCGATTACGCCAATTTTTACGCGGCACTTGGGAGAGGAAATCCTATCTAAAATTGTTTTCCACGTATCTAAATTGGGGGGATGATAAGGCATTCCAAAATGTGCTAAAACCAATTGATCCAACTTTTCTTTATGCAAACAAAGTGGTAGTTCGTAAATGGAGATTTCAACATCCTTTTCCTCAATCACCGACTCCTCCGAAACATTGCAAAATAAGCTTAACTTCTGCCGAATAGATTTTTCAAGCGGCCTCTCGGTTCTACAAACCAAAATATCCGGCTGAATGCCAATTTCGCGTAATTTTGCAACACTCTGCTGAGAAGGTTTTGTCTTCAATTCCGAAGAAGCCTTTAAAAAGGGGATTAGCGTAACGTGCAAAAATAATACATTGGTTCGACCAAAATCCAAGGCCAGTTGCCTCAACGCCTCCAAAAAAGGTAAACCTTCAATATCTCCAACCACACCTCCAATTTCGGTAATTAAGATGTCCGTGTCATCGTTGGCTCCCGATAAAATACGCGTTTTAATTTCATCCGTAACATGCGGAATAACCTGCACTGTATTGCCTAAATATTGCCCTTGCCGCTCTTTTTTAAGCACACTTTCATAAATTTGACCCGAAGAAACGCTGTGTTTTCTGGACAAGGCAACGTTGGTAAAACGTTCGTAATGCCCCAAATCCAAATCGGTTTCCGCTCCATCTTTTAAAACGTACACCTCTCCGTGTTGAAATGGGCTCATGGTGCCCGGATCCACGTTTAAATAAGGATCAAATTTTTGCAACCCTACGCGTAATCCTTGTTCCTCCAGTAGAGCTCCCAAAGAGGCTGCCGTTAAACCTTTTCCCAACGACGAAACAACGCCTCCCGTAACAAAAACCAATTTCATCGACCTATGCATACCTTTCGACAATGATTTTGAATCAAACATAAAACTCCCATAACATCAAGTATGTATCCTCAAATTCATCAAAAGGCTTTTCGTTGCGATGCTGTACGCTCCAAAACATGAATAATCATTCTCTCGACATATCCTGCATCACCTAATTTTGATTTGTAAAACAAAAAATCTAAAGTAGAATAAGGGTATGAATATCTTTATAGGAGCCGATCATGGCGGAGTTGAGCTTAAACAAAAAATTGTACATTGGCTGCAACAAAATCAATACCCTTTCGAAGATGTGGGGCCTTTTTCAAAAACCCCCTGCGATTATCCTTTAATTGCCCAAAAAGTCGCTTTGCAGGTACAAAAGAATGATCAACGTCTGGGTATCCTCATTTGCACTTCAGGCGTCGGCATGTGCATCACGGCCAACAAATTCAAAAATGTGCGGGCAGCACTCGTGCATACACCCAAAGTAACTCAAAAAGCACGCGAACATAACCACATCAACGTGCTTTGCCTCGCAGGTACCTTAGATGCCGACATTGCCTGTCTCATTGTTCAAAAACACTTGACGACGGTACCTAGCTTAGAAACCCGACACTTAAGACGACTAAAACAAATTCAAGAGATTGAAGATCTATAAAAAGCACATGAAAGACGTCGCCGCAAGGTAATAAGCATTTTTCTCAACGGAAACATTGCTTGCAAAAATGTTAGTGTTGAATTTATTCAATAGCAAAACTTGAACAAAAAAATACTACCCTCTGTGTGTCGGGGTAGCATTCATTCTTTTTGAAAGTCTTTGAACTTTTATTTTTGCAAAGCTAGCGAGAGGTCAAGGTTCACTAAATGTTGACTTATTCCAAGATATCTTCATTTCACCTCTAGGCGAACGAACAACACCTGGTAAGAAAAACATATCCTTAGTATCGGCACGAGTTCGACTAGGGGTTTTTATAAAAGGATATTGTCGTGTCTGATGGATGCCAATCTCGCCACCTTTAAATCTTACCAGATTCGACAATATACTAACCGCATCCTCATAGGCTTCTTTCGATCCGTGTAAACCAAGCCAATGAAAATACTCAAGAATATTTACTGTTGTTGAAAAATTATCAAAAGCAGGAATTGGCAACGCTTCTGTACCAAATTGTGGATTCTGACAAAATTCGCTTGTGACGATCCCATTAATCGTTACGGGACCAGATTTAGGTTGTCCATCATCCATAATACACAGACCCCCACTCTCTATACCGAAAGTACCACCCTTTGAATTCACTGCACTCGCGAGTATATTCAAAAGCCATTCAAACTCAACGCACGATCCATGTGAATCAAAGCAATTTAGACCTTGCAAATATTTTTCGTACGCTTTCGGGCCTTCTTCAAGCGCAATTGGGTGTAGTGTTGGGCAATGCGCAAGTAAATGTTGCTTACCACAATCGGGACAATATCTCACGCCAGTTTTAGAACAATAAGAACCGGGCGCATCCGCATGCTCTTCATTGCAAGCCTTACAATGCCAAGCATTTAAATGGATCGTTCCCATCATGAAACCGGCCGTTGTTATCGTTTGTATTACATTTTTCATATTTATAAAACCTTTCTTAATGGATAAAAGAAACTTTTCTAACGATTCAACACATGGCAATGCAAAATTAAGCATTTTTTAAATATCCACAAATTAAAACGACACCCCTCATATTTTGGATTTTATCTGCCGATTGTTTGATTCATCCTCCAAAGTACCAGTTGCAATGATTTAATAACACATGTTAAAAAATCACCTCACCACCACTCCGCAAATCATTTTTTCACGATATCGACATCGCCTCTTATGACTTCTGGTTTGCATTTCCGGCACATCTGCCTAAAACTTAACCTAATGTTACGAAAAAAACAACGAGGGAGTTTAATACTAAGTATCATGATATTAAGCACTCTTGGCGCTCTTGTATTCATCTGTACTCACAAACAAAATTCTCTGTACAGGCAATGGAAATTCAGGATACATACACTGCAAGCAGAAAAATTAGCCCTATGGACCTGCCAGCAGGCACTTAAAAAGTTGTCGAAAAAAGCTACCGCCGATACCATAGCCACTTATGGGGATGAAAATCCAACACAGCCCCTTGTTCAATTCTTCGATACGCTTACCGGTAACCCCTTAAAACCCATCGTATCCAAAGGTGAATCATCTATTCAGATCAACATCGATAAAAATAAACTCCAGCCTCTCGTATTACCTTTGGAACAAAAAACAAACAATGTCGCGGTGGCTTACGGTATATTGGAAGGAGATTTTTTCAAAAATTATACCCACAAAATCCCCATTTGTAATGCAAAACAGGGAGGCTTACGCGAACTTTTCAGTGAAGCAATTCGTAAATCACCTCCTAAAAATTTTCCAGGCCTAGAAGAATTATGGAACAAAAACCGCCAAAGATTTCTAAATCTTGAAGACCCCCATAAACCTTTAAGTACCCTGAACGGCTTTTTGCCCGTTTTACTTTATTCTAAACTAAAACTCAGCGAACAAGAAATAACCGTAGAAAACCTCTGGTGGAATCCGTATGACCGAGAATTAACCGGAGAAATGAATCTTCAAATTAAGCTTGACGTAGGCTCCACCGGTTGCACTTTCTTCATCGATCCTACATTCTATCAAATTCTGCGCATAAAACCTGGAGATACATATCACAATACCTTAGTTTACTCGCTCCCCGACATTAAAGATAAAGATGAAATAAACAATCCCTTCTATACGCTACAAATTCAAACGCATACCTTATGTCATCAATGCATATACGAAGCGAAACGTATTCCACATAATCGCTTACAAAAAACGCTTACGATATTCCTAAACATTGGCGCATATTGCAATTTTCACGCCATTAACCTGTGGCCATCCTCCTATGAGATTCCTCTCCAGACACCTTCTATACAGACTGGATGGAAAAAATCTAAACCACAATCAACCGCCCCCTATTTATGTGGATTGGATGAAAATTTCAAAGATTTTTCGTCCTTATCTAAACAAACACCTTATTTGACTCAAACGCCTTTTCAACGCATGCAAGCTTGCTTTCTTAAAGAAGAACAAATACCGTATGCCTGCATCGGTTGGCCCAATGTAGCCGTGAATTCCAAAATAGGCGATTACAATCAATTTTTCTGGGATTATTACTATTGTGATCGTACTATGCCGCCTCTGAACGTGAATAACGTATCCAATGACTGGTATATGTACCTCGAAGATGTTTTTAAATCGTTAGGATGCATGCATAATCCATCAGTTTTAGAATACTTCATAAAACAATTGCGGGTACACGTTGTAAAAAATAGACCTTTCTTATCCCTGGAACAATTTATTCAGTTGGGTATTTTGCAGACAACGCTCAACGAAGTGGATGAATTTAAAAAGATTCGCCAAAGCGATATCCTTTCCTATTTAAAAAATCCTTTATCGGTACGTTCTGAATGTTTTGCCATCATTGGCACGGCCGTTGTAAAAAATGGCGGCGAAACTTTTCAAAAAACCTGCAAAATGCTTGTTCATCGCGAAGCTTCAGATGCAACAAAACGCCGATGGGTCATTGACAGCATTACATGGCTGTAAAATATTTTATCCGCTAAAGCGACGCCGCATCTTTAGATTTTAAGTAAATGCGATGTTCTCCCAACGCAATTTCCACGTAGGCAATCGCAAAACAAATATTGGCAACCGTAACACAAAATTTTGCATTTGCCATCCCCACCAATGCGTACCATAAGGCACACATGCTTAAACAAATTTGAGGAATTGCGCGGTTCATATCCCGTCTTACCATAGCAAAATAAGGCGCTAAACAAATAAGAGGCAAAGCCCACAGCGAAGTTCCTCCTGCAGCTAAACCGGCATGTAACATTCCAAGCGCTATGAGCACGATGGGTTCCTTCAAGAGGGCCAACAGTAAAGGCGTCAAAGAATGCGTATATTTTATTTCTTTTAAAAATTTTTCAAAACTCGGAAGTATATCCAAAGTACCCTTATTGAGTCGATGGGCCATGAGTAAATTTGCAAAACCAAAACAAACGCTGCAAACGAAACCCACAAAAGCCTCGTGAATCATCGCAAACAGCGCTACCATTAAACAAGCGTAGCCCATCATTTCCAATCCCCAGCAGGAATTGTTACCAACTTGCTGCAAAATACCCAAAAACCCTTTCCAATTTTTTTGCGTACACGTAACCAACCAACGGCTCAAAATAATGAGTCCCAACGTCACCACCATAACCACAAAAGCCAATGGACTGACCAAGGCAAAAAGACATGCATTCCCCAGGGCAAAAAAAGTTCCCGGATCCTTCAAAATTAAACGAACCATATTCATTTAGACCACCTCAGTATTATGGAATGCTTTTGACGATAGGCAAGCAAAAGTACAAGTTTTTTCAACTTTCAACGCTTGCAATTTTTTCAACCCATCCTTTGGGAACGCATGCGTTTTGTAAAATTACAGAAGGCATGCGGGCATGCTCCATTTGCCATATTTTATTTCAAGCTTTAAATAATGTTCCTTTAAAAAACTAAGTACCGCTTGCTCTGCTGCACGCATGGCCCTACGATCGCCTATTTTTAAATCATTGTAGCCGCATAAATGTAACCAACCGTGTACCAGGTATAGAGTCAATTCCCATGCCAAATCTTGTCGATGTTCGGTGGCGTATTTTTGGGCTTGATCCACAGAAATACAAATCTCTCCAACCCGCTCGTCATCTCCTTCATTCGCAGGGAAAGTCATCACATCCGTAGGGGTCGGATCATTTAAAAATTGCATGTGCAAATCGACCAAAGTTGATTCGTTTAAAAAAGCGACGGAAATGACGTCGTAATGATCCAATGGCATATACGTTTGAATGGCCGACAAAACCGTTTCCACATTGGCCTCATCCAATTGAAAATCGGGATGCTCGTTATAGCAAAAATATTCCACAGGCGGTATTGTGATGCCTGAGTCTTCCAGGTCAACGTAATTCAATGGGAAAGCATTTTCTTGGGTTCGCGTATTTACTTTTTTTCTAAAATACCTAATGTGTCGTAAAATGATGTCATCTGTTCTTCCGGACATTGAACCCATTAGGCAACGACTTAAGACCGTTAATTTACAACTAAGCGATCCGGAAACATTTAAAAACAATCAACTCGTTTCAAAGTTGTCTCGGGACCATCAATACCTTTCAAAAATTACATTCCTGTATGACGATGTGCTCAAAATGCAGCAAGAACAAAAAGGCTTGGAGGAAATTCTAGCGAACTCTAGCGAAGAAGATTTAAAAGCATTGGCACTCCAGGAAAAAGAACAACTTGCACAACGGTATCAAACAACGCAACGTGCACTTAGGGTTGCCATGATTCCTCCGGATCCCAGCGACTCTCGAAATACTATTTTAGAAATTCGGGCAGGCACCGGAGGTGAAGAAGCGGCTCTATTCGCAGGCGATTTGTATCGCATGTACCTACGCTTTGCCGAAGAACATGGATGGAAAACCGAACTCATGGGTAGCCATCCATCCGAATCGGGAGGCTTTAAGGAAATCAGTTTTCTAATCGGTGGAGATAACGTTTACAAAGCGCTCAAATACGAAAGTGGAGGCCATCGCGTTCAACGCGTCCCCATTACAGAAACCAACGGCAGGATTCATACCTCGTCGGCAACGGTCGCGGTACTCCCGGAAGCGCAGGAGGTGGACATCGCCATCGCTCCGGAAGACATCGAAATTAGCGTTTGTAGGGCCAGTGGGCCCGGCGGACAAGGTGTTAACACCACCGATTCTGCGGTTCAAATTTTACACAAGTCTACAGGCCTTATCGTTACGTGTGCCGATGAACGTTCCCAGCAAAAGAATAAATTAAAAGCCTTGCAGGTGTTACGCGCTCGCCTGCTGAAGCAAAAAGAAGATGAGGAACGTGAAAAGTATGCAGCCTTTCGTAAACAACAAATTGGGTCAGGCGATCGTTCCGATCGCATACGCACGTACAATTTCACGCAAAATCGCGTAACGGATCACCGCATAGGGCTTACGACCTACAACCTAGATCGTGTGCTCGAAGGTGACCTCACGGCATTTATCAATGCCCTTGAACAAGCGGATCAAGAAGAAAAATTAGCATCCTTCCTAACGCAAAACTGTCAACCCAATATGTAAAATTTAGAGCTTGAAATGCAAGCTTAGAGTTTCCATAGGGAACCCAAGAAGGTATTAGCATTTTGCAAAGCCTACCTCTAGCATTCATCGGCCGCGTGAATTTCACTTCGTGGTTGACATTCGTCAAAAATAAATTGTTGGTATTATCAAGGTGGAATTTTTTTTAGAGGCGTATTTAACAAAATTTGTAAAGGAAACCGCGTTAATATTACCTGCCTTCGATGCGAAGTTTGATCCAGAAATTAGGCCAGCGGATGAACGTTTCGGCGACTTTCAAGCCAATGGTTTGTTGGCGTATTTGGGTAAGAAAAAAGAAAATCCACGTTTGTGGGCTCAGCGGTTGGCGGACTTATTTGCCGCACGCGACCGTTTATTTGACGTTTCTGTGGCAGGACCTGGCTTTTTAAACTTTTCATTGAAGGACACAACCTTGATGCAATGGCTTTGTAAATTTCACACGGCATCTTCCTATCAAGGAGCCTACGAATCCATTTTTTCAAATCGTACCGTCGTCATCGATTATTCTTCACCGAATACAGCCAAACGTATGCACGTGGGACATTTGCGTTCCATGGTCATAGGGGAAGCTTTACAACGACTCATTCGTTTTGGAGGAGGTCACGTTATACGTGACAACCACATCGGTGATTGGGGCACGCAATTTGGTATTTTACTGATGCAAATCAAAGCATCCTCATACGCATTTAAGGAAAATCCCGAGGCAACCATCGAGGCGTTAGAACATTTATATCAAGTGGGGGTGGTTAAAACGAAGGAAGAGGCAGCCGCTCTCGATCGGGCCCGGCAGGAACTCGTCAAGCTGCAGCAAGGAGACGCAGAAAATGTTACGATTTGGGAGCGTATTAACCGGCTATCCTATCAGAGTTTTGATCGCATCTACCAGCGTATGAATGTTGCGTTTGACCACGTTTTGGGAGAGTCGTTTTACCGAGATAAAGTGGAGGACGTGTACGGTGAGCTGAAAAAATATCACTTGGCAGTTGTCGATCAGGGAGCGCTGGTGGTCTTTCACGCAGAACATCCACGTTTTTCCAAGCAAGCTTTTTTGGTGCGCAAATCGGATGGGGCTTCCAATTACGCATCGACGGACTTGGCAACAATCAAATATCGTGTTAAAGAATTTCATGCGGACGATATCGTTTACGTGACGGACTGTCGACAATGCGACCACTTTGAACAACTATTTTTAACGGCCAAAAAGTGGTTTCAGGCGGCTAACTACGCATTGCCCAACTTGTATCACGTCTACTTTGGAACCATTTTGGATGCGCAGGGCAAAGCCATTAAAACGCGCGAAGGTAAGCCTATTCAACTGCAAGCCTTACTGAACGAAGCGGTTGAACGTGCCTACGATTTAATTCGAGCCAAAAGTCCGGAATTATCGGAAGTTGAAAAGCGGAAGGTTGCGGAAGTGGTTGGCTTGGGGGCCATTAAGTATGCGGATCTTTTGCAGGAACGCACCGGGAACTACCGCTTTGAGTGGGATAAAATGATCAATTTCGATGGCAATACGGCTCCCTACTTACTGTACGCCATAGCACGCATTCACGCTATCTTTCGCAAATTGAATCTAATGGTATACGATTTAAAATTTTCCACATTGGATAACGTTCAAGCATTTTCGACGGCGACGGAACGCGCACTGGCCAAAAAATTGATTGCATTTCCTTCCGCTTTAAATTTGGCACTCAAAGAATTAAAGCCGCATTGGTTGTGCCATTATTTGTTTGATTTGGCGGGCACTTTTTCGGCCTTTTACAACGCGGACAGAGTAGCCATTGAAGATGTTTGCCTGCAGCAGATACGTCTACTGCTCTGCGGCGCTACCTTGTCAACGCTTGAAACAGGCCTGCACCTTTTGGGGCTAGAAACTTTAGAACGGATGTAAAATAAAAGAGCCAGGTATTTCCCTGGCTTTCATTTAAAGGTGGCTGGCATACCCGGAAAATATAACATTCAACTTCAAATCATTTGGGGCTTGAGAAAGTACGTTTGATCCTACCATATCCAGAGCCAACATGTGAATATCTTGAGCGCTGTTATGAGTTTTTACATGTTCTGCAATTTTTATAAAAGGAAGTACATTGCTTGCCGTTCCAGCATCCTTGATTTCACCCATATTAATTCCTATTTGCTTAGCAAAATTCTCCAACAAAGCTTCATGTGCTTTAAACTCACTACTTGGAGCTACCGGCCTGTTAGTTTTTATATCAATAGCTAAAGGATGGTCTGAAATAAATTGTACTGCATTACGAAGCTTTGCAAAATCGGCACTCTTTGACCCTTGAGTAATCTTATGCAGCCTTTGTTCTATAGATATTTGCGCAGATTTTTTCATAAAAACAGGCTGTAATCCAATAGACGAACTACCTTCCTGGAGAGTTTTAATTTCCTCCGTCAACTTCTCTATGTTGGCTTGTATACCCTGTGGATTAAATTGCAGCAGTCGTTTATATGCTTGATAAATCTCTTTATCTTTTATTGGGTTTACTTCACCTAATAGATCACGTTCTTGTTTTGAATCACCTGGTGGAGCAAAACCGTCGTCTGAGCTGAATGCGCCTCTCAATCTACTTCTTTCACTTTCACTTAAGGAAGAGCGTCCTAATATGTCTAAGAAACCTACCTTTAATTGACTATATTGTGCTTTTGCAGCATCTAAATCTGCCCTTTTTTGATTCAACTGCCCTGTCTTCTGTTCAATCACCTGTTGATGTTGGACTTTGGCATGTTGTAAATCTCTCTCTAGGGATTCGTAACTAAAGTCATTCCAGTAAGCTTGCGATTCGGTAGGCAACTGAGCACGTTGAGACAGAATGAGAGAAATGTTATCAAACATTGGACTACCCGTGGGTAAGTAGTACTCTCTACTTGCCATTTCAAGTTCTTGTTTAACTGTCTCCAATTTTTGGATATTAGCTAAAATGTTGGTATACTCTGTTTGCTTTGCAGTAAGATCCCTTTTAATACCTTGTAATTGGCCGTATTCGTCATCCGTTATCAACCCATCTGTCTTCAGTCGTTCCAGGTCGTTAAAAAACTGCAAAGGATTTTGTGAATAATCGTTCGAAAGGATGATCTTGCACTGGACTGGCATACCCGAAGGTAGTGTCACCGTTTGAGTGCCCCGAGCGCCCGATGCAACTTCATTTTGTATGGTTTTTATAGTATTGAGCACCTGTTGTTTTAAATTTTCAGTAGGCCGTTTTAAATCTTCTATTTTGGCACTTAATTTCGCTGCTTCGTTCCGCAACTGCCTTTGATAAGCCACTTCATCCGCTTTTGAATGAAGAGCTGCTGTAACTTTAACTGAGACTGTTTCCCCACCTACACATTGGATTTGACGGGAAAAGCTGACCGGATGTCCTTCCTTTTGCAGTTTTTGACATAAAGCCACATCGCTTGCAAAAGCTGCCTTCAGATCGACGGCACCTCCATCAGGTACTTTAGACTTCGGAGGTGGCGGTGGCGGAGGTGGTGGGGGTGGCAGCCCGCCTACACCTGCCGGTTCTTCGGATGTCTGTGTAGGAAGGTCTGGTTGAGGTCCAAATATAATCTCAACGAACTTTCGCTCCATGAATGGCTCGAACGACGCTTTCGGCTGAGAGTCTATGGGCGGTTGAGAGGCTATAGGCAATTGTGCTGCTACCTCATCGTGAGCCTCCTCAATGAGCTCAACACCTGTCCCAGCTAGTTCTCTTGCCTGTTGCAAATCTTCTTGGAGAGGTTGATCACGCATGCCCCTAGGTGCCTGTGCAGGACCCGAAGACCCTCTTAGTTCCATTTTATCGCACAGTGCATCCGACCTATGGCCCAAAATTTTTATCTCATTTTCCAACTGATCCAATTTGTTTGTTGGCTTTTGACTGAATCCAAACACTTTACTTGCGATACTTTTGAAACCGTCAATAAACTTTCTAAAACCGCTCGGATTTTTTATTAATTCAACTTCCTTCCTCAATGCGTTAATCTCTACGTCTAGGGCATTAACCTCTGCCATCATGGTTTTTATCTCATTTCTTGAAACCTGTTTAGCCTCTCGCCCAGGATTCTGCGCAAAGCTTAAGCCTTCTGGAGCATGTAATACCACGCTAGTGCTTGGAGTTTGATGGGTCGGTTGTCCAGCTTCTGATGGCCTTGCTGCCGCGGGATCCACTAAAGATTGATGTATACTACCACTTATATCGAATGTCATAATGTTAAATTTTACTTTAAACAAAGCAATATACGTGCCGATAAGGACAATCGGCTGAAAAATTTCCTTGCCAAGCGAATGAGGTTAAAATATTGTACCCATTCATAAATATAATCCAAATATTGGATCGTTGAAACGTAAGCTATTTACTTTGTGATACATTGTCTCTTTCGAGATCTCAACTTTGAAAAGGAAATTGGTGCCAACAGCCTCTTTTTAGAGCTTGGGCCCTTTCGTTTTGTTGTGGATGCAGGGATGGATCCTAAACGTACGGGCAACTCGGCGTTGCCGCAGTTGAGTCTTCTCCCCGAAAACTCTGTGGATGCGATCTTGTTGACGCATTGCCATTTGGATCATTTGGGCGGGTTACCGGTCTTACTGCGAAAACAGCCCAAAGCGCGTGTGTTTTTAAGTTATCCCACAAGCTTGGTAACGCCGATTATGCTGGAAAATTCCTACACGGTCATGTGTCGGCAAAAGGAAGAACTGTCGATCCCCGAGTACCCTTTGTACGAAAAGAAAGATATTGAACGGATAAAACAAAATTTTTTCCCCGTTAAATTTGGGCAGGTTCAGTATCTGGAAAAGGAAGGGTGTCGTATAGGTATTACATTTTTTCTTGCAGGCCACGTTTTGGGAGCTTCCAGCATTTTAATTGAATATGAAGATCGAAAAATATTCATTACGGGAGATATTTTATTTCAGGATCAGCACACCTTGAAGGGTGCAACTATTCCCAATGATTGTCTTTTTGATACCATTGTATTGGAAACAACGCGAGGTAGAACAGAACGGCAATCCAATCGGCTAGATGAAGAAGAGCGCTTGTTAAAGACCATTGCGCAAACGATTCAACGTGGCGGCATGTGCTTAATTCCAGCATTCGCCTTGGGACGTATTCAGGAGTTATTGGTGTTATTGTACAACGCTCGCAAGATGGATAAACTTCCAGAATGCCCTATTTTTTGTTCCGGTTTGGGCATGGCACTCGTAAATGTTTTTAACGAAATTGGCAAAACAACGAATGTTGTTCACTTTAGCCGAAAAATATTAAAGCGACTCAATATTAAGTCGTTGAGACGAAAGAAAATTGGCCCCGACAGTCAATTAACAACACCGGCAATTTACTTGTTAAGCAGCGGTATGCTGGTGGAACATACACCTTCCTATCGCGTTGCTTCCAACCTCATAAAAGATTGCAAAAATACGGTATGCTTTGTCGGATATTGCGATCCGGATACACCCGGAGGACAACTTTTACAGACAGCACCCGACGAAGTATTTACATTTAAAGCACTTGAATTCTCAACACCTTTAAGGGCGCAAGTTGAACATTTTGATTTAAGTGGGCATGCCGATCGGGATGATTTGTATCAATTCGTGATGGATCGTCAACCGAAGCAGGTGATCTTAACGCACGGCGATGTGGAAGCTCGCCAATGGTTTCTGGAAAAATTTTCAAAAAATTGTCCTCCTATACGCATCCTGGATCCGGAGGTAGGAAAAATGTACGCTATTTAAAAATCAAAAGTGGAAATAAATTCAACTATGTTGTAAAAAACGATTGTTTTTTATTACTTGTAAAACGTGTTCATCGTAAAAATAGCGATGTACGTAAACGCAATCAAAAATTTATAGTTACCTTCAACGAATGTCCATACAATCTCCAGTAGCTCCTGTCTTGTTAACGCGGCATAAAGCGGGCAGTTTTTTAGAACTTTGGACCGTAGCGTGGCCACTTATGTTGGCATCCTTTTCGGGTTGCTTAATGACCTTCATTGACAGAACCATTTTGGCACGATACAGTTCGGAAGCGTTTGTTGCGTGCTCGACAGCCCAACCTTGGTATTGGACAGTTGCAGGAGTTCTCATGGCCTTCCTTTCCATTACAGAAATTTTTATTGGCCGCTACAATGGAGCCAAAAATTTTTCAAAAATGGGCCCACTGATTTGGCAAATGATTATCGTCGCTTTTGCATGCGAGTTCATTGTAATTCCCATCGCACTTTTATCTCACTATTTATTAGCCAACAACGTGGAACCTTTGGCCAAACCCTATTTGCAAATTGTATTATTGAGTTGCCCTTTTGAATTAGCTGGCTTTGGGGCCATAGGTTCATTCTTCGTAGGTCGCGGAGAGACTAAACTGATTCCCATCGTTTTGGTTTTTATTAACATCGTAAATCTCATATTGGATATTCTGTTGGTATTTGGATATTTTGGTTTACCTAGTTTAGGGATTCGCGGAGCCGCTTACGCCACTTTAATTTCTCAAATGCTAGGGTTTTTTATCTTTTTAAAGCTTTTTTTAAGAAAAAAGTATCGAGAAAAGTATGCGGTTTTTAGCTTTCAATGGTCTTGGCCTCTGTTAAAAAAATTTTTTCACATAAGCCTCCCTTACGCGGTTGCACATTTTTGCGGCATGGCAGGTTGGTCCATCGCTTACCAATTTTTAGCCATAAAGCTAACGTATACACATTTTATGGCCTACAGTGTTTCATTTACATTGTACACACTTGTGTTTTTCGTGATGGATGGCTTGGGAAAAGGTGTAGGGGTTGTATGCTCAAACTTTATTGGCGCACAACAACACAGCTTATTGGGCAAAGTGTTAAAGCAATCGTTTCGATGGAATGGTATCTTTTCGTGTTTATTTCTTATCATTTTGCTCGGATTCTCGGATTCGATGATTCGTTTCTTCGTCGATGCTGAACTTTATGGTCAAGTCGATTTTAGCCGGCAAGTATATCTATTTTTAACGTGGTTGTGGCTACTGTTTGGATTGGATACGGCCTGGTTAAGCATGCAGTATTTTCTCATTGCACTCACCAAAACAAAAACGGTTTTATTGATTAACGTTATATGTTTTTGGGGAATTGTGTTAATTCCCACCTACTTTCTTGTAGGCCAATGCGGGTACAATTCCGTTTTATACCTGCAATTGATTGTCTTAGACACAATCATTCGCATCGTCATTTTCTGTTTTTGGTATCGAAGGCGTACGTGGCTAAAAGTACCCGGAGTGAAGCCACGCACCCCTTAGTATTTTAGGCTATGCGGATAATCTAATTTCCAGTCATAGGCGTTTGAAGTACGATGAAGGTGTACGTTCATCAACCCTTATAAGCAACAAAGATGCAAAGCGACGTATGGATAAAAGGGTACATACGAATTTTCACATTGTTAAATTGCTTGCTAAAATGAAAAATTTTCTCGCACACTGCCTTTAAATTTACGTGAATAAACGCGATCGTGGAACATTCCATTAATATTTTTGTAGAATCGACCGATGAAGGCATACGCGTCGATAAATTTCTAACAACCCAGCTGCAGGGTCAAATAAGTCGTACAAGTCTACAATCCCTAATAGACCAAGGAGAAATTCTCTGCAACGGCAAGACGGGCATTCAACAAAAGTATCGCGTAAGACAAGGGGATCACTTTGCAATTACACTCAAAGAAAAAGTTGCCTGCGGATTAACTGCGTCGCATGCCTCCATAAAGATTATCTACGAGGATGAATTTCTGTTAATTGTAGATAAACCGGAAGGCATGGTAGTCCATCCGGGAAATGGTGTAGAACAGGGTTCTACACTAGTTGAAGCCCTACTGTCTCATTGTCCACTCAGTGCGGCTTCGGGTACAAATCGACCGGGCATTGTTCATCGCATCGACCAGGCGACCTCTGGACTTGTTTTGCTGGCTAAAACCGATGCAACCTATTGGCAACTAACACGGCTATTTGCCGAAAGGCGGGTACATAAAGTTTATTACGCGTTGGTATGGGGAATTCCTCATTTGCAATCTGGAACCATCGAATCGCCTGTAGGTCGTAGTTTCAGGAATCGTACCACCATGTGCATTTGTGCCAAAGGTCGCTATGCATTGACGTATTGGTCACTGAGAGAAGCTTTTAAAAACGCCCACAAGGCACTCCTTGTATGCGAACCTAAAACAGGACGTACGCATCAAATTAGGGTACATCTAAAATCTATGGGATACCCCATTGTCGGTGATCTTAAATATGGAAAAATTCCGGATAAGCGCTTGTACTTACACGCTCACCAATTAGATTTCCGTCACCCTACGACGCACGTGCACATGACGTTTCAATCGGACTTGCCCATTTCCTTTGAGCGTGAAATTCAAAAATTACGTGCGCCAGAAGCCTATTCAACCTTTGAAAATCAATGAAAAAGTGCTCTCTACTAAAAGTTATTGAAAATGCTTGCCATTTGTTTTTACACACGGTTCTCTTAAGGTTGAAAAAGTAATTTATGAAAGCGGTTATTCAAACCCAAGGCAGACAATTTACCGTTCAGGCGGGTGATATTTTGAAGGTGAATCGTTATCCTCATACGGAAGCGGGAAGCGTTTTAACGATTAAAGATGTTTTAATGTACGAAGATGCATCGGGTGTTTATTTTGGGACTCCCGTACTAAATAACGCAACCGTTTACATTCAAATATTAGAAAATAAACGCGACAAAAAGCTGACCATTCTAAAACGTAAACGCCGTAAAGGCTATCAACGCAAGCATGGACACCGTCAGTCATTGTCGGTTGTTAAAGTACAATCTATCGAAATAAAGTAATTTTCTAGGAGGGTTTAACAATGGCACATCATAAAGGGCAAGGTTCGTCAAAAAATGGACGCGACAGTAAATGTAAAAATTTGGGCGTAAAACGTTACAGTGGTGAGCATGTGCAAGCGGGTACCATTTTAATGCGCCAACGTGGCACCGTGTATCATCCGGGACAAAACGTTGGTTTGGGGCGCGACTTCACCCTATTCGCATTGATTACCGGTACGGTGGCTTGGGATAAACTACATCGCAAGGTGTCCGTAAACGCGTAGAACATCTTATTGAAAGCTAAATTTTAAAAAATCGGTCCCCAAGAGGGAAAATTTTGGGTTTGATGGATTACAAAATATATTATCGTATCAGATAAAAAGTTTTATTTAAAGCCTCAACCTTAGGCAAGCGGGCGTTGAGTGTTTTCTCTTTTGATTGCTTTGCCTATTCTACAAGTGGAATTTTCAAATTTAACACTCTAGCTTTTCCTTTGGACACTTCAAATAACTATACAAGAGACATCATTGGAACCTATGTCATAAAAGACAAATGGGAATGCAGCCGCAAACAAAGTTAGGCGGGAAGGAAGGTCGTAAAAATGTTTCTAACTTATCTGCTAAAAACACAAATAAACGGTAAAATAAGACGACGAACTTTGTTTTATACACGTCTTTTGCAATAATTTTATAAATAAAAAAACAAAACCGCTGCTTTTATACATAAATTAAGCTTAATATTCCACCTTATTCTAATTTACATTAGATAGCTGTATCATTTCTGCAAACTTATCGTAGTTTGCTTTAAGATAAGATAAAGACCCTATATCGATAATCTTCCCCTGGTCCATATAAATGATCTTATCGCATGTTTTTAGTGTAGATAAACGGTGTGCAATGGCAATAATCGTCATTACATTTCTAAGATTATCAATAATCGTCGAAATTTCTTTTTCCGTTGTAATATCTAGAGAAGAGGTCGCTTCATCTAAGATTAGAAGCTTTGGGTTACGATATAAAGCTCGCGCAAGAGCGATTCTTTGCCTTTGACCCCCAGAGATGGTTTTACCGAATTCTAAAAGCTTTTGTTGAGGCTCAAAATCTTTCAACAAGCAAATATTCATAACTTCTCCAACGCGTTTATAATCGATTTTAGATTCTGCAAATGCAATATTATGAGCAATCGTATCCGAAGCTAAGTAAGGGAATTGTGTAACATAGCCAAAAAGAGGATATAGCCTTTCCAGTTCCCATTGCTTAACAGGCTTATCGTCAATGAAATATTGTCCTTCATCGGCATTTAATAATCCTAAAATAATTTCTATCAGGGTTGTTTTTCCAGAACCCGAAACTCCTACGACACCTACAAATTCTCCTTTGATAATTTCTAAATTTATATCGTGCAAGCCAAAATCTTTATTAGAAGAATATTTAAAAGAGACATTTTTTAACCTAATCGCTTTATTAAATGTGTTTGCTTTTTTACTACCACCAACCGTATTTGAAATAAAAGTTTTTTGAAAACATGATAATTCTTCATATTCATTATTAAGGCTCTTTAATGATCCTTTATGGGCTTTAACAACACCAATGGCGGTCCAGAAACGATTCAATGAGGGTGCTAATCGAAAAAATACAACCGTTATAATACCCAAATTTTCAATTAGCCTTGCATTTATACCCTGCATATAAGCCATAAAAAGGCAAAACACACAAAGGGAAATCATAATGGCAGATTCAACGACAAAGGAAGGGAAATTCTGCAAAAAAATACCGTATTGTTCTAATTGATTTAGTTTATTCGAAACCAACGAAAAATTTTTTAAAATAAAAGGTTCCGCTTGCCAAATTTTTATTTCTTTAATGGCAAGAATACTTTTTTGCAATATGCTTACATTATTTGTATTCATTTGAATAATATGGCAATTTATGTCGCTTATTTTATTTTTAATCAGTTTATATTGGAGATAATAAATAAAAATGCACAATAGACATATAATGATCATTGGTAGAAAAAAATTATATGCTATAAACCCACCTAATAATAATGTTATTAACAAATAGGTAAAAGCCTGCTCAAGGTAGGCAAGATAAGGGTAAATAACATAACGTGTTGTGTTATCAATCGTATTGATAAGGGATTCTGAATTTTTCCCAAGGAAAAAGTTATAATGACTATTAAATAGGCGTTGCATAAAACTTAGACAAATTTTATTTTTTAGTGAGCAGGAAAATCGGTAAATAATGTATTGATGGAATATCATATAGATATTTTTCATGAGGAAGATTCCCAATACAAAGCATAGGCTAATGATAAAAATAAAAAACGTATTGTCACAATTAATGGCTCCAGAGAATTTTGCCATAAAGGTAAAATTTCCACTACTAGGGTCAGCAAGAATACCAATTAGAGGGATAATGGCTGCTATTCCAATTAATTCAAAGATGCCTGCAAAGAAAGAAACCAATACTAGACATACAATTTTCCGCCTAAAGTCTGTGCAAAAATTTCTATAAAACACTCTTAGATCTTGAAACATAAGGCAACACGCCCAAAACTACATAAAGTTAAGTTAGGTAGTCTTCATGACAAACTAAAAAATGTACATTTATTTATTACGCTAAGTTTTTACCCTGTACATTTGAATTTTCTGCTTCTTTCTTAACCTTTTCCGATGCCTTCAGCTTAAATTTTTTTGACTGTTTGTAATGACTTTTTTGTTTCTCATAAAAATAATGATCCTATAAAATAATTATGGCTGTAAATAATTCTTGAAATTGATGCAAGCGTGTCAGGCAGCGCGTTTTTCAAACAAAGCTTTAAATTCATTTCACGCACAAAATTAAATAAATTGTATGACGACATCACTCATACAAGGTACCATCGGGTTTAATGCCCAATTGTTTCAATTGAGAAATAAAATCGAGCTTTTCTTGTTTTCGATTTGGTTTTTGGAAGCTATCGAAGCTCGCTTCCTGTTGCTCGACTTCGCCTTCCAAAAATCCTTTAAATTGGCGTAGGCGTGTGGGGTGGCGCATTTTACGTAAAGCTTTTGCTTCAATTTGTCTAATCCGCTCCCGGGTCACGTGAAAGGTTTTACCGACTTCCTCCAAAGTACGGCTGTAGCCGTCGTGTAACCCAAATCTCAAAGATAAAACTCTACGTTCGCGATCCGTCAAAGTATCCAAAACGCCAATCAACTTTTCCTTCAACAGGGTATAGGCCGTCATATCGTAAGGATTATCCGCAGACTTATCTTCAATAAAATCTCCAAAACAACTGTCTTCACTTTCCCCGACAGGACTCTGTAAAGAAATAGGCTGTTGAGCCATTTTTATAATAGACTCAATGCGGTTTACGGGAACCTGCAACTCTTCTGCGACCTCTTCAGGCGTAGGATCGTATCCCAATTCCTGCACCAGCTGCTTTTGGACTTGAATCACTTTATTCAGAGTTTCGATCATATGCACAGGGATACGAATGGTGCGTGCCTGATCCGCAATGGAACGCGTGATGGCCTGGCGAATCCACCATGTGGCATAGGTTGAAAATTTGTAGCCGCGACGGTATTCAAATTTTTCAACCGCCTTCATTAAACCCATATTGCCTTCTTGAATAAGGTCCAAAAAAGATAACCCTCGGTTTGTGTACTTCTTAGCTATACTAATCACAAGCCGCAAATTGGCCTCCACCATTTCGGTTTTTGCGCGATGCGCTTCTTTCATGTGCTTGCGAACGCCTTTCACCAATTCAACCAACTCTTGGGGCGATAAACGTAATTCTAATTCAATGTCCCGAAGTCGTTTTATCATCTTATCCGTATCGATTGTTTTAAAGCGAACAACACTTTGGTTACGATGCACCGATTGCAAACAGTCTGCAATGGTTTCTATCTCACGAATGAGCGGGGAAAGACGATTTAAGAATTCTTCAAAAATTTTTAATTTAAAACAATATTTTCTAAAAATTGGCTTTAATTGTGCCTCATATTTTTTATAGCGCGCCAGCAGTTTTTTCTTTTCTTCCTCATCCTCGGTACTTAAGTATTCTTGCCAAATTTTATCCAATTGATCACCGATGGTATCGCACTGTTTGACCAATTTTTCCAACACTTGGTAATAGTCCTCACGACTTTCAATTTTCTTATCAACGACCAACTTATCAAACCGCTCGTTCTTTTCCAAAAGCTTTCGGGCCAAATCTTGCTGAAAATTGAGCGACAAAGCGACCGAAAACAACTTATCTTGAGCCGCATATTCCGCCTTTTCAATACGCTTGGAAATCTGCACTTCCTCATCGCGAGACAGCAAGGACACCTGTCCCATCTGCTTTAAATACATGCGGACGGGATCTTCTAAATTATCTTCGCCTTCTATCGACTGACCATCTTCGGCGTTTTCAATTTTTTGCCTGTAATGCTCTGCCTCATCGTTGTCTAGGATATTTATCTCTAAATTTTCCAAGATATTGATTACATTCTCAATTTCCTCCGGTTTTTTAACACTTTCCGGCAGGTGACGATTAATATCTTGGATCGTCAAGAACCCCTGCTGTTTTGCAAGCGTTATCAACTGACGAATCTTCTCGTTCAAAATATCTCTAGCTTTTATAACTTTTACTTTTCTTTGAATAATCATCAGAAAAATGCAATAATGGGGTTACTGTTCGTTCCAGCGAACTTCTAAATGCACATTAACAAGTGCTTTTTTCAATCGATAACGTTCTACACGAAGCTGCTCTACTTTATCCGCATTGATGATAGAACTTTTTGCCATCTCTTTGTCAATGTTGGAAATACACTTTTTTAAGAATTTTTTATACAATTGTTGTAAAATTGTCACTAACAT
>JAISBA010000005.1 GCA_031266455.1 Puniceicoccales bacterium
AACTGTGAAGACCCAAGACCCAAGACCCAAGACCCAAGACCCAAGACCCAAGACCCAAGACCCAAGACCCAAGACCCAAGACCCAAGACCCAAGACCCAAGACCCAAGACCCAAGACCCAAGACCCAAGACCTCAAGCGCTTAGCGCTTTAAGGGAATTTTCCGGGGCGGATTTACCCATTCGAGAGTCGATATTTGGCCGGGTATCGGGACCTAGCCGGACATCGGGACGATTGAAGGTCTTCGGATGTTCGAGATTGCTTCACCATTTTATACGGCTTTGCATTGTGTCCAGGGCGAATTTACCCATTAGAGAGCCAGAGCCTGCAAGAGTATTGAAGTGCTCGAGGGTTGGAGCTCTAAACAGAGGTGGTTTTACTCTCATTGAAATCATCGTTACCCTGTGCATCGTGGCCATCCTTACCGCCATCGCCGTTCCGGGGTTTAAGAAGGCTACGGAAGATTATCGGCTGAATTCTACCGCAGAAGATACCTTGAGTATCCTCAAGGCCTGTCGTAATTATTATCTTATTTTTAACGAATTCCCTCCGAATATGAGCAATGGGATACCCGACCGTTTACTTCCATTTGTCCCTAGACACTTGATCGATCCAAACAAAGGTACAGATAGCCAAGGTAGGGCAAATGTCGCACATCGATGGGCTCCTAGAGCACTAGGTAACTACGAGTACCATGTGAATAATTTTATGCAAGAGAACTATAAGCCTCACGGCACAGGTGTCTCGTTGTATGGAGTCGGATATGGTACCGCCAATTGGAACAAATTGTATAACAGATTTAAATCGATTATCGGAGAGAGGTATATTAGTCCCTTTGATTGGAAAGATCGCATGTTTTGCATGTTGCCAGAGTCCCCTGGTTCGACGGACCCTGACAGTAATACCCTTTGGGAAAATCGGTACTACTAAAGACTAAAAGCCTTGTTGGTTAATTCAGAGTCTGTTTTACAGCTTGTATGTTCTTAACAATATAAAGGACTTACCTTAACTTTAGGAAGAATTGTATGGAACGAAAAAGAGACTACCGGTTGAAGTAAGTCTTACCGTAGGCTTTCACTAGACATAGGAAGTGTTACACTGTAAACAAATATCCTAATGCATTCGAAGCGCATTGGAGAAAAATATACCTCGCTAACCGGTCACGGTCTTTACTATGCCTCCTGCAAAATACGTTTATCGGAAAGACTCTAATCGCAATGTTTTGTAAAACAACCGATTTTACCAGATGCTGTGTTTACAATTTTGTAGATTGGGAAAATGGTCTTTGAATATGGCTCGTACACGTTTGTTTGTCGTTATTTTTTCTCTTTTGCTGCGGTCAGTCTTATTGGGCAATGGACGATAACCCTACAATATTTTAAGTATACGGCAGCCCTCGATTTTTATGTTTGCCGATCCCTATTGAATTATCTTTCTGCACTAACATATAAATTTACACTGACTTCATAGGCAACACACCCGCGTGCAATACAAAATTACGCCGTTGCGATCGTTTGCGCATCATCCGACCATGGGCAATCTGCTTTTGCCTCAAAATGGATTAAGTCCACGTCGAAAGCAATAAAATGTGCATGCAAATACAAGCGTTTTAAGTGCAATGACCGATTAAACGCAAAATCACCATACGTTTTGTCACCCAAAATGGGAAAATTTCTGGATGCACATTGAACTCGTAATTGATGGGTACGTCCCGTCCGCGGACATAGCATAAGTTGCGTGTACGCGTGCTCTTTCAATTGCCCGTAACGTTCCACATGGACTTCGGTTTGCACTTCAACACCTCCAGGTTGGCGATGGGTCCGCAATTGTTGCCTCTCATTCTTAACGGTATGCAAAACATCTTTCCACAAAGTGCTTTTGGGTACATGTCCTTTTACAAGCGCCTGATACATTTTTTTAATACGACCGTAACGAAACGCTTTGCGTATTTTATGGGCTACGGATGTATGGGTTGTTAAAAGCACAATACCCGAAGTTGGACTATCCAATCTGTTCAACAAATACACAAATTCGTTTTTGATAACGTAGGCTTCTCGTTGCAAATCGTAGGGGGCCAAGATTAAACTGTTAGCAGCCTTGTAATTCTCCTTATTGGGATGAGAAATTAAACCGCTCGGTTTATCGATGGCTAAAATGCCGTTGGACGACCGCAGTACACGAATGCTTGGGTGCCACGGAACAAGGTCCACTTAATTTTCTTGTCCCTTTCCAAATTGTATTAATTCCACGATAATAATCATTGAAAGCAGTAGACTTCCTCCAATACAAAAACGAACCCATATAATTTCTTCACCTAAAAATAGATGTGCTGCCAATACCCCTAAGGGAATCTTTAAATTGTTGCATACGGCTAAGGTTGCAGGTTTGCATTGAACGGAACCTTTATTCCAACATAAAAAAGCTAAACCGGAAGCCAGGATGCCAACGTATAGCAAAGCGTATATTTGTGACGCATTTATAAGCGATAAATGGCTCCAAACGTTATGTATCGTAGCATTCAGTGCCGTCACCACCAATCCGCCCAACAATATAAAACCAAAGATTTGATGATGGCGTATGTCGGGGTATTGCAGAGAAAATCGCCTGTACATGACCTGACCGCACGCAAAACATGCATTGGCCAATTGCATGCAGACAAAACCTTTGGATATAATAGGTAAAGATAAACCCGGTTTATATAAGGCAATGCCCGCTCCAATGATGGAAATAAATACTAGAAGAAAAGGTACCCAGGAAAATTTTTTATTCCACAGATTGTAAAGGATTAAAACATAAATAGGAGTTGTGAGATCCAAAAGAACAATTTGGTGAGCTTCCAGGTACTGATATGTCAACAAGTAGAAGGAAAACATAAGTCCATACTGAATACCGCCCAACGTTAACAGATAGAAAATTTTTTTGCAATTTAATCCGCAAAATCGAGTCATTGCTAAAAAAATTGGGAAAGTAATCAACAGTCGGAGAAAAGCTACCAAAACAGGATCCAATCCGGTTAAATGTCCTTTAATAACGGAAAACGAACAAGCCCAAATACATGAAGCAACCAGTAAAAATAACATAAAATCGCATCTTACTATTCAAATCCAAAATAGCAAGTTTTATCGTATGAGTTCCAATTGCAATAAAGGCGGCAAACTGCTCAGCTATGCGCACAGAAGAAAAAAATATATGGATTGGATGGCAGAAAAACACGTGAACACGCCCATTAATATTGTATCCGATTAAAATCTAATTTTAATCAGGATGTTTATTGCGTAAGATTGTTGCAAACTACAAAATGGTATTGTCGGGTATTACGCCGTCCTTTGCGATGCACAAAATGCCGTCCTTAATAAAGATGGGCCCCTGATGGAATCCATCGGGTTTACTTTCGGGCGATAGTCGAACGTTATTGCCAATGCGAACGTTCCTATCGATGATGGCGTTACGAATGTAGCAGTTTTTCCCTATGCCCAAATGCGGGTAATGATTGTTTTCGTTTTCAGATAATTGGTCAAGCCGTTCGTAACGATCTGCACCCATCATGTAAACATTTTCCAATTGCGAGCCGCCTCGAATGATAGATCTAATGCCAATAATGCACCGATTGAGATTGGTATTAGTCACAATGCACCCTTCGGCAACAATGGAATGATTGACGGTACAACTGTTTAGTTTGGAAGCGGCCAAATGTCTTGGCCGAGAATAAATGGGAGCCATTTCATTGTAAAAATCAAATGGAGGTAAGTTGTCGGTGAGCATTAAATTGGCTTCAAAAAAGGCTGAAATAGTACCAATATCTTCCCAATAGTCGTTAAAAAAGTAACCGCAAAGACGATATTTGGCCAAGGCTCTTGGAATAATATCGTTCCCAAAATCGTGATCTTCCGAATCTAAACATTCTTTGAGGATACTTGCCTTGAAGGCGTAAATACCCATGGAGGCCAAGCAATAGGTCTGATTACTTGCATCTTGGACACGTGCGCGAAGCTCCGGACACATTTGTAAAAACTGTAAAATTTCTGGATCGTTGGGTTTTTCCACAAAACGTTCGATGTGCCAATCGGAGGTGATCTGCATAATACCAAATTTGTGAGCTTGGATTGTGGGTACCGCTTTGGTGGCGATGGTAATATCCGCCTGTGTCGCTGTATGCTGTTGCACAAATTCCTGCAAATTCATGCGGTATAACTGATCTCCCGACAATATGATAACGGTGGAATTATCTTTCAATGCAATGTGGATGAGGTTTTGGCGAACAGCATCGGCGGTTCCTCTATACCACGCGTCGTTACATTCTGTTTGTTCCGCCGATAAAACTTCCACAAAACCCCCTGAAAAATAGTCAAAACGGTAACTTTCTTGAATGTGTCTGTGAAGGGATTCCGTATTGAATTGCGTCAGCAGGTAAATTTTATTGTATCCCGAATTGAGGCAATTACTAATAGAAATGTCCACCAAACGATATTTGCCTCCCAGAGGAACGGCCGGCTTGCAGCGAACTTGGGTTAAGGGTGCCAATCGGGTGCCACGTCCACCTCCCATGATAATGCAGCAAACGTTTGAACTACAATGGCTCATAACTTTAAACTTGATACGGGGATATTTTTACTTAAAAGTGTCTTACGCATGTGCGGCATAATTAGTTATATAGGAAAAGGTAACGCAACGCAAGTCTTATTGAACGGCTTAAAGCGTCTAGAATACAGAGGGTACGATTCTGCTGGGATTGCCGTTAACGATGGCACCCTTAATCCCTTTGTAATTTTAAAATCGGTGGGTCGCGTTGAAGCTTTATCGGAAATAGCGAATCAAAAAAAGATGCATGGCAGCATTGGCGTAGGTCACACCCGATGGGCAACACACGGTGAAATTTGCGAAGCGAATGCGCATCCCCATTGCAGCAGCGATGGAAAGATTATTCTGGTTCACAACGGCGTTATAGAAAATTATATGCCTTTAAAAAATTTTCTATTAAAAGAAGGATTTTCTTTCAAAAGCGATACGGATTCGGAGGTTTTGTGTAATTTAATAGCCTACCACTACAGCCGACTGCATACTTTGATGCCCTCGAAACGATTTTTGGAAAGTGTTCGCACGAGTTTACTCGAAGTACAGGGAACCTATGGAATCGTTGTCTTATGCGAAGATTGCCCGCAGGAAATGATTGGATCGAAAAAAAGTTCGCCTCTCGTGTTAGGAATTGCCGAAGATGAATTATTTTTGGCAAGCGATGTGGGTGCGTTTGCTGGGCATACCAAGGAGGTTGTCTTTCTAGACGATAACGAGATTATTCACATTCAAGGCAAAAATTTCAGCATCCAAGATTTTAGCAATGTACCCATTAGTCCAAATGTGGAAACGATCGATTGGGATGTTAATTTTGCTCACTTGGGCAATTATTCTCATTATATGCAAAAAGAAATTTTTGAGCAACCGACGGCATTGGATAATACGATACGGGGCCGTTTTTCCCAGGACAATAGCACCGCGCATCTGGGAGGCTTAAGAATGTCTGCACACGAATTACGGCAAATAGATAGACTTTTATTGTTAGGCTGTGGGACCGCTTACAACGCTTGCTTGGTGGCAGAAAATTTGATTGAAAAATATGCGCGTATTCCCGTTGAAGTCGAATGTGCTTCCGAATTTCGTTATCGCAATGCACCTTTGGAAAAAAATACGCTCGTATTCGTCGTCAGCCAATCGGGAGAAACGATCGATACGTTGGCTGCCTTGCGAGAGTCTCAAAGAAAAGGTTTTCGTACGTTAGCCATTACCAACGTGGTTGGATCCGCCATTGCGCGCGAGTCTGATGGGGGCATCTATCAGCGATCGGGTCCAGAAATTGGTGTGGCATCCACAAAAGCGTTCACGGGACAAGTTTGCACATTGGCTATGTTAGCCTTGTATTTGGGACGAATGCACGGCATGAGCGTTTCCGAAGGCTACAATTTCGTGAGTGCATTAAAGTCGTTATCAAAGTTGGCAAGCCACGTATTAAATACCTACGACGCACCCATAAGATCGCTTGCAAATGCTTATGCGCACTACGAACATTTTTTATTCTTAGGTCGCCAAATCCTGTATCCGATCGCTCTCGAGGGAGCCCTTAAATTGAAAGAACTTTCTTACATACACGCTGAAGCTTATCCGGCTGCCGAACTAAAGCATGGCCCCATCGCTTTGGTGGATGAAAAATGTCCCAGTTTGTTTTTGGCGACGGATCCCTTGTTGTTGCACAAAACGGTTAGCAATATGATGGAAGTCAAGGCTCGAAAAGGCAAGGTAATTGTAATCGGGGTAGAAGGGTTCGAAATACCCTCCAAGGCTTACGATGATATTATTTACCTGCCTCAAATGTGCGAAGCAATTTTACCGATTATTACCGTTTTACCGTTGCAATTATTTGCTTACTATATGGCGTTGGCGCGTCATTGCGACGTAGATAAACCCCGTAATTTGGCAAAATCTGTCACGGTAGAGTAATGAGATTGCGGCGTTTTCCGCTGAAAATTTTTACGAGGCATACGTTTATTTTACCATTAAAATGCTTTTACAAGATAATGTTTTTGCATCCACCACCGTATAGATCATTTTTGTGCTGAAAACACCGTATCCTCTTGTAAGTAACCTAAGAAAAACAAAACAAATGCTTTGACTCACCCTCGCATGTGACGATCAATCTTCAGAAAATAAATTTGCATTTGTAATTTCTCTTCGGTCTCCGTAGCCCAACGTTATTTCAAAAATACACCTTATTTTGCCTGAGGGGTTATGATAATTTGTAATGCATTGTCTGCCTTCAAATAAAACTGAGCCATTTGCTGCACCTCTTGGGCTTGTACGGCTTGATAAGCCTGTACACAGTTTACGGGCCAGGTGAGTTTTGTGGGATATTCTTGGGCATTACAAAGAATGTTCATCCAATAAGCATTGGTTTGAAGGGAATCTTTGAGGTTTGTGACAAATGGGTTGATGGCACGCGTCAACTCGTCGGATGTAACGCCTTGTTCGGCAATGGCATCGGCAATACAAACAATTTTATGGACCAAGTCGCTTGCCTTTTGAGGATCTACGGATAAGACAGCGGCTATGGCACCCCGATTTGTAAATGTTTCGCTGTGTTGACATATAACTTTTGGAGAATAAGTATCGCCCATTTCTTGACGGATTGTGAAAAGGAGTCGATTTTCTAAAATGTCGCCCAAAATATTTAGTTTCCTAACGTGATCCACATTCCAGATGGACTCCGTGGGCCAAATGACCTCAATGAGCCCCTTGTCTAGGATGGAATCGCATATAAAATTTTTGATTTGGGGACGCGTAGGCCATGCTACGGTGCGTTCTTGTTCAAAACGACTTTTGCTGGATGCCCTTTCAGGTAATGCTCCCAACGTGGATTGCAGGATTTTAACCGTTTCATTGCGATCGAAATCACCCACAAGGGTAATTTCCATGTAATCCTTTTCAAAAACGGGATTTAACCAATGTTGCGCCTCTTCAAAATTTCTTTGCATAATGATAGATTGTTCTGGGTAACCAAAACGCGGATCTTCATTGGTCAGAAATCTTGGTATTTGGCTTTTTAAGATCCCTTCAGGTGTGTGCGTAAAAAAGTGGTACCATGCAGGTATATTCTTTCTGAATAAATCAATGGCTTCCTGTCTGTAGCCTGGTTCCAAGAGGTAGGCTCCAATTAAATTAAGCTGATCTTCCAAATGCTCGCGCGTTGTTTTGGCTTTAAATACAAAGGCATCATCTTCAACATCGAAGTCCAAATTGACCGACTTGTCTGCAAAAAATCGATTGACGGCTATTGCGTCGCATTGGGTAAGTCCTCCACCCACCAAAGAAGAAGAGAGGAGATGCGATAAACCTTCCCAACGTTTATCAGGGATTGAGAGTATACCTGTTCCCAAGGAAACGGAAACTAAAATTCGGTTATTCTCAAAATCTGTTTTTTTCAAGTTGACCCGTACGTTGTTTTTGAAACGCAGGCATTCTGCCTGTATATCCGGATAAAATTGCGTATCGGTAATTTCTCCAGAGACTGATCCAAAAATAGGTTTTTTGAAATCAGCCATGTGTTCATTTAAGTTAGGTTGTAAAATTTGTTGCTGATTGGTTGTCCAAATTGTTTGGATAAGTTGCTCATGGACCGAATCTTGTAGATTTCCGTGCACAAACAAATACAAGCCTTCGTCCCATAAATTTTTCCACACCCTGTTGCACAACTCGGGTGTTAGGGAGCTTTCCAACCGATTAAAATGAGCAAGCGCCTGTGATCCGGAAACATAAGTTAATTGGGAAACGATGGCCGACACGATAGTATCGGCTCGCAGACTAGAATCCGTATATTCTGCATCCACGCTTTCTTGTAAAACTTTTTTGAAAGTCTTTTTGGCCAAGTCGAGTTCTTTTTGGGAAAAACCAAACGTACGAGTGTGTCTGAAAAATTGTTCTAATTCTTTGCACGTAGCTTCGAAATCTTCGTTTTTAGACCAGAAATTAATACTTGCGCTTTCTAACCCCGGAAGATCGGAAAAAAGATTGAAGTTACCGTCCTGCAGATGTGATTTTTTGACAAGTTCCTCCATTCTGTATCTAAGCATAATATCAATCAGTTTCCAAACGTACTGACTTTGGACTTGCTTTAGATCATTGTGTTTAAAAATAGGTACCGCCTGCAAAGCGGATAAAGAAAAACATGTGCTTGTGAGTTCTTTGTCGCGATGCACTTTGATGGATATACCATCTTTAGGTTGGCTGAGTTGCCCCAAATGGGGGGTGGGGATTATGGGTTTCTTGGCGATATTCGAAAAACGTTTTTTAATCCATTTTTGCATCTGTTTTTCACGAAAATCACCTACGGCGACCAAAGTCATGCGATCGGGTATGTACCAGCGTTTGTAAAAATCGAAGAAATCTGCAGATTGAAAAGTATTAATGGAATGTTCCGTTCCTATGATAAAGCGTTTGGAGAGTAAATGGTTGGGAAATAGAAATTCCAATTCGGCCTTTTGTGAACGATAATTGGCCGAATCTCTGGCTCGTAATTCCGAAAGGATGATACCGCGTTCTCGGTTGATTTCTTGCGGTAAAAATAATCCTTCAAAACATTGATCATAAAGTACGTCAAATCCTTGTTTGATCGTATCTATGTCGTTATTGGGGAGTTCCAGCTGAAACACGGTGTGCATCCAGGAGGTAAATGCGTTGGTGTCGTTTCCGAAGCCCATACCAATGCGTTGAAAATATTGAATGAGGGTACCGGGGGCAAAATGCGTGCTGCCATTGAAAACCATGTGTTCAATAAAATGCGCAAGACCATCTTCGTCATCTTTTTCCATGAAAGCGCCTGCATTGACGACACAACGTAGGCTTATTCGATTTTTAGGATTAGGATTATTGAGCAAAAGATAGCGTAATCCGTTACGCAATTGGCCTTGCTTTAGTTTTGGATGGCCTTGTATCCGTTGGTTTAAGTTGAGAAAATTTTCTTTTTTAGAGCTACCAAACGCATTTAAGCTTGCACACGAAAATACAAAGAATGAGGTAAATAAGCCCAGTAGGGAGTGAAACATTTTTATAAGGTTCATAAGAACGGATGTATTGTCAAAATTTTTGTATAAAAATTAACCCTGAAGCAACATCATTCGAAATTCGTTAAGCAAATCATTGCGGGCCGTTTCCGCTCTTAAAACTCGAATTGCATCCTGATACAATAAATCAAGAGCCTGCCTTTTTTCGACCTTTCTGAGCTCTTGTAAGGTCTGAATTAACTCTTCCAATTTTGCATGGTAACTCGCAGGCGATAATCCTTCCAGGGAATCCAATTCTGGCTTTAAAATGTCGATAACTTCGCTCCCCAAAGTTTTTACATCCAATATACGTACAAGCTTATTTTCAATAGGAGTAGGGGTTGGAATAAAAGTGTTTTGTGGTAAATGTGATTGTTGTTTATTTCCCACAACGGTAATTTTCGAAACCCCCGTATTCATATTTAAAAATTTCTTTTTCCAATTCAACGGGCCCATGTAGATAATTATGGGAGTATCACTCCTACGCCACAAGCTTTTACTTTGACAATTATTTTACGCTACGCCAAATTACCAAGGTACGCTCTTTTTCTCGTTGTAGATGTCGTAAAATTGGAGCTATTGGATTTTCATATTCTTTCAGGCGTATGTAATTAAAAGAGTGCAAATAGTTGCATAGGTTCCAAAAAACATAAATTGTTAGTGCAATCAATAAAATGATCTGGTTACAATAGTGTAACATTTAGCTCGTGGCTATCAATGAACATAGCAAGAAGACTTTAAGCTCCACCATCGTCTGACTAAGGCAAAGACACTGCCATTAATGGTAGAAAGAGGGGAAATCTCTGCAAATTAGGTATATTTTACCCTGGGAAAGTTCGTAGCAGAACGATAAATTACCTTTTGTCTGAAAAATAAAAGCGAGTTCTGAAGTTATGAATATGCTATTTATTGTTATCGTTCTGATGGAAATATTGAGCGGCATTGAAATCGATATTTGCGTTCCAAGTTTCCCGAAAATTCAGCATACTTTTATGACTTCAACGTTTGCCGTTGAGGGGTTGTTGAGTATTAATCTATTTACGAATTGTACGGGGGCTTTGATGGCGGGAAGCCTTGGGGACAAATATGGAAGAAAACCTGTGATTTTATGCGGTCTTGTGCTTTTTATTTTGGGAAGTTTAATGTGCGCTTTGGCACCGCATTATCTCGCGTTATTTATAGGGCGGATGATTCAAGGGTTGGGTATAGCTTGTCCCGCTTGCCTGGCTTACGTCATTATTCCGGATATCTACGACATCAAAACGCACCAAAGATTACTGGGATTGCTAAATTTTTTCACAACGGCGTCTATGGCGATCGCTTCGGTGATTGGCAGCCACATTACATTGTATTGCGGGTGGCGTGGGAACTTTGGCTTCTGTTGCATTTGCGGCATCTTACTCTTTGTTTTGGGATATCGTTTTTTGCCACCCGGAGAAAAGAATGATGCGGTATCTTTGGGGCTATCCGAATATTTTCATATTTTAAAAAACAAAAAAGCGATGTACTATGTTTTGACAATATGTTTTTTCGTAATTGGGTACTGGGTTTTTGTCGCGCTGGCTCCAATCTTGTATCAGGAAGATTTGGGAGTAAAATTGGAGCATTTTGGGTTTTATCAAGGTACCCTGGCAACGGTGTTTGCCATTATCAGTTTGCTCAATGAAAGATTATTTCATTATTTTGGCATAAAAAAGTGTTTCTGGGTTTCCGTCGCGCTTGTGGTAACATCACTCGCCTTTATCCTTGCATTGGTTTTGGTGGATGCATGTAATCCGGTGTTAATCACGACAGCCATGGCGCTGATGTCTGCAGGGCTGATTTGTCCCGTTAACATTCTTTGTCCTTATGTCTACAATGCAGCGCCCAAAGAAAAAGGGAAATTGAATGCGATGATTATTGCCATTAAATTGGTTTCCATCAGCTTACTGGTCCAATTTATCAGCTTTTTCTATTCGGGAAGCTTCCAAATTATCGGTCTAGTCGTTGTACTGACCATGGTGATTGCACTTTGGGGAAGCTGGCGGTTACTCAAAATGGATCCGATTTTAGAAGCAAAAGAATAAAGTACGTTTCGGCGTTGATGCTTGCTCCTTTCGGATTATGGGCAATTGGCGGTGCGATTATTCGATATTTTTTTAAATCAATGCGTCAGAATCAAGCCTGCGTGCTCAAATACCAGCGCGTATGTTTCGCTTCTGGTTTGATGCTTCCCACTATTTCGAAAAAAATCTTGGGCATCGCCAGTTTCATACTTGCCAATTAATTAAAAGAAAGCTGTTTGCCTTCAGGGGTAAACTCCAGAACAGAAATATTACTTCCTTCTTCGAGCCATTCCGCAACAATTCTGCGATGGCACGGATCCCCGGGCTTTTCGTAGCACAGAAGAGCAAGATCTTTCTTATTCGCCTTGTTTGTCATTTCGACCAAATCGTTATAAACTTCAATTGGAGATAATTTGCTCAAAATTTCTTCACGATATGTTTTCAAAGATTTTTCAACAGATACAGTTCCAGATTTTGCTTCTTTCAGCAGTTGTTCTGTTGGATTCAAGCATGGCATAAGTCTATCAATTTTTGCCCATTTGGGAGTAAATAGAGAAATGCTGACTTTGAACATATCTGCAGGTAGTTTTGGAATAAATGCGAAGTAGGAAGTATAGATCACCACAGACATAAATTTAAGAGACATCTCATTGGGTAATTAGTTCAGGAGTTTTGATTACGGCACAACGGAAAAGTCTTACCCATTGCTTTCCAATCTGGCGGGGAAGATGGGAGTCGAACCCACGACCTTCGGTTTAGAAAACCGCTGCTCTATCCACTGAGCTACTTCCCCAAAAATGGTGCCAGAGAGTGGACTTGAACCACCGACCAAAGGCTTATGAGTCCTCTGCTCTACCACTGAGCTACTCTGGCGATTTGGTGACCCAGTAGACTTTTTATTTTAAGGCAAGTCAAGTAACAAATCGGGTAGATTCATTAATCAATTGGAGCAGACTTCAAACATATCACTTTTTAAGAATTACATTCCGCTATCTTTTTCCAGAGCCATAAATGACTTCATGCTTTCCATTCTCAATGAAAGCGAATGGAATTTTTGAAAACAAAACGTAGACTTTTCTGTAAAAAACTTTCATAATGAAAGAGAAGGATACGTATGACGTTGCACGATTTTGTAACACTTATTTATAAACAATTGGGAATGCCTGCGCCTAAAATGAATGAAGAGGCGAAGTATGAATTCATTGTAGATGAGCACTGGGAAGTTTCCGTATACGCTAAACAAAAACAGTTTATGCTTCAAGCTAAAATAGGGAAACCCCTATCCCCGTCCAACGAAGAACAAAATTGTACCCTACTGAGAGAAATATTAGATTTCAATTTAAGAACCATGCGCGTCATGGATGAAATTTTTTGTATGGATGGTGAAACGCAACAATTGTATTGTAGAAAGTTATTGAATCCATCCGATTTGAATGAGAGAAATGGTTGGAGTTTTGTGGAGGATTTTTTGGTAAACTTGGAAATCATTGAGGATCGTTTTTTCTCTAATGTGCCCAAGGATAAGGGTCCTATGCATCCGAGCTTCTTGTCTTAAAAGATGCTAAAATGCTTAAAATGGTTTTGCTTAGGTGCGTTTTGGATAGGCTCTAAGTCTTATCTATGGGCAGGCAATCTTGTAAAGCCACCCATGAGTCCTGAAAACCCACAAATCAGTGGAGAGAATAGGCCTAAAGTTTCAGTAGTACGTACAGAGATACGGTCTCCTGAAAAAAGTAAACCTAAAATTTCAATCGTACAGTCCTACGAGGAAAATAAGCCTAAAATTTCGATATCGCAATCGGAGTATGAAGAAGCTCTCGATATAAATCCAATCGAGTCTTCCGACGTAGATTCCCAAAAGCACTTATTCTGGCCAAGCGCCCTCGTATATCATTTTGCTTTTGGAGAAAAACTGCCCACCATGTTAAAAGATTTTTGCAATATGCAAGACGTCAATGTAGTTTTGAGTGAACATCTGCTCGGCAGTGAGAAAACGGTACATCGAGCCTTTAAAGACTCCCATCCGGTGGATATTTGGAATCAGCTTACAAGATCGTACGGATTACTGTGGTTTTACGACGGCAATGTGTTGTACGTGTACGATACGACCGAAAGTGAGACAAAAACGCTGCAGGTGCATCCCGATCAAGTAGATGCTTTGGTTTCCGTTGTGGATCAATTGGGTTTTTACAGTTCACGCATCGGTCTAAAAACTTTTAAGGAGGGAGGGCTCGTCATTACCAGCGGCCCTCCAAAGTTTACGCAAATTTTGGAAGATTTAGCAAAAAATATGCGCTTTTACAAGCAAGATGCGGCGGATGAAATAGACGTGCATGTTTTTTTGTTAAAACATGCATGGGCGCTGGATAAAACGATTGGAAGTGCACAAGTGCCGGGCGTTGCTACGTTGTTGCAAGAAATTTTGGGAAGTAGTCAGAAAGGTAAAGATTCTGGGGGTAACAGACCTATAGACACAAAAGTTGCCCATAAAGTTCAGGCCATTGGCGGATTGTTAAGTCCATCGAACGATAAAGACAATGCTTCTAATAAAAAGGAAACATCGGAACATGAGGAGGCTGAAAACAATGCGGTTGTTCCCCAAGGGGGTATTATTACGACGGATGGACGTCAGAATGCGATCATTGTAAAAGATTTAAAGAAAAACATGCCTTTGTACGAGGCTTTAATTGCAAAACTGGATGTTCCATTGGAATTGATAGAAATTCAGGCTGCCATTGTCAATGTAGACCGGGCAATGGGGCTAGGGATAGGAACTAATGTATTACAATTAAAAGGGACCAAACATGAGATTAATATTCAACCTTTAAAGAAGGAGGTAAAAGACTTTTCTGGGAGTCTTAAAGGAATTGTAAATGGTAATGAGTTTTTGGCAACGATACAAAGTTTGGAGAGTTCAAGTCTAACAAAATTGTTGGCACGGCCTTCCGTAATCACCATGGATAACATCACCGCCGTCATGGATCAAAGTCAAACCTACTATTTGCCGGTACTATCCGCAAAGACTGCCGATATGTATTCTGTTACGGGTAGTACGACCCTCAAAGTTACGCCGCACATCATCCGGGATGATCATGGCTGTAATCAAATTCAATTGCTGTTAGATATCAAAGACGAAACGGTTATTCCGAGTACTGCTGAAAAAGATAAATACAACGTACATTCATCTTCCATTCTAACACAGGCTGTTGTGTACGAAGGTCAAAGTGTCTTAGTGGGAGGTTATTTTAATGAAAGCTTTAAAAAAGATGAAAATGGCGTTCCTTTACTAAAAGATATTCCGTTTTTAGGATACGCATTTAAGCATAAGAACAAAAATAAACAGGTAAGCGAACGTTTATTTTTAATTACCCCCACTATCATTCAATTGTCTGCCGGTCAACCCAATGCCTATGAGGGCTTTTTTGATACACCGCCTTCCTTCTTTAAATCTAGCGAAGGATTTTCCCCAAAACAAGAAGGAGGCAATGAAGATGAGGATACACCGTTCACATCCTCCATAAATGACGTATCCGACGACGCGTAAATTTACAAGATATTGCTCTTGAAATAGGTTCATGTAAGGTTTTTCATCCAAAAAGCTGAGCATTAAAACCATGGCAGCTTTGGAGAATTTTAAGACAAGCTCAGAAAATTTTGAGGGTTAACGGATTATATTTAACCCTTATTGAAAAAATATGCCGGTATGCTTGGCTGATATTTAGTATAAGATGCTCAAATATTCGAGTCAGTTTCTCATGGAATAAGCCATCCGAGATAATGTTGGTACCTGCACTATTCTAGAGCTTTCTCCGAATCTCGATGTTAGAAATGTAAGCGTTCTCTTAAATTTTGTGTTTGGGATAATTAGGCCATTGTAGACTTTGATGTGACGTCTTTGAGATGAAAAATGTAGAAAAGGAAAAATTATGTTAAAGGTATTGTCGAAGTCATTATTTCCGCGCTTACCATTGTGATGTTTTAGGACAATTCGATATATTTCTTTCCATTAATGTCAGCAGAAGCTCAAGGTGTGCTCAGTGACCCTTAGTTCCATACGGAGCTGACCTGAATCTTAAGGTCTTTGATATTAACATATTAGAAGAATAGTAATTCTGGTAAAACCTGTACTGCTAATGAAGTAACCCGGCGATCAATAATATGTTCGGACACAGACATCTTTTAATCCATTCAAATTTTTTTCGAATTAGCGATGCAGATTGGCTTTTTAATATGCGTACGATGTGTGTATGGCATATTTTTCGGAAGGTTCATTACAAGATAAATAAGGTTCTTGCCAAAATCAATTTGCTCTATCTTAACGCCAGCATACTTCGCACCAGCTTCGGCATTAGACTCCGAATACGTTCGCAAGCACCAAAATTCATGATATTTCTCGATATTTTTCCCCAGTTATATGGTATTCCAAACGGTATACGTCTTATTTGCTTTTTTATTACTTCAATAAAACCAGAGTATCCTACCGACCCAAAAGCTCATCTTTGAATAAAAATTTAGGCTGACCTTTCACAGATGTCACCCGCAGTCCTCCTTGCTTCACATCTACCGGAAAATCATTTTGCCAACCTAGGTAAAACCGTGTGCTTTTTGACATTTTTACCCTTCACCGTGAACGGTACTTTTATCCGGAGGGGCGGTAGAAACAGCTTCTAGAATAGTTGTAATACCTTCTTTAACTTTTGCCATGGCGTCTTGGTGTAGGGTGTGCATGCCATTTTTAATGGCAATGTCTTTGATGGTTGCGGTATCGGCATTGTTGTTAATTGCGTTGGTAATTTCTGGGCAGTTTTGCATCAGTTCATGTATGCCTATGCGCCCCCGCATGCCGGATTCACCGCAGTGAAAACATCCATGTTCCGTAGCCTTTGGAATTTCTCCCGACCACTGGATTGCTTGTTCCAAGAGCTTTTTTTCCGTATCGTCGGGCATGCACTTTGTGCAACATTTGTTGCATACTCTCCGAATGAGTCTTTGGGCACAAATAACCAATAATGAGGAGGAAATCATAAATGGATCGATTCCCATGTCGGTGAAACGTGCAACGGTGGAAGGGGCATCATTTGTGTGCAGGGTACTTAATAGTAAGTGTCCCGTTAAGGCCGCTTCAATGGCAATTTCTGCCGTTTCTTGATCACGGATTTCCCCCACCAGAATAACATCTGGGTCCATACGCAAGAAAGACCTTAGGGCAGCCGCAAAAGTTAATCCAATCGATTTGTGCACTTGCACCTGATTAACACCGGCTAAAGTGTATTCGACAGGGTCTTCGGCCGTTTGAATATTAATATCGGGACTTGCAATTTCCTTTAATGCAGAGAATAGAGTCATTGATTTACCAGAACCCGTAGGACCGCAGTGTAAAATCATACCGTAAGGTTGTTGGATACAGTGGCGATAAATCTGCAAGTTGTAATCTGAAAAACCAAGCGAAGTTATGGGGAGTGCCGATTTTCGTTTATCCAAAATACGCATTACTACTTTTTCGCCAAACAAGGATGGACACGTGGCAACACGCAGATCGATACTTAAGTTTTTACGTGTAAATTTTGAAAAGTCAATACGTCCATCCTGAGGTAACCTTTTCTGCGCAATGTCCAAATCGCACATAATTTTTATGCGTGCTACAATAGCCGAGCACGCTTTGACGGGCAAAATAACTTTTTCAACACAGACGCCGTCGATGCGATAACGCACCAGAAGACGGGATTCTTGGGGTTCAATGTGAATATCACTGGCGCCCCCATAGTAGGCATCTTCTATGATTTGATTTACCAATTTGACGAGGGGTGCACTCGCCTCATTTTCAGATTTTAACTCTTCAAGATTAATATCGGAAACTTTTTCCAGTTCTTCGTACGATTCTTTGAGTTGCGAGGTGATTGCATGAATCTCTTGGCCGGCCTCAAGGGCATTCTGTTGATCGGCCGAAGCCTCGTTAAAAAAACGTCGATGTAAGCTGTCAAATAGAGAACTGGGTACAACAATAACTTCATCAATTGAAAATTGGGTTTTGAGTGTAAACAATTCACGGCCTTGATAATCAAGAGGATTTTTCATCAAGGTACCCACGTGCTTATCACCTAAAAATTTATAGGGGAACACGCCCGTTTGTGCTATTATTTCACCACTTATGGTTTTTACAAGGCGTTCGTCGACCACCAGATCTTTCTCTTCGGTGATTAAAGGACTCTCCGTAAAACTTGCAACATACCGAGCCGTATCCTGTTCGCTCAATTTGTAGTTTGGATCTAAAATACGTAAAAGTAAAAAGGACGTATACTCGGCAATTTCTTGCAAATAGGTGAGATCTTTATTGTTTAAGTAAGGTGTTTCCGATGTTGGTTCCTTATTAAGTACTTGTATGGCTCCTATAACACGCTGATCCTTCAGTGGAACCGTTAACATAGAAGTTACTTCAAAATCCGTATCTTTACTTAAATTATACAGTTCATTCCCATTATCCTCTACGGTAAAGATGTTACTTTCGCCGGTTTGGATTACCTTTCCTACAAGTCCTGTACCCAGCGGGATTTTTAACTTAAGCAATTGTTCTCTTTTTTCTGTGAATTTATTTTCTAAATCGGGTTGTTTTTCCCAAAGGGAAGGTGAATAATAAACGTATTTGAACGATATTTGTTCATTTTCAACAAGATATAAAGTAATACTTTGGGCATTTAAGTCATCAATTACCTTATTAGCCGTGAGCTCAATGATGGAATTCAGGTCTTCTTTTGTAGGAATGGCTTTCGATATAATCTTGACCAATAAAGAACGTCTTAAAGATTTCGAAACATTTGATTTTTGAGGCGCATTTAACATCATGACATGTATAGGATAGCTATTTTTGCATTTTTTAGCAAGCTATTTGTCGCGAATTTTGTCCGTAAAAAGTGTTGAAATTGAATGAATTTATGTATCTAATGGTTAAATTCACAGGGACGTGAAAATGATTTTTACTGATAAAATTTGTCCAACGAGTTTTGCAGTTTTTTAATGTATGAAGCAATTGGTTATCGCTGAAAAGCCAAGTGTTGCCAAGGATTTGGCGAGTGCTTTGGGTTCATTCCAGCAAAATAAACAAGGTTATTTTGAGCGGGCGGATATGATCATAACTTCGGCTGTAGGGCACGTTGTAGAATTGTATATGCCGGAAGATTTTGATGCAAAACATAAGCGGTGGTCACTTAAAAATTTGCCCATTCTCCCGGAAAAATTTTTACTGAAACCCATTGAAAAAAATCGGGCTCGATTTGAAGCGCTAAAAAAGTTGATGCAACGCAAGGAAGTAGAGGGCTTGGTAAACGCTTGTGATGCGGGACGCGAAGGAGAATTAATTTTTACTTACGTGTGCGAGCTGGCCGATTGTCAAAAACCCAAACAACGCTTGTGGTTATCTTCAATGACTCCGGAGGCCATTCGTGAAGCGTTCGAACATTTACGCGATGCCGAAAGTATGCAACCCTTACAGGATGCGGCACGTTGTAGAGCTGAAGCAGATTGGTTGGTAGGCATCAATGGTACGCGTGTGGTAACCGGAAGAATGTTGGGAGCGCGGCGTCGTGAAGTGGCTTCCGTGGGGAGAGTACAAACACCCACACTTGCTCTTATGTATGAACGCGAAAAGAGCATTCGTAGTTTTGTTGCGGTTCCATTTTGGCGTATACAGGGTAATTTTAGTATTAGGCAGGGCACCTATGCGGGTTGGTTGCAAAAAGTGCCATTTAATAAAAATTTGTCTAATCCCAACGATCGCAGCGATAGATTTTGGGAGAAAGATGAGGTTGATCAAACCCTTGAAACGTTGCAATCGCTTCTCAATAACTCCGCAGAAGTCTCCGAAACAACCAAAAAAACAAAGCAATCGGCTCCCCGCCTTTTTGACCTTACCTCGCTGCAAAGAGAATGTAATCAACGTTATGGGTATCCTGCAAAGTTTACGTTGGATATGGCACAAGCTTTGTACGAAAAGCATAAGATATTGACTTACCCACGTACGGATTCACGCGCATTGCCCGAAGATTATGTACCCGTATGCGCATTAATTTTGAAGCATTTGGAAGAAACCTATCAGTCGCTGTCTCAAAAAATTTTGTCCAACCAATGGCTCAATGTAAACGTAAAAACAATTTTTAATAACAAGGCGGTATCGGACCACTTTGCTATTATTCCGACCGAGAAAACGCCAGGTGATTTGAAAGATTCCGAACGTAAAGTGTACGATTTGGTTGTACAAAGATTTTTATCGGTGTTTTTTCCGCCCGCTGAATTTGCAGTAACCACTCACTTAACTTCCCTTGCAGGTTTTGTCTTTAAAACAGAAGGCAAAGTTCTGGTTTATCCAGGATGGTTAGAAGTGGTCAAAAAAACGGATCTAAAAGAAACCTTGCCTGCCTTGGTTCCCGAAGACAATAATCGCGCATCTGTGGCGAATTTTGAAAGCTTGGAGGATACAACACGTCCTCCCGCTCGTTTTACAGAAGCAACGTTATTGGCAAGTATGGAACATGCAGGACAGTTCGTAGAAGACGACGAACTCGCCGAAGCCATGAAAGAAAAAGGATTAGGTACGCCGGCTACACGTGCTCAAATCATTGAAAATCTCATTGGTATTCGATATGTAGAACGTCAAGACAAGGAATTGGTACCGACCTCCAAAGCGGAACAATTACTTGAATTTTTGCAAGTTGTTCGATCGCAAGAGTTGGCAAGTCCCGCGCTAACGGGAGAATGGGAATATCGTTTGCACCGGATCCAAAACAGACAACTCAGTAGGACACAGTTTATGTCGGACATTCGATTAATGACTTCTAAAATTGTAGAAAATATACTTGCATTCAAAGAAAGTGACCAGGAAGGTCGCCAGACGCAAATTATTTCCCCAAGCGATGGGTTACCCATGTTGGAAACTTTTCGCAGTTTCCGTTCGCAAGATGGGAAAATTTCTATCTTTAAAATGATAGGAAATCGAAAGATGTCTGAAAAAGAAATTATTGAATTGCTGAAAGACAAAAAAATCGGACCTCTGGAAGGATTTCGTTCAAAGGTAGGAAAAGCTTTCGGTGCAAGTTTAGAATTAACGGATGATTATCAAGTTAAGTTCAATTTTAATAAAGGCGAAGGTAATTATTTAACTTTAGAAGATTTATCGAGCTATCCTTCCGTAGGTGTTTGTCCTTTGTGTAAAGGTACCGTAAGGGCCACCGATGTTAATTTTGTTTGCGAACGCGTGCAAGGGGATGCATGTACTTTTAGGATGGCAAGGACTTTGTTGCGTCGTACTATCCAAGATGAACAGTTTGAAAAACTGTTGGCGACGGGAAAAACAGACCTCATAGATCGCTTTCGTTCAAAGAAGACGGGGAAAATTTTTTCCGCCTACTTGGTGTTGAAAGAAAACGGAACAATCGGTTTTGAGTTCGTGAAAAAACCCGTGACAACGACGCGTAATTCATAATTTTGGTGATTTACTCAAAGATCGGCTAAGAAAAGTCGTAGTCAGCAGAAGACTACAAAATCGCTTAGGTAACGTTTAAAATAGCAATCTACGGGGAGTAGTCTTGGGGACCGATGAAACTTGTAGCTTCATGGACAGCTGGCCTGAAGCTTGGCATTCTTTAAGAAGTATTGTCCCCTAATCGATGCCCAGGCTACTGGCGAAGCAATCTGGCAGCCAAACAATATTTTTTCCCCAATCCAAAGTTTTCTCGCATCAGCGACGTAGATTGGTTTTTTAATACTCGCATTATACCAGAAATCACATATCTCGGCGGCACAACCCTAAAAATCAAAGCAAATCTTCTCCCCGAAACACCAGCACATACTTCTTAACGGCTTCGGCATTACTTTTCAGACATAATATGATCAGGCGTTCAGAAACTTTTGCCGATATTTTCCCATCCCAATTACAGGATATTCTAATCGGTATATGTCCTATGCCCACTTTTGTTTACTTCCACTCAAACGTTACACCACACCGACTTAAGATTTAATTCATCTACAGATAGTGGCTCCTGAGCCTTTTTGCTCCACACCTAAGAGAATTTATGCATTTTTAACCTGTTGGGAGGCAGGTTTCTAAATGATAGCGGTGACTACCTTTTAGGAAAAAGTATGCCAATGGCAGCGTTGTCAGAAATGCTTTTGCTTCTTGGGTAGTTTTAAATACTTTTATTTGGGTATTTTGGATGTTTTGGTCTAAAAGCCCAGCTTTCATGTCATCCATAAAGTCGCCAATAAGGACAAAAACATCCTGTGATGTGTGCTGTATCGACTGAGCAATTTGACGATGATAGAATGAGCTCTTGGAGCCGAGTTCTGCCATGGATCCAAGGACATAACAGCGAGGTACATGGGGAGATATTTCTTTCTGAAAATGTTGTAAACTGTCTGCGAACGACAAAGGATTTGCATTGTAGCAATCCACAAAGTAATGTTTATTATCGATGTGCAGCCATTCTCCACGTCGATAAACTGGCGTCCATCGGTTTAATCGTTGCTGGAGAATATCGGCAGGAATCTTACATTCCAAAGCAACTTGAAGCATATGGACGAACGTATCAACTTGGCCTGTACCTATACGGAAAGGCAGTGTAAAAGTGCAGTGATGGATCCCATTGTATAGTTGAAGTTGCCATCCGTAGGGCATTGCTTGGGCTGTGTAACATAAGTGGTGGATAGGGCTTTTATTGGGGATATGTTGAGGCGTTACTTGGGCAATTGTATATGTTTGACAATCGTGGGGTGGCATGAAGTACTTTAACAATGCATCTGGCAAAAAAATGTTGTTTTTCGAAAATTGAAATAGGGTCATTTTTTCTTTAGTGAGTTGCTCGATATCGTCATTAAAATTCCCTATGTGTGCTGGTCCAACATTGAGTAAAATGGATGTATTGGGGCGTACCATTTTAGCCAATGTTTCCATTTCATGAGGTTTACTGATCCCTATTTCAATGACTGCCTGCGCGTGCTGATGGGGGTCGATTTGTGTTAGCGATAGGGGAACGCCTAACCGATTATTGAAGTTGTCGGGGGTTTTAAATGTTTTTTCAAGGTCTAGCAGGAGGGCAAGCAGTTCTTTGGCCGTTGTTTTTCCACAACTGCCCGTGATGGCAAAGATTTCTGTGGGGAGTGTGTTGCGATAATGAAAGGCAATGCGTTGCAATGCTTGCAGGGTGTTGGATACGATCAATTGAGGAAGAGGGCACGGTAGTTTTCGTTCCACGATGGCGGCAGTAGCACCCCATTGTTGCGCTTGTTCCACGTAAACGTGTCCATCGTTGTGATCTGTTTTAAGGGCAAGAAAACATTCATTCGCTTTGAGTAGGCGGGTATCAAAACAGAAATTTTGGATAATTTCCGAAGGAAGATGTGTCCAAGCTCCCTGAGTCCATTGGGCCAGATCTATGGGATTAAACCGCTTGCAATTTACCATTTTTGGATGAGCAGCAAGCCACAAGAATAGTTCGGTCGTCAAAAGGGAAAAATTGGTGATTGATTTCTTGATAACGTTCATGTCCTTTTCCGACAATGAGAAGGCAATCTCCCGATTCGCAATTTGCAAATGCTTTACGAATGGCCTCTGCACGGTCTTCCATAAAAGTAACCTTGTCGGGGTATAGCAGACCTGTTCTTATGTCATCAAAAATTTGGGATTGAGGTTCTGTACGTGGATTATCGCTCGTTATCCAATTGACGTCCGCATAGGTTTCGGCAACGCGTGCCATTAAGGGCCGCTTGGTACGATCGCGATTGCCGCCACATCCAAACACCAAATGTATTTTCCTTTGAGTTAATGGACGTAAAGTTTGCAAAACATTTTTGAGCGCTTGAGGTTTATGGGCGTAATCAACAAAGGCATCAATGCCATCGTTTTGAACACTTAGAATTTTTTCCAAACGTCCCGGAATAGTGGGAAAGGTTTTTAGGGCTTCAATGGATTGAGTTAGGTTGTATCCTTGTGCGTAGCAAACGGCCAAAGCAGCTAAGCAATTGTAAACGTTAAAAGTACCCAAAAGAGGTGTTTTTACCGTCCATTGCCCTTGTGGGCATACCAAATCAAATTGAGTTCCTTGCGAATGAATGCGCACATTTTTAGCTCGTAAAGTAGCCGATGTCCTCGTGCCAAAAGTAATGATATTCAATGAATGCGGCAGGTCTTTGAGCAATGTTTGGCCATAGGGGTCATCTTGATTAATCACGGCATGTTTGAGGCCCTTTTGCCAAAACAGAGATTTTTTCACTCTGAAATAATTATCCATCGTATTATGGTAATCGAGGTGTTCTGTGCTTAAATTTGTAAAAATAGCGGTGTCGAATTGCAATGCGGCAACGCGTTTTTGTTCGATGCCGTGCGAAGAAACCTCCAGGACTGCATGTTTAAGTTGAGACTGGACCATCTCCCTTAGATAAGCAGCAATACTGAGCGCATCCGGAGTTGTTCTTAAGGCGGGTAAAATTCTTTTTCCAAGGTCGTAATGGAGTGTGCCCAACAATCCCGTACCCTCTTTAAAATGTGCGGTCAGTAGGTGTTTGAGAAGCCAAGAAGTGGTCGTTTTACCGCTTGTCCCGGTAATCCCTATGAGTTGTAATTGTGTATCAGGGCGATTGTAAAATTTATTTGAAATTTGACTGAGGGCCTGCCGTACGTCTTGCACTTGAATTTGGAGGATGTAGCCGACATGGGGGATCAGTTGTTCGCAAATGCAGGCTACGGCTCCACGCCGGGAGGCTTCTTCGATAAAGTCGGAACCCGGGTATTGTATTCCTGGAATTGCAAAGAATAAAGATTCTAATTGGGCCATTTGACTGTGTATGGCTAGACTTTTGATTTGTGGGTTACCTTTAGGCCCTATAATCTTTATAACTTCGATATCTTTCAATAATGTTTTTAGATCCACAGGTTGTGACATAAATTTGAGCAATGGAAATGAAATGATAGGGTGGGTAACATAAACGGAAGAGAGTGGGTAAGTGTTAAACATACGATTTATGAAATATGAGATTCGGGTGGGATTCCTAGGTGGGCGATAATACCTTCGGCAATTTCTTTGAAAATGGGAGAAGCGATTTGTGCACCGTAGGCCGTACCTTGACTTTGTGGGCTATCGACGGTAATTGTAATTTGTATTTGTGGATTTTGACTGGGAAAAAATCCAGATATAGAGGAGATATGTTGGTTGTGTGAATATTTGCCATCGATGATTTTTTGTGAAGTTCCCGTTTTCCCTGCCACAAAGTAGTGAGGGATGTAGGCTTTTGAAGATGCCGTATGCGTGAGTAATTGCCGCATCTTTTTGGCGGTTTGCTCTTGAATAACTTGTCGATGTACGACGGGTAAAAAAGTCCGTATAATCTCTCCATTGGAATCGTAGATGCGTTTAATAAGTTGCGGATACATCAGTTTGCCGTCGTTGGCGATGACTCCAATGGCGTAATGCATTTGGATGAGAGAGCATGCGAGTGCATGTCCGATGGGAAGTCGGGTGATGGTAAGTCCGTCCCATCGGTTGGGGGCATGCAATATGCCTCGAGTTTCTCCCGCAAATCCCGATTTTGTTGATTCACCAAATCCGAAACGTTGCCCGTAATCAAATAGTTTATCCGCACCCAACTTAAATGCGATTTGTACGATACCACGATTGCTTGAATGGGTTAAAATTTCGGCAACCGACATGCGTTGGTTAAAAGGTTTCCAATCTTTGGGAAGGGGTAACATTTTCCCCTTGTATTCGGCGGTTTGTAACCCACAGTCAAATAAGTCGGTTTCCTGCACGCTATGCGTATCCAATGCGGCACTGACGGTGATGGCCTTAAATACAGAACCTGGCTCGTAGACATCCGATACGACCTTATTTTTTAGATTTTCTGACGGGTAACGTCCATAATGATTTGGATCAAATCCTGGGTAGACGACGAGTGCTAAAATTTCGCCAGACCTGGGTCTTGTAACCAAAGCTTGGATAGATTTTGGATGATATTGTTGATCGGCCTTTTCTAAAATCTGTGCAACCAACGCTTGAATTTTTGTATCGAGCGTAATTTCTATGTTGTGGCCGTGTTGTGGAGCAATGGCGTGCGTACGAAATTGTACCAATTCATTACGTTTACCGTCCATTTCAAGCCGATTTTCTCCCACTTGTCCGTTGAGATAGAAATGCATGGAACGTTCAATCCCGCAAACAGGTTGACCTTCGCGATCAACAAAGCCGATAATGTGCCCTAAAGAATGCGTATCAAAGTAAATGCGCAAGTTTTTTGCATTTCCGTAAACCCCTTTTATCTGCAATGCACAAATTTTTTGGTAAACGGTTTCGGGAACATTGTCTCTGATTTTTTTCCAACGACATGCAGCATTGAAATTCCAGATGGATTCCAAGTGAGAAAGGGAAACTTTTAATAATTTTGCCAGCTGTGTGAGTTGAAATAAATCTTTTTCTTGCACTTGGGTCAGGTCAACCCCAACTTCGTAAACGCGCCGATTGTTGGCCAAACATTGCCCGGTACTATCAAAGATTTTCCCCCGTTGTGCATTTAAAACGTGCGTACGTTGGCGGGCTTGTAGGGTGTCTTGATACGTATGTCTATGTTGGTATAAATATAAAGTGCGTGCACCTAAAACGAGGAATCCCAATGCAAATGTACTTGGCAGTAGGAAGTAGCGTTTTGAGCACAGGGGTAACATTATTTAGCTGCGATGTGTGAGAGATTTGGAGGGTTTACTTGCGACCGTGTCCAAATTGTTTGCCGGTAGGTAGGTTGTTGCAAATGTCTGCAATGTTGCTTCAAATAACGCGTTGATTGAATTTGGGATATGCGTAAATCCGTTTGCTGCATTTTTTGACCCAGCAGCGATAATTCTTTTTCCAGGTGTTTTCCATAGGAAGCTTGCAGGTAAGCTTGCTGTCGTACCCATAAGAGTCCAAAGGCTCCCGTAATGGTTAGACTGAGTGCGAAAATTAAACAACAGGCACATTTTGAGGGGATGATTTTCATAAGTTTTTTCGAATAGCACGGAGCTTGGCCGAACGTGACCGTGGGTTGGAACTAATTTCATTGTCGTCGGCAACAACAGGTTTTTTTAACATTAAGGATGCTTGCGCTTGCTTAAATTGTCGCGGTTCCGCATCCAGGCAATGGAGACTTTTGCCGCATTTTTCATTAAAAAATTGTTTTACGATGCGATCTTCGAGGGAATGAAACGTGATAACTGCCAAAATTCCGTTCGGACTCAGGCACACAAAAGCCTTTGTCAGGCCATTTTGTAAATGATCCAGTTCTTGGTTGATGTAGATGCGTATTCCTTGAAAAACGCGAGTTGCGGGATGAATACCCGGTTTTTTGGAACGCCGTAGTGATGTATGCTCAAGTAAAAAATGTACAAGATCGAAGGTGGTTTCAAAAGATGTTAAATGACGTAGGTAGAGGATTTGTTTTACGACAGAGCGCCATTGGGGCTCTTCTCCAAAATCGCGAATGGCTTTAATCAATTCCTTTTCACTGCCTGTTTTCAAAAAAGTTTTTGCCGACATACCTTCATTGGAATTCATTCGCATGTCCAGAGGACCGTCGTGTTGAAAAGAAAAACCACGTTGTGCTTGGTCGAGTTGGAATGAAGAAACGCCTAAGTCTATCAAAATACCGTCAAACTCTCTGCAAAGCAGCTTGAGATGTGAAAAATTACAATGGAAGAACTGAAACCTTTTGTAGAATTTATATTTGACGTCTTTGGCACGCAATATTGCATCCGGATCCGTATCTAGGCCAATAATACGGATATGTTTGTTTTGTTCCAATATCGCTGTCGCATGTCCACCTCCTCCAAATGTGGCATCCAAGAGGGTTCCGTTGATATCTTTGAAACAACCTAAAACTGCATCTTTGAGAACTGGAACGTGTTTTAATTTATCCATTTTACAACCCTAATATTTTTAGCAGTTGGCTCATCTCGTTATCGTCTTCGAGTGAAGAAGCTAGGTATTGCGCGTAGGCCCCAGGTTCCCAGATGTTAAAAGTGGCGTAACTTCCTACCAGCAACGCATTTTTAGACATACTCGCGTGCCGAATAAGTTTTTCCGAAAGAATAATGCGTCCTTGTTTGTCGCATCCGAATGTGTCTGCTTGAGAAAATAATTTTGCCAATACTTTTTGGCCCCGGGTGTCGCCCAAACTGACGACCGATACTTTTTCTTCCAGCCTTTCGATCATCTTGGGAGGGTAGACGGTGATGCAGCCCAGTGGATTTGGAAGGGCCAAATAAACATCTTCTTGATCACCGGAAAATCGCCACTTTGAAGGTATACACAGGCGATTTTTTGCATCCAATTGATGTAAAAATTCACCTACGAATACACTTTTGCCGACAACCATACTATTCCCACCTTACTCCATTAGGCCCCATTTCGTCCCACAAGTCAACAAAATTTGCGATTTAAAATTATTTTTATGCGGTAAAAATTTATGCCGTAGTCTTTTTCAAAAAAGTGGTTACATTGTATCTTCTTAGGTGAAGTCGCAGCCTGTTCCAGCAGATGTTTGCTAAAATTGTCTCAACAACCTGCAGTTATTGTTTTGAATACATAGTAGGTACAATGAATACGGCGTGTAGGTTGAATTCTTTTTCGCAAAAACCAAAAACGGCTGCAGAATGTTGTCCATCATCGACGATGTTTGCGGCAAATTTTTATTGCAGGCGCTCGTACCAACCCTTAAACTGCTTCCATGGGTTCGCAATGTAAGACGAAACAAAAAGAGTGTGGGAATGGATTTTTTGCTTCTATTATATTTATATTTATCTTAGCTGGAGCTTTAAGAATCTGTTGTAATACAACGATGTATGAAGCCAGATTAAGTGCCATTTTTATGCAAGAAACGCAGGGGTATTACCTCATGGAAAACGCAATGCATTTGGTACGTGATTACGCGTATCAGTTGACGCAGAACCCAAAGATGCCCAACATTTTTTTAGGTGTTGATGCCTACAAGCGGAAAGTCAGTGGCGAGGTGATTAATTTTAACACCTCTTTTGCCAAAACGCAGATTGCGCCTGCAGATTTTCCACTGCAACCGGGGACATGGGAAGTTTTTGGAGGTCCTATCTTTTGGCAGGATAAAAAGAAAGATAATAACGATGAACGTTACCTATCTGAGGTATTCCTGTTACTTAACTTAAACATTGTTTCCAATTTTGTACCCAATTGGACGATGCGTATGGTTCAGTTGATGGAAATTGAACGCAATCCACTGTGCGATTTTCAAATATACTCCGAAGGCGATACGGCTTACAACGGTAATCTTGATGGGGGAGCCACATTTTATGGTCCTGTCCAAGTTAATGGTAATTTTCGTATATCTAGGTATACTGGGAAAGGATCGTCCTCAACTTATTTTTTAAATAGATTTAACATAGCAGGACATTTATTGCGCATTAAACAGAGTGGGGATTCGAATTCATCGATAGCCATCCCTTCTAAATATTGTCTTTACGACAACGGTACATTTTACAACGGCTATACAAATCCTTACAGCAGTAGTGCAAATAACGTTTACTTTCAAAATTATAGAATTGGATCCAGTCAAAGCAATAACCATGGCAGTGCAGTAAGTACCAATTACTACAGTAATGTAACCGGTACTTTTGATAAAGATTGTACACTGTCATGGTGGTGGGGAAACGTAACCACTCGCGGAAGAATTTACAGACCTACGGGCTTTGATCCCATTGCCTATTTGGGATGGTGGTACCCTACTTATACAACCGTTGCCTCCGCAACGAATGAGCATGCGGTCGATCTATGTGCCGGTTTGTATAATTTGTGCAACACTGAAAATCAATCAGGTCCATGTGCCTATAATGGTACAAATATCGCTAAAGTTCGATCGGCATTTTCGTCGTTGCGTGGGCTAACAAATAAGCAAATTACCGAAAAAGCGCGTCTGATAGAAGCTCAAAAACCCTGCCGTTTCCCCAGATTAACGGTCGATGTTTTTATTAATCAGACAGCGCAGACGTTGAATTTTACACCCACCATCAATTTCCCCTATATCACCTATTCCACGGCACATTTCCCCGCTACCAAAGACAATCTTTACGTAAAAACCTACCTAAACTTTGTGGATCCCTACAACAACAATTCACCTAATAACTTAATTGCGTCTGTTGGTTTGCGGAAAGGCACTCCCTCGAGTACCCGCTATTATTATTTTGTGGACAATGAAACGCCGAATAGTGGTACGTTTAACGTTGAAAGTGAGAAAGTTTTTATGCAAATGTTTAACAACAAATTGACGGTTTGTGGCATTACTGACTCAACGCCTACAGGTACCTCTTATATAAAACAAAAAACGGAAACGGTGGGAACCGTTTCGGATACCTCTGCACCTCCCGCAAAATTGGTTGATTACGGCACGTATTGGCGGCCAGAAAGTTTCGATAACAAAATTGCCAGAACGTTTATTCCATCCCATAATAATTTTATCTACGATCGCAACAGGGCTAAGTGGATTCAATTATTGGATTTTGACGTAGCGGCCTTCATAACATCTCTCAACAGCGGTTCTCCCATGACACTGGCAAGCTTTCAAAACGATGTTAAAAACACTTTATATTTTCATCGTTATTGGTTAGGTTCCCGCAATGGCGATAACTATAAGGTTTACTCAAGTACTTCGCAGGATATCCGTACAAATTATATAGCGTCCCGAACCACCTTTTTGAATTCATATAACAATGGATCCTACGTGTATCCATCATCGTTATCACCGGTGCTAGATTTTGGTATTCGTATCATTAATGCAAGTGCTCTACCGGCCGGTGGATTAAGTATCGTGTGTCCGTTCCCACTGTACATAAAAGGCAATTTTAATACCTCCAGCACGCAGCCCAAAGCTTTCATCGTAGCGGATTCTCTTACCCTATTGAGTGATAGTTGGCAAGATTGGTCAAGCGGCACGGATTCTTACAATTCTTACCTACGCACATCCTCAGGAGACTCAAACCATACTGTAGCAGGTTCTGCGCCTAGTATTTATGCGCATATCATGACGGGAACAACGCATCCCGATTTTTGGTTGAAGGATAATAAAAATGAATTGCAACCGGATTTTGGTATTCACGGTGCATTTAGAGCTTTGCAAGATATAGGTCCAGCAGTTAATTTTCAGGGTTCGTTGATGCTTCCCTACTACTGTAAAATACAGTGGGAGCCGCCCATCAGTTTTTGTGATTACGGCCGTAATCCATATTCATATGCTCCGCCTGACATAAACTTCGCCGATTTTCGATCCATGCGTCCTACGGCATGTATGCCGTTTTATCACCGCATTAATCGCGGCCGCAAGACGCAAACGATCGGTGACGCTACCTACAATGTTTTGAAAAACATTTACAATGCGGATACTACCAGTACAGGCTATAGCATGACTACCTACACCAACGCATTACCCAATTATTTAAAATAAAGATTAAATCGTCATCGTTACGTTTTAATGGCAGACAATTTATGAGGAAAAGTATTGCGTTGAAATGTAAAAGCTGAGAAAACGTTCCATGGAGTCAAGACCCAGTTATGAGCAATACTGTCAAGAGAGCCATCAAAGACGCCAATGAGGCGGTGGCATCGGTTGCCTATAAACTAAGTGAAATCATTGCCATTTATCCCATTACGCCATCTTCACCCATGGCAGAATGGTGTGACCAGTGGTCTACGGAGCGTAGGCAAAATCTTTGGGGAACCATTCCCGAAGTGGTTCAATTGCAGTCGGAAGGGGGTGTTGCGGGTACTGTCCATGGAACTTTGCAAGGAGGTGTATTAACCACCACGTTCACGGCTTCGCAGGGATTGTTATTGATGATTCCAAACTTATATAAAATTGCCGGAGAATTAACGCCCTTTTGCATGCACGTAACGGCTCGGGCTCTGGCTACACATGCTTTGTCCATTTTTGGAGATCATTCGGACGTAATGGCCGTGCGTCAAGCAGGATTTGCGCTTCTATCGTCCCATTCGGTTCAATCGGCTCAAGACTTGGCTGCCATCGCTCACGCATCCACCCTCGAAGCCCGCATTCCATTTCTACACTTTTTTGATGGATTCCGTACATCGCACGAGATCAATACTTACCATCCTTTGGATGAGGGTACATTGAGAGCCTTAGTGGACGAAAAATATATTTTGGCTTTTCGCCATCGTGGACTTTCACCCGATGCACCTGTCATTCGTGGAACGGCTCAAAATCCCGATGTTTATTTTCAATGTCGTGAGGCCAGCAACCGTTTTTATCAAGCGGTCCCCGAAATTGTAGAAAAAAAGATACAGTTATTTGGACAATTGACGGGCAGGCATTATCGGTTGTTCGATTACATGGGACATCCGGAGGCCGAACGCATCTTCGTCATCATGGGTTCGGGAAGCGAAACGGTGCACCCAACGGTACAATACCTTATGGAACAAGGTGAAAAAGTGGGCGTATTACGTGTGCACTTGTTTCGTCCATTTTCCATAAAACATTTTTTACAAGCAATACCGCGGTCTGTTAAGGAAGTGATTGTGTTGGATCGGACCAAAGAACCGGGAGCCGTGGCCGAGCCTTTGTGCCAAGATGTGCAATCCGCTTTTCAGGAGGGGGTTCGTTTAGGGCAATGTATTTTGCCGCGTATCTTGGGAGGACGATACGGGTTGGGATCCAAAGAATTTAACCCCAGTATGGTGAAAAGTATTTTCGATGCAGCTGTTCAGCAAACCCTGCAGCCCTCTTTTACGGTAGGTATTGAAGATGATGTAACGTGTTTGTCGGTACCCGTCAAGGAACCTATTGAGTTGGAAAGTGCCGACACGTTTAGGGCTGTCTTTTACGGATTAGGTTCCGATGGAACGGTGGGAGCCAACAAAAATACCGTTAAAATTATCGGTTCGGAAACCGAACGGTACGTGCAGGCTTATTTTGTGTACGATTCAAAAAAATCCGGCGCGATGACGATTTCACATTTACGATTTGGTTCAAAGCCCATACAAGCCCCCTATTTAATTCAAACTGCACAATTCGTTGCATGTCACCAATTTCAATTTATTGAGCACTACGATATCCTGGAAAGCTTACAGCAGAAGGGTACATTGCTCATCAATGCTCCATTTGCAGCGGATCAAGTGTGGTCAAAGCTTCCCCAAGAAGTCCAGCAAACCTTGGTGAATAAAAATATTCAAGTGTACGCCATCGATGCCTTTAAAGTGGCAAGAGAAGCAGGCATGGGAGGTCGGATCAACACAATTATGCAAACGTGCTTTTTTGCAATTTCAGGTATTTTACCGAAAGAAGAGGCCATTCAATGCATCAAAAATGCCATTCGAAAAACCTACGGAAAAAAAGGCGAAAGTGCCGTGCAGAATAATTATGCTGCGGTGGATGCGGCTTTGTCAAATTTACATTTCATTGTCCATCAAGAAGTTCAAGAAAAAGCACGCAAGCGTATTCCTTTAAATTTAAACGGTGCTTCCGAGTTCGTTCAAAAATTAACACAGCGGTTACTGGAGCAAAAAGGGGATAGTTTGCCGGTAAGCCTTTTCCCCGCCGACGGAACTTGGCCGACGGGAACCACCCAATGGGAAAAACGAAATATTGCGCAGGAACTTCCCGCATGGGATTCCAATGTTTGCATTCAATGCAATCGTTGCTCTTTGATATGCCCGCATGCGGCTATTCGCTCGAAGCATTACGATAAAACATGTTTAGAAAAAGCTCTTTCCGAGTTTAAATCGGTCGATTTTCGTTCAAAAGAGTATCTCAATGAGGCCTTTACCATACAAATTTATCCGGAAGACTGTACCGCCTGTGGTCTGTGCGTCGAGGTATGTCCGGCAAAAAATAAGACGGATCCCAATCGAAAAGCCTTAAATATGATCGCTAAAAATGAGATTTTTGAGCGAGAGAAGGAAAATAGTCAATTTTTTGATACGCTGCCTTGGCCTGATACAACGCGGTGTAAACTAGATCTAAAAACAACGCAATTTAAACAACCCCTTTTTGAATTCTCTGGAGCCTGTGCCGGTTGTGGGGAAACTCCGTATATTAAACTCATTTCGCAGCTGCTTGGAGATCGTTTACTGATTGCCAACGCTACGGGATGTTCTTCCATCTACGGAGGTAATTTGCCCACTACGCCGTACACAAAAGACGCAAATGGGCGTGGACCTGCTTGGGCTAATTCTCTATTCGAGGATAACGCAGAATTTGGATTGGGTCTCCGTTTATCTTCGGATAAAAAGACGCAAATTGCCAAAGACTTGCTTTGTTCATTGCATTCGGAAGTAGGAGAAAATTTGGTGGAACAAGTTCTCAAAGTAGACCCCAACGACGCAATGCAAGTGCTTGAACAACGCAAGTGTATAGAAATGTTAAACGAACGTTTGCAAACGTTGACTACGCCAAGTGCCAAACTTTTATTATCGTTGATTGATTTTTTGGTGGAGAAATCTGTTTGGATTGTAGGGGGTGACGGCTGGGCTTACGACATTGGGTTTGGTGGATTGGACCATGTATTAGCCAGTGGGCGCAACGTGAATATTTTGGTACTGGATACGGAAGTTTATTCCAATACGGGTGGACAACAATCAAAAGCAACACCGTTGGGTGCGGTTGCCAAATTTGCCACTGCAGGTAAAGAAGGGGCAAAAAAAGATCTTGGACTGTTGGTCATGTCCTATGGGCACGTTTACGTGGCTCAAATTGCCATAGGCGCCAATCCAGGACAAGCAATAAATGCCATTATAGAGGCCAATAGTTACCCAGGACCCTCTTTGATCATCGCTTACAGCCATTGCATTGAACACGGTTACGATTTAAAATATGGTGCGGAACAACAGCGATTGGCGGTGGAATCTGGATACTGGCCACTGTATCGTTTTGATCCTCGTCGTACTTTACAAAACGAAAATCCAATGCAATTGGATGCCGTCGAGGCTAAAATTCCATTAGCGGAGTACTTACAAAGGGAAAATCGGTTTAAGGTTTTGGAAAAATTAAACCCAGAACGTGCAAGCAGCTTAAGGGAAAATGCTCAAACCATCGTTCACAGTCGATTGGCGTATTATCACTATCTTGCAAAAAAATAAGCCATAATTTATGAGGTATTTTAAAAGATTAATTACGGAGTGAAATGAATGTACAGTGGTTGGTATGAAACATGAGTTAGATGCCCAACAATTGCAAAAACTACTCATCGATAAAAATATCCAATATCCTTTATTTGTTTACGAGGTTATTGATAGTACAAATTTAGAAGCATTTCGACTATTGGATGCGGTACAAGATCGATGTGTCATTGTCTTGAGTAAAGTTCAAACCCAAGGGCGAGGTACTCACGGTCGAATTTGGGAAGACAATCATGGACAACTCAGTCTAAGCATTGGCTTTAAAGAATGCATATTGCCAGAAAAATTAAATGGAATTCGCGTTTTACTCAATCGGTACTTTTGTGAAAAATTAATACGGTTATTTTATAAACCTTTCTGTTTAAAAGATCCAAACGACATTTTGTGGAAAGATAAAAAACTCAGCGGCATGCTACTGGAATCAAAAGTTGAAAACAATTTGACAACAGCCTGGGTTATGGGTTTTGGAATGAATGTATACCACACTCGCAAGAAACTTTGGTCAAAGGAAGTTCGAGAGAACGCTGTATCTTTGCAGGACATTTTAGTAGACCAAGAAATTGACATCAATTTTTTGGCTGCTGAGTTTATCCAGATAACATTGCTTCAGCACCCCCTGTCATAATGATGTCAGGCCTCTATTTTAAAATAAAAACAAGCTTTTTAACCTAAATCTGAAAAGAATTAAGCCTAATAAACCGGCTTGATATTTGTGATTGTTAACACTCAAGTAACAATATCATCCTTAGATAAGGGGGTACCCATTTCTAAGTCGTGTTTTGCTTGTTTCCCCAAAACTTGTTCCCAATGTTTGGGGGCTAACCCGAAAGCAGGGCGTATAATTTTTACATTTTCCGTTGAAAAAACTTCTCCCTTCTCTATGCGTTTACATACGTAGATGGAACGTCTATACTTAAGGTGATATGGATCATTTTCTGGATTGATAGGTCCAATAACTGCTTCTCCGAGTTCTTTGCGTAATTCTTTTGCAGCGCGTACCATGGAACAAAATTCTTCTGGCTCCAGAGAAATTTTACTGTCAATGGCATCATCTTGACGCGTGAGTATGAGATGCTTTTCTATAAGACAGGCCCCCAAAGCAATGCTTCCAAGAACCATATTGTACGACAGAAAATGATCTGAAATACCTACGGGACAGGCATACTTTTTTTGTAGTTGCGAGATAGCTCGTAGATTTAAGCCTAGTTGACCTATGGTATGTGGGAAAATACATTTCAATAACATCCATTGCTTACATCCGTGATTATGTAATGTTTCAATAGCTTCTTCTATTTCTTCAGGTTTTGCCAATCCTGTGCTTAAAATAACAGGTTTTTCGGTGGAGGCTACTTTTTTGAGTAATGGTAAGTGGGTTATTTCAGAGGATGAAATTTTATATACGGAGGGATGAATTGTTTTTTCTAAAAAACCAACGGACGTTTCATCGAAGGGGGTACTAAAAAGTGCAATATTTAACTTTTTTGCGTAATCTGCTAAATCTTCATGCCACGCCCATGGAATACAATTGAGCTGATACAGATCGTATAAATATTGGATTCTCCCGGGCCCTTTAATTTTAAATTGATCATTCCTAATGGGTAAAGTAAGCGTATCTGCCGTGTACGTTTGTATCTTTACGGCATCGGCACCACCTTCTTTAGCGTGCTTTATGAGTCCTCTAGCGTGTTCAATGCACTGTTGATGATTGCTTGATAACTCTGCAACAAAATAGGGGTCATACTGCGGCCCAATAGGGCGGCCAGAAATATTAAAGCAAGTTCTTTTTTTGATCATTGGAAGTGTCTACTATTTTTAAGATGTTGAGTTGGCTTAAAAAAGCATCGCCTTCCGGGAAGCGTGCTAATTCTTCACAATAGTTGTTAAAGGTTTTGGAATCATTCCTTTGGTGTGCGATGTAACTGAGTGCATAGAAGGCCTGTGCTCGGAGGTAGTTGGAAGAACAACGAACAAGGTTGAGAAAAGTTTTTTCGGCTTCTTCTACGTTAAGCGCATAAATATTTGAAAATGCGTAACCTAGTTGTGCTTGCTCCAAGAGTGGGAAAATAGTTAAATGTTGCATTGCTTTTTGATAATAATGAGCGGCAGATAAATAATTTTTATGACTAAAATCATCATTTGCTTTTTCAAGAAAAGTAAACCCTTGCAGCGATTTCAATCCTTGAGGTAACCTTCTTTCTGCCCATTGCAACCGTTCGGATAGTGTTTTTTGCCGTTCATATTGGGTAAGATAATGTTGAACTTGCTTCTTCTGACACCATCTTGCCAGTAAAAATGAAGCCCAAATACACACAACCACAACCGATAGGGAAGCTAAAATTTTCCAATAACGTTCTAACCATACCCAAATTTTAAATTCTGTAGGGACAACTTCTCTTACCTTAACCTCTTCAGAAATTTTCTGACTTCTCTTCACTCTACCAACATAAAAATGTTTATTTGGATAGTCAATCTTCTTGCAGCATTATTTTTTGATAAACGTTAGGTATGCCATAAGTCCTGTGCGCATAAAACATTTCGCTGTTTTACATCTTAAAATTAGGGATTAATGTGCGTATGAATCGAATCCCTTCCTCTTCGCTATTTAGTTTTTCTATTTCTTGCAAATACTCATCTATTGTATGTACATATGGCAAGTATTCCATAGGATCTTTCGTAAGCCATATGTATTGGTTGGTGGTTTTATCAAAATAATCTGGATTGTAGACTAAATCTTCATGCAATTTTTCTCCTGGCCGAATACCCGTAAAGATAATTTCAATGTCGGTACCCACGCGAAGGTTGTTCAGTTCAATCATTTTTTTGGCCACATCTAAAATTTTTATTGGACTTCCCATATCTAAAACAAAAGTCTTCCCTGCAATCGATTCAAAGGATGAAGCTTCCAAAATGAGTCCAACGGCTTCCGGAATGGTCATAAAGAAACGTGTCATTTCAGGATGGGTTACCGTAATCGGTCCCCCACGTGCAATTTGTTCTTTAAAGATCGGCAGTACGCTACCTGCCGACCCTAGAACATTCCCAAATCGGACCGCCATAAATTGAGTTCGATTTTCAGTTTTATGCTGCAAGGCCATGCAAAGTATTTCGGCAATTCGTTTGGAGGCGCCCATGTTGTTAATGGGATTGATGGCCTTATCGGTAGAAATTAATACAAATCTTTCCACTTCCATTTTATTGGCTAATTTTGCCAGTATACCCGTACCTAGGGCATTATTTTTTAAAGCCACAAGCGATTGATTTTCTAGCAATGGAACATGTTTATAGGCGGCTGCGTGATAAATTAAATGAGGATAGTATTTTTGTAAACAGCTTTCAACATCCCGGGCATTACTTACATCTATTAAAACGGGCGTACAAGATAAGCCTTCGCGCAGTAGATCTTGTTCAATTTTAAATAAATTGTATTCCGAATGATCCATTAAAATAAGTTGGCTCGGATGCTTAATGGCAATCTGTTTGGAGAGTTCTCGGCCGATGGAACCTCCGGCGCCTGTAATGGCAACAACTCGGTTGGCGACAAGGGTCGTACTTCGTTCTAGGTTTAAATGTACAGGCTTCCTTTCCAAGAAGTCTTCTACATCTAACGTACGTAGGCGCGTTGCAAAGGCATGTCCTTCAAGGAATTCTCCAAAAGATGGAATGGTTAGAAGTTTCAGATTGAGCTCTTGGGCTAATTGTGCGAGTTCGTTGAGTCGCTTGGTAGAAAGAGCATGTGATACGAGCACTATTCCCTCAATTTTGTAATGCTCTTTATAATCTCGCAGGCATTCGGGTGGGCCTAATACGGGAATTTCGTGTAAAGTCCTTCCATAGTATTTTGAATCATCATCCACCACCCCTACGGGCGTTAGTCCGTAGAATCGTTTATTCTTTAGTTCTGCAACAATATTGGACCCCGCTTCATGAGTCCCAACGATGGCAACGTTAAGGGTTCCTGGACGACTTGTATTGTGAGCTTTATTGAAAATTCCATGACTATTAATGATACGTAGGCTCGTTCTAAAGAATAATATAAACAAAATCGAAAACAACAAATCGGCCAAAATAATTTCTCGAGAGGGGAGTAGTGGACTTTGGACACAAAATTTTGATAGTAGGAAAACAAAGGATATAACGGAAAAGCAGCTCGCAATTTTGACCAAATCCGGCAAGCGAAAATAAGAAAAAATGCCCTTAAATTCGCCCACCCATATGAGCGTGATTATCTTTACGGGAACCAACGTACAAATATTATACCACATAACTTTTTGTAGGGGTAGTGGTATTGAAAATTCGTACTTGAGCGTATAGGCAAGTGCTATACTCGAAGCCAGACAAAAACTATAAACACCTAGTTTTAAGCTATAAGTAAATAAATTTAACATACCTATCACAAACTTATACAAAAGCGCTCAAACAAAAACACCCTTGTGTAGGGTACTATTCGGAGCGCTTAGCCTGCGTCGCTTGGTCCAGCAAATCGCCCAAGTTGGTTAAATCTTGATTGGCCTCGATTGTGTCGTATAACTTGATTTCCTCTGCCAAACGTGATTCATCATAGGTGGCGGCTTTAATGGATAAACCTAAGCGACGTTCATCCTTATCAATTTTTATAACGCGAGCTTCCACGGTGTCACCCACTTTGATAATATCTTTGAGCTTTTCAATATGTTCTTCACTCATTTGACTAATGTGCACAAGTCCATCAATATCATTTTGGAGTTCGATAAACGCACCATAGGAAGTAACTTTAGCCACTTTACCCGTAACGATATCACCGATCTTGTACAATGTTTCGATATTGGACCATGGGTCTTCGCTTAATTGCTTGATGCCCAACGAAATACGCTGTTGTGAGGGATCCACTTCCAATACAATCGCATCGATTTCGTCTCCCTTTTTTAACATTTCTCCAGGATGATTGATTTTCCGTGTCCAAGTCATGTCTGAAATGTGGACCATACCATCAATACCTTCTTCCAGTTCGACGAATGCGCCATAGGTCGTTAAATTGCGTACTTTACCGCGTACGTGCGCTCCAACTGGGTAATTGTGTAGGGCCATATCCCATGGATTTTCCGATAATTGACGGATGCCCAATGAGATTTTTTGCTCATTTTTTTGAACATCCAATATGACCGCTTCAACTTCGTTGCCTACGCGTAGCACTTCGCTGGGCTTACTAATGCGCTTCGTCCAAGAAAATTCCGTAATGTGAATGAGTCCTTCGACACCTTCTTCCAATTCAACAAAAGCGCCGTACGGAACCAAATTAACTACTTTGCCACGAACTTTAGAACTTACCGGGTAACGTCTTTCAATTTGATCCCATGGATTGGAATGCATCTGTTTGATGCCCAACGAAACGCGTTCTTTGTCGCGATCGATGTCGGTAATCATCACTTCAATTTCCTCTCCCACTTTAAGCATTTCATTGGGGTGAGAAATGCGTCCCCAAGTCATATCGGTGATGTGCAATAATCCGTCCAATCCATCCAAATCGATGAAAGTTCCATAATCGGTGATATTTTTGACAATACCTTTACGTATAGAACCCACTTCAATTTCCTTCAATATTTGTTGACGTTTCTTTTGGCGTTGAGATTCAATTAATTCGCGGCGAGAAACAACAATATTACGGCGTTCTTTATTAATTTTTACGATTTTTAAATCGAAAGTTTGACCTAGGTATTGATCTAAATTTTTGGGAGCCTGGACATCGATTTGAGAAGCCGGCAAAAACGCATCTACACCGATACTAACGATTAAGCCACCTTTGATTTTTCCCTTCACGCGTCCGGAAACTTCCTCGCCTTCTTCGCATTTTTCCAAAATATTTTCCCAATTTTTTTGTTGTTGAGCTTTGTCGTAGGATAAAACGGGACGGCCTTCTATATTTTCAACGCGCTCAACAAAGACTTCTACTTGTTCACCTACCGATAGTTCATCAAAATTTGGGAACTCATTGGCGGGAATAATTCCTTCCGTTTTGGCTCCAATATTGACGGCAACTTCATTGGGTCGAATTTCAGAAATCGTACCTGCGACAATTGAATTTTGTTTTAAATATTTAAGTGAGTTTGCATCCAGCAAACTATCCATGATGGTTGTCATAATTTATACTTATCTCCCACAAGGATTTTCCTCGTAAAAGGGTTAAGGGTTATACATTGATCTACGCATGCTACCATGTGGCATATTATTAGACGAAGCAATGCAAAAATGTAAATTAATTTAATCCCATCGCCGACTTAAATATTGGATGGAAAAATACTTGTTTTTAATGACGCATTCTCTATAATTATCAACGTGTTGGCATTGACATACGAAGACCTCTTATGCCATACGTACCTTATGGATAACAAAGAGGAATCCGTTTATTGGATTAATGAAAATGAAGATTCCGTATTGGTCAGAATCAAAGGGAGAGCTACCTACTTAAATTGTTCATCCCTTAATGAGTTTTTGCAAAAAAAACTTAAGGAAAATTGTGTTAAGTATTGTTTTTTGTTTGAAGAGTGTAGCGGTATCGATAGTACGTGTCTTGGAATTTTAGCTGGATTGGCTCTAAAATTAAGAAGCCTAGGAGGGCTTTGTATATTTAGTGGTTTAAGCGCAAAGCTTTTAGAAACGGTTAAACTGCTTGGCTTAGATTTGTGGGTTCAGCTGGTCGAGGATATTGCGCGTGTAGAACAAGTGGGATTCTGCTTAAAAAATGAGCAGCAATGGAGCGTACAATCTGAATTTTTGCTGCATGCTCACAAATTTTTGATGGAAATTAATGCACAAAATAGAGTTCGATTTCAAGATGTTGTGCAGTATTTGTCTTCACAAAAATGATTTCGGAAGTCGTGTATGTTGTATTGGGAATTTTGGGTAGCTGCATCGGGTTGATGGCGTTTTACCTAAAAGCTAGATCGATGTACTCAAAGCAAGAAGATATACGGGCATGCGTTGAAAAGGAAAAAATAATTTTTTTAGAATTATTGCATGCATTCATGCACGCAACAAACCAAGGCATTTCACAAAAGCAACTCTATCATTTAATATTGCACAATAGCCTGGTAAGTACCGAAGGTATGAGTGCTTGTTTTTATGAATATTTTTCGGATTCGAAGGAGCTTAAAAAGGTTGCCAGTGAAGGCTTATTTCCCCCTCTAAAGACAAAGATTCCCGATCATTTATCGCGTGCAGAAATTTTATCGTTGATACACCGAGGAGAGATTTTTCATTACGGCGAAGGAATTGTGGGCGAAGTTGCTCAAACGCTGCGTCTCGTTGTTTTAAAAGTCGACAACATCGATGGTTACGTCATTCACCATTGGGATGATGCCCTAGAGATAAAAAATTTGTTAATTTCACCCGTTTATTTTAGAGATGAGTTATGGGGTGTTTTGGCAATTGCAAATTCAGTGCGCGATGTACCCTTTTCGAAAAATACTTATCATTTATTGGAATTAATGACTCAGCAGGCAGGCATTATGCTGCACAACGTCAAACATCTTAATTTTCAAATTGAAAAAAGTAAGTTAGATTTTGATTTAAAATTGGCAAGCCATGTGCAATCTTTTCTGCTGCCATGTTCAGATCTTATAAAACTGTCTCATTGTGATTTCTCTGCCTATTGTAAACCGGCGCAACAAATTGGTGGTGATTTTTATACCCTTTTCAAGTTGGATGATGATCGTACTGCATTTGTCGTGGCGGATGTTGCGGGCAAAGGAATTGCCGCTTCTCTGCTTATGACAACCTGCGTTGCTCATTTAAAACATTGCACTCTTTGGTACGATTCACCGGCTGCCGTACTGAAAGCAATGAACAAGTATTTGTACGCCGAGACAAGTCAAGAAATGTTTGTTACGATGGTGTATTGTGTTCTGGATACAGGTCATCAAACTTTGAAAATTTCGAGAGCAGGGCATGAATGTCCTTTGTTGGTTAAATCCGATTTACCTATTCAAAAATTAATGCCCCAGGGGATTGGGCTTGGAATGGTGCCGAGTGAAATCTTTGATAATTTACTGGAGGAGGCGACTTACGATTTTAACCCTGGCGATACGTGCATTTTATACACGGATGGTGTAACGGAAGCCTTGAATGCTCAAAATCAAGAATTTTCACAGCAAAATTTGCTTAAGGTTGTGGATGAAAACAGAGATCAGCCGCCGAAGGAATTGGTTCAAAAAATTATAGAAAGTGTAGAAAAATTTTCGGGATCAGATCGGTTATCGGATGATTTAACACTTTTGATTTTTCGTTAATTTTTGACAAATGGGACACAAATGTGTGTGCCTACATTGACGACGATTGCAGTATTCTCGACCGTAATAAATCATCTGTAGATGCAGCTTAAACCATGTGCTTTGCGGGAAGAGCGTTTTCAAATCTTTTTCAATTTGTTTTACGGAATGTTTATGGGATAAGCCCCAACGAAGGGCAAGACGATGAATGTGCGTGTCGACCGGAAATGTGGGTTGATGAAACGCGTATCCCAGAACGACAGAGGCCGTTTTATGCCCAATACCCGGTAGACTTTCCAAATCTTCAAAATTATTGGGAACTTGTCCGTGGAACCGCTCACATAGTATACGGGATAACTGCCAAATGTTGTTGGCTTTCGTACGCGAAAGACCGCAAGGCTTTATGATGCTTTGAATCATTGCAATAGGAAGTTGAACCATGGCTTGAGGTGTGGAAACATTTTGAAATAAAATAGGCGTCACTTTGTTGACCTGCATATCCTTGCAACGAGCTGAGAGTAGGGTAGCAATCAATAGCTTAAAAGGTTGATCCGCAAAAAGTAAACTGGCCTGTGGGTTTGGATACAACCGATCAAGCACATCAAGAATGTATTGTTTTTCTAAAAAATGCATAAATTTAATGCACAGACGTCTTTATAGGTTACGCGTGATCAATGCCGTGAAACACGAATTAAATATCCACAAGAAACTAGAATACATTGCGCCTCCCCTGTCAACTGGATTGAATTTCCAAACATCTGTGTTAGGTCATTGTGTAGTTAAGAAGATGTTTGCCCAAAACTCACAAATGCATTGGATATTCGGCCGAAAGTTGCCCGCAGGCGGCTTGTATAGACTTCCCAAACGACTGGCGTACGGTTGCCACGATACGGCGTTGTTTTAACTGTTTTTGGAATCGCAGCACAACGGATTTATGAGTTTCCTGGATTTTTAAATGAGAAATGGGATGAAAGGGGATTAGATTTACGTGATACAGATGCCTTAATGGACCACGGGCTTCAAAAATGGACTCCAGGGCTTCTAGATCCTGTCGCCTATTATTAATGCCGTCCATAACCATATAAGCCAAATAAATTTTACGATGGGTTAATTTTACCCTCTCGTCCAAAGCTTCAAAGATATCTTCTAAGCGGTAATGTTGTGCCATTGGCATCCATTGTTCTCGCAAAGTTTGATTGGGAAAATGAAGAGAAAACGTAAGCGTTACCTGGGGGTAAAGCTGCGTTAATTTTCTAATGCCTGGAATAATACCAACGGTTGAAATGCTTAATTTGTAGGGGCTTAGTTGAAATTCATCGGTGGCCGTAAAGTGGTGAATGGCTTCAAAAATATGCGGATTGAGTAACGCTTCTCCCATGCCCATGAGAGTGATGCGATCTATGGGTGTGACAGTTTTTGATAGGTACAACGCTTGGCCTAAAATTTCTTCGATCGTCAAATTCCGTTGAATGCCTATCTTGCCCGTTGCGCAAAAAGCACATTGGCATGCGCACCCAACCTGTGTTGAGACACACAAAGATCTGAGGCCTTCTTGAAACTGCATGTATACGCTTTCAATTCTTTCCTTATCTTGCAATTCGAATAGGTATTTGCTGGCCTGCGTATCTTTTTGAATGCTCAAGAGTCGCAAAGGTAAAAGGTTGTCTCCAAAGGCTGAAATGAGTTTTTCTCGTAGAGGTAATGGAAGCGTTGTTAATTCATGAAAGGTTAAGTGGGGTTCTTTAAACAGAGCTTGTTGTAACTGTTTATGGCGAAAGACGGGCTCTTTTTGCTGTTCCAAAAACTCCTTTAGCGCATTAAAGCTAAATTTCTGCAATTGCATGAATCCTTTATATATATACAACATTGTCCCTGCGGAAGCGCAATATTTTTGCACAGGTATAATGGCATGCTGTAAAATAGATGCGGCTTTTGGGCAAATAATTACGACCATAGCCAGCTATACTTAGGCCTTGTTTCTATTTTGAAACTGTAGGGACATTACTATTTTTAGCTTGGAAGTATTGCTGCCGTTGGTTAAAATACAACGATAACCGAAGTGTCATCACGCTCTCGCAAGCTTTTCAAAATAGAAAAATACTTCTCACTTGCTGGGTAAATAGTTTCTTTATAAAATAGCCTTTGGAATGAAGCATTACGCTCGCATTTCACTTAGCCGAATAAATTATAAGCCAGGGTCACTATGAACAAACCCAACTCAAATATCTTTTGTTTCATTAAAGTTATAGGATACCTATAAAGTTAACAAACTGTCAAGTTAAGAATTATTTTTTGTTTGATCTGCAACGTAAGGTGGAACAATGGCACCTCCGGAGATAATCATTTTCATTGCATCGCCAATCGACATATCCAAGGTAATGACTTGTTCTTTAGGCACCATAAGGAGAAAACCGGTGGTTGGATTCGGCGTTGTTGGAACAAACACACTGTACACTTCTTCCGAAGTTTTCTTATAAATTTCTCCTTGGGAGTCACTCGTCAAAAACCCAACGGAGTACAAGCCTTGTCTTGGAAACTCTACCAAGACTGCTTTCTGAAAAAGTGTCTTTTTATCTTGAGCAAGCGTATCCACAAGTTGTTTTACCGTTTTATAAACGGAGTTGATAAGAGGCACATTGGAGATAAGTTTTTCGGTAAATCTCAAAAAACACTTACCTAAAAAGTACTTCGAAAACCATCCAAAACAAGCAATGAATGCGATAACTACGACTACAGATATAAGATTTAAAATACACTCAATCCATTGTTTATCCAGATTTTTTATCCAGTTGCCAAAAAATAATGTACTTGCGGGGTGTCCTACTTTGTTAAGTAAGATCTGTATGACAAAAAAAGTAACTCCTAACGGGAGTAAAACAAAGAGTCCAGTTATAAAAGATCGTTTAAATTTTGTTATCATTGATGCCATTAAAAGAATGGAGTAGCAATTTTGCAAATACTTATTTGGGTAATTTATTCTGAAGAATGTAAAATACGCGTAAAATTCAGCACATGTAGGACTTCGTTAGATGGATTTGGGACTTTTAAGCTTCCTTTAAGTTACTTGAAATATTCAAAAAGTTGTATAAAGGGTAGTTTACGGGGATAGCTTATTAATATTTAGAGATTTTTATAAAAAGAGTCACGCCAAGGCATTGGAAAATAAAGTTTGGAATCCAGATGAGCAAATCCGGGCGTAGATGAGGTTTTGTTTCCAACCAAGAGATGGCCATCACGATAAAGTAGTAACTGAGTGCTAAACCAACCGCTAAAACCAAGTTTGCCGATGTTTCTGCACGTTTCACCTTGATGCCTAGGGGAATGGCTATGAAAATTAGGGATAAGACTGCGAATGACATGACGGCATTTTTTTGAATTTCCAGAGAAGCTGCTATTTTTTGCGTACGGTGAGATAAATTTTGGGTGATGTTGCCGTACTTATTTTTGGCGTGCAATAGTTCCCTTAAATGCATGTGCCCCAGTCGTTTGGTAAACGTTCTACTCCCAAGTAAAGGACTAAGAGGTAAGGAAATCGAAGTGTTTGCAAAGGTAATCGGTTGCGTTTCGACAGAAGCCGTAGGGGAATTATACTTTTCTCCCATACCATTAAGCAACGTGAGGATAATGCTATCTGCACTTGGATTGTAACGTATGTAGCCTTTTTCGGCGTGCAAAAGAAGGTTTATTCCGGTTACATTTTTACCATCAAGCTCCCATAACCAACAGTTTTCAACCCAGTCTTTGTGTTTTTTTTCAACATAAAAAATGTACCCGGGAAAATCTTTGATGCAGGTACCTGCCTGAATGAATTGCAGAGGCCGCTGCCGAATTACGTTGCTGATGGATGATCGGTAGTAGGTAATAGAGTTGGGCCCAAAGTAGAAATTGACAATCAAGGCAAATAAAGTACCCAAAGCCGCTATTAAAAGTATAGGTGCTACGATGACATACAAACCTAGTCCAGAGGCTTTCATCGCCATCAATTCGTTTTGCGCCGAGAGGCGTCCCAAGACTAAAAGCGTTGCGGTCAATAATCCCAAGGGTAACGCGTAGGCAATCATCGATGGGATCAGGTGAAAGAGCAGATCAAAAAAGAATGTCCAGGTGATCTTACCACTTGCCAACAGAGGAAGCACTTCCTTGAGAGCATTTCCCACAATAAGAACAAAAACAAATAGGAAGATGGTATATGTGGACGCCCAAAAAAATTGTTTGAATAAGTAACGTTGCAACGTATTGGGCATCATTTTACTAGAACATATTTTTACTTTTTGTCTAGTTTGTTTTAATGGATGGATACATCGAAAGCGTAGTTTTTAAACATGTTTAAGAAAATTTTTCTCCCAATCTCTGCTTACGAATGCATTTTTAAGGACAATAAGCTGACCTCATGTACGTTGTTTCGCGTGTATACGGGTGGTTTTGAAGAATTTGCCTCGGTACCCCTGAGTTTTGTACGACGGGTCGATGCGGTGTAAAACTTATTTTTTGTGTAATTCATGATTGATTGATCCATAAAACTGCGTTAAATTTTACGTATGGTACTGTTTGATGATGAAGAGACAAGTTCTCCGGGAAGTGAAGATACATCAACTCTCAAAAAAGGATTTTTTTCTGGGAATAAACATTCGGACAGCGGAGCGGATTCCAGACTTGAAAAGCGTGCGCAACGAGATGCTGTTAAATTAGACCGTTTAACGATTTTTGCACAGCAATTGTCCTCCATGTTACAGGCTGGATTGCCGTTATCTCACGCCCTTGAAACGATTACTGCCGAGATGGACGATAAAGTGTTTAAGTTGATACTTACGCGTGTTAAGGAAAATATATTTTCAGGTTCTTCATTTTCGGATGCACTGAGAAAATATCCCAATGCGTTTCCATCGTTATTTTACAATATGGTCGAGGCGGGAGAAGTATCAGGAGCTTTGCCGGACGCAATGGTAACCGTTTCAAACTATTTTGAGGCATCTTTGAAATTAACCAAAAAATTTAAGAGTGCCTTAACTTATCCCATCGCCATTGTTTCCATGTCTTTTTTACTCGTCAGTGGACTGATGATTTGGGTTGTCCCCGTATTTGGAGAAATGTTTAGCGGTTTTGGAGCTCGATTACCCTGGTTGACGCAAGCGCTGATCGACGTAAGTCAGTTTATGAAAAACCATGTCGTCATTATTGTGGGAGGAACAGTCTCCGTTGTTATAGGTTTAAAAAAGCTCTTTAAATCGCCCTCTGGAGCCAAGTTTTTAGATGCTACGATGTGTCATGTTCCATTATTTGGAACTTTAATTAAAAAAACAAACATTGCACGTTTTTGTCGTACCTACTCCGTTTTATTATCCAGCGGCGTTCCCATTTTAAAAGCTATTGATATTTGTACCAACGTGGCTGATAGTTTTTATCTGTCCATAGCTTGTACTTCCATAAAGAAAGGGATACAAGAAGGGCAACAACTATCGACATTGATGGAAGGTATTGCTTATTTTCCGCGTATTGTATGCAATATGACGAAAGCGGGAGAGCAAGCCGGTAATGTTGAAGGTATGATTCGCAACGTCGCGGTACTTTACGAAAATGACGTAAACAATATTGTTTCCGCCATGACGTCATTACTTGAACCCTTCATTATTTGTTTCTTAGGTGTTGTCATTGGTGTCATTGTTATAGCCATGTTTTTACCTATATTCCAATTGTCGTCGTTGGTGGGGTAAACGTTGCATGAATCACTATTATTTGTTAAATACACGGCAATTAGATTTACGATTTTTAGATTTTGAAAAGTCGCCCTTGGGATATGCTTTAAATGCAGATGAAAGCGTTTTTGGCCCCCAATCCTCTACAAAACTGTGGTTAAAAGTTTTGGAGACTACATTAGAGAAGTTATTGCGGTCTCATAAAATTTTAGGCCCCATCGGTTTCATTTTACCGGAACATTTGGTCATTAACGTTATTGTCCGTTTACCCTATCTAAAGAGTCGTTTTTCGGTTATCCAACAATTAACAGGTATCTTGAATAAAGAGTTTGGATTACGGGGCGATAAAGTTGTTTTTAGGTTTCAACAGATGCCGTATGACGAAGATTTTAAGGCTTATTGGGTAGCTCTCATCCCAAAAAAATTTTGGATCCTCTTGAAACATATTTTGTATCTACATAAAAAATATTTCCCCTATGGCATCAGTTGTTTTCCGCCTATGGTAGGTCAGGCCGTTTATCTTGAGGAGATGAGGCATAAAAAACTTTTTCAGCCACCCGCAGTGGGCATTTTCCTAGAAGATAATTTGACTCGCTTTTTTACGAGTATTTCTGAAAGTTCAGTTGGGGATCAACCCGCATTTAACTTTTTAGATTTGCGAAAAGTATCGGCTGCCAATTCGGTAGAACAAGATGTAGTGAAAGAGTTAAACGTAACTTCTCGTTATTTTTCCCGCAGCTTAAATTTGCAGGCGGGTGTAAAAAACATATTCATTTTTGGAGAAGGGCATAGGTCTGAATTGGAATCACCGTTGTTGACGTTTGGTGAAAATATGCACGTTATAAAAGAAATTCACCAATGGTGCGAAAGTGATAAGAAGAAGGTGGGATTGAGTGAACAGGCTCTATTGATTGGCATTTTGCATATTTTAAATGGCAATAGACAGTTTGATGATTTTGACTTTATGGAGATGGATTCTCCATCTTCTTTGGGGGTGATAAGCTTGTTTTACATTCGCAAGGTAATCCATCACGTTGCGTTGCGATGGGTTATACTATTGCTATTGGTGGGATACTTCTTTTTCCTATTAAGGACATGTAAGAAGAAAATAAATGCGTGTAATAATCTTATGCATCAGCGGGTGGCTTACACACTTAAGGAAAATGATGTCCAAGATTTAAAACAGCAACTGGGATCTTGGAAGTTACTGAAAGGAAAACAAATTGTGCACGCTCAGTTATTGCAAAAAATAAAGCAGCAATTTACGCTTTTGAAGTTAGATTTATGCATTGATGCAATACAGATTTCATCTTCAGAAAAATTGGAATTGGAGCTAAAGGGGCGTTACAAGAATTTAGTTGACGCTGTTGAGTTTTCACGCACTTTAAAAGCGTGTTGCTCCCTTGCTTTTTCTACCCTGGAGAAAGGTGTTCAGATTTTAACAACGCCTTTAACTTATACGGAAAACAGTTTTGTATGTAAATTCCCATTGTAAAAATGCCATATGCGTTTGTATGCGTAAAAATTTTATTCTTTTTTGTTGTTTTGCATTCACTTTAAATGGGTTATGCCTCCTGTGGGTAAGAAAGCTGAAGAACGATCACAAAGCGTCATTGGCAACATTGAATGCTTGCCAATGTAGGGCCAATGAATACGCTCAACTACGTCAGAAAATTCAAGCAATAAAGGTATCTCCCATTGAAATAGGAGCTTGTGAAGTCCAATCATCTCTTGGGGCATATTTTGAAGCTTATTTAAAAGGGAAAGAGTATTTTAAATATTCTTGTCAGGTAAGTCCATTATCAGATTTCTTGTGGTCACAAGCTAGTCCCGAAATGGTTTATCAATGTCATCTAAAATTTTATAGCTTCTTCCCCGAACTTAAAAATTTTATAAAAGTTTTTCAAAAAGAAACTTTGCCAGTATGGATAAAAAATCTAAGCATTAAGCGAAAAAATCTTAGTAATCGACTTTTTAAGGTGGACATAAAGTGTAATTGCCTGGTCAAAAACAGCTAGATCTGAAAGAAGCGTTGCCAGGTTTAAATGTAAGTAAACATTTTCTGAGAAATGTTTACTTACTATTTCTTTGATAATTTTAAAGCGTAAATTATCTAGAATTTTACGATCGCCTAATGGAGGAAATATCGGTTATCAACTTTTGTTAAAATCGATTAAACTATTTTTTTGGATTGGTTTACAGGCATTCATTAACAAGCCCATCCTTCCACGTAAGTATTGGAGAAGGAAGTAATTCTGGATCGGTACAATTTTGAGGTGTCGTAAACCAAGAGGATGGAATAATTGTCCACTTGATGGCGATGGCTCTTAGTCGTTGCCCATCCGTATTTCCGTTAGCTTGATTGACTGCATTTTGAGGATCGTATACGGAAACGAACCAGCCACCTGCCAATTGATTGACGTCGTTAACATTAAACCTTGCCGAATTACCACTGAGATAAGTTTTGTCGTGAAAAGACATCGTTTGAGGAACAAGACCGTCAATACCTATTTCCCCATTGATGGCTTGTAAGTTAAATGATCCCCAAATACCGCTTTCTACCACGGCCAACCGATTATCGGTCATAACGTCCATTGCCCATGGATGGGTAAAATAATTGCAGTCTGCTTGCTCAAGTTTTGCGTATGCCTCGAAGACCTGGACGTCTGCTACGGGAATGTTTCTACTTTGTAAAAGTCCTTGAATATTGGCGGGAAGATTATCAAAGGTTAAAGTAATATCTTTAATCCTAAACTCAGATTTTTTAGAATCATCGCCCCCTTGCCTATAGTGAAAAATAAGCGGACATGGATATGTATACGTTTGTACGCGCATATCTTCCAAGATATAACGTTCGTCTATTTTGCCGAATCCGATGAAGTCGCCAAAGGCATTATGTGAGCCTATTGCTAACGTGCATGCAAATAATAATTTTGTTTTCATAGTTTTTGCAAGGTGTAGCATTGTATGTTCCAATGTCAATAAAATTTATATATTTTTGTAAAAATATACTCAGCTAAACAATGCTTCATTAGGTAAGTATTTGCATAGGTCATTTAAATAAAAATCCGACCGAGTACTACATGGGTATGAAAAATTTTTGCACTTACCCTGCCCGTAAATCAATTTTTATATCCTTGGATCGGTAATGGTCAGGTTAAACCCATACATATTAGCCAAGGGTTGAAATAACTGCTTTACGGTTTCGCATGAATTACAGTCTTTACTTAAATGGGCCAGGCAGATATTTTTCCAAGGACCGCGATTATTTTTGATGAAGTCGAAGGCGGCTTTGTTCGACAAATGTCCCAGCGGCCCAAGTATACGTTCTTTAACGTAGGCAGGGCGTGTTGGATGGTTGCGAACGAGCGTTTCATCATGATTGGATTCAAAAACAATATCTTGCGCTTCCATCAGTGCCTGGCAAATATCTTGCGTGATGTGTCCCAAATCCGTTACCCAAGCGCACCCATAGTTACAAGCTTTGAACAAAAAACCGATGGGGTCCACGGCATCGTGAGGAATAGGGAAAGTTTTTACGGATAAAGAAGAATCCACATCGAAAATTTGTCCCGTTTTAAAAATTTTCCAGGGACCCTTTATATTGCATTTTCTTTCAATGGCACTGGATGTTGCAAAATTTGCATAGAATTTTAGATGCGGTTGTTGGGTTAGTACCTTTAAACCAACGATGTGATCCTGATGTTCATGCGTAATAAAAACTCCAGATAGGTTGCTTAGGGTAATATGATAAGCTTTTAGCAGTTGCGAAATACGCCTGCCTGAAAATCCGGCGTCAATGAGATAATATTTGCCTTGATTTATGAGTAATCCACAGTTACCGGAGCTACTACTCCCCAAAACTTTTAACACAAGTGTCATGTAAGATGGTAGTTGAAACTAACGCGGGTTTATAATTTGGCAAAATTTTTATTCAAAAAGGTATGTAGAAGGATAGGTATGGCCAATACCTTTTTCAATGAGGGGTAACATTTTTCCTTTTCGAAAAAGTGTCACCTGCCCATTGCTTGCAGAAACGGTTAATGCGATGCAGTCAACCGTATTGGAAATAGCTAAAGCAGCGGAGTGCCGCGTGCCAAAGCCACTGGGTAAAGAGATTTGGTCTTTGGTATGGATGAGACTCCCTGCACTTTCCAAAATACCGTTGCCACCAATTACGAAAGCACCATCCAGCAGAGAATATTCTTTAATGGTTTCCTCAATAAATGGATTGAGTAAATTGCGGTCTTCTTCTTTGTAACCGTGAAATGGATTCAAAATGAGTGGATACACGTAGGGTGCCAATTCCTGGACATCTCCGAGTATAAAAAGGCAACCAACCGGTTTCCCTTCTCTTCCTTCGACGGCTAATTCGGTTGCAATGGAAAGTAATTTTTCAAAGACTTCGGGTTGCACATTTTTAGGGAGAATATCCGACTGATTGGAAAAGAGAGACTGGATTTCTCTGTTGACGTCAATGATAAGCACGGTATCCAGCCGATTACTATTAGGGATGCCGCCCAGGCAGCAAATCTTTTCATTATGTCGTATACACTTATGCATAATCCCTAATAAAATAGCACTGCGTAATTGCGTCAGTCGACCATTGGAAAAAAGTTGGACGGGTAGGGTGTAAGTAGACTCTTTTTGTGCAATTTCCGATGCTTTATGGGTAACGGTTATTACCTTTAAATCTGGGTTTAATTCTTTGATAAAACGAGTGGTATTAAAAAAGGTGTCTGCAAATAAAAATAAAGCGGAGCAATTACCTGCTTTGGCAATTTTTAAAGATTCTCGCAGCATCAATCGATTAAAACGATCATTTGTTTTGGCAGATTTGAATTGCACCGTTTTAAATGCGTCTAAAATTCTGCCGCGAAGCTCTTCTAAAGAAATATCGTTTAAATGATGGGTTAATTCAATTGACTGTAACATTTTGGCCAATGAAGCCAACGTTGTGAGGTAGTTTTCTGTTTTAGAAGCGGCTAAGAATAAAACAATAAGGCGGATATTTTCGCTACCATTGATCGTTACGTCTTGCAAGGGGGTACGCACACGTCCAAAGGCAAATAAATAGGCCTGTCGCATGGGTACTTTTAAATGAGGTAAGGCAATCCCTTGTCCTAAATAGCTGGACACGGTATTTTCTTGAATTAGTAACTCTTCGATAAAGGTGGCCAGGTTGCGTTTTTTTTTAAGTGGGCAACACCGTATTATTAATTCTTCAAGAGCACCTTTAAAAGTGGTACTCTTTATATCAACCATAGAACTATTTTCAATGTAGTGACTTAGTTTCATGTTTCACATAACACATACACACTCATTAGTATAACAATGCCTATTGAGCCTTTGCAAGCTAAAATGTAACAAAAGTATTGGATACATCCTGCTTGGCACAATTTTAGCTTTCTTAAATGGCATGCCAGTAACCGATGTTTCCAGTACAAATACAACTAGTCAAACAAGCAGTGCCGAGTATTTAGCAAGTGCAAAGACTCAATACGATGAGCTTTCTACTTTGCTGAATAATTTTATGGAAAGTAGTAATGCGCGTTATGTAGGCAGTGCATTGACTAACGGTTTAAAAGATGCATTAGAAAATTTAAAAAATTTAATAGATTCTGCCGCTGAGGAAGCTTTTATCGAAGAAATATTGAGTAAGTTAATTGCTTTGATAAGAGGTAATGCCCAAGCAGGTATAATGAGCATTGCCGATCGGGCCGCTTTTTTGAGTCAATTAGGAGGAGATTTAAGCAATTATGGCGGTCGTAGTTCAGAAGTTACAGGCAATTACAATTCGATTGTAGCTATTTTAAATTCGGATCAACCGATTACGACCACACAAGCGAATAACCTAAGGCAAGCGTTGTCGCTGTCCATGGAGCTTGAAAATTTTTCAAGTACCCAACACAATATCGATATTTCCCTAATCCAGTCATTAAGACAAGGAGTAAAAGAGGTCTTGGATGCTAAAGGCAATAATGTTCAAGATAAGTTGAAGATATTATCAGATATTATTCATGGAAACTCTGAAGGTGCGATCAGTCTTACACAAAGATCGGCTTACATAGGTGAATTGACAAGTAGTTATAATGCTTCAAGTGGTGGATCGAAATTGGAATCATTATATAAGGATAAGATAAACTATTTGAATGAATTCAATGTTTTAACGGCCAATGGCGCGAGAATTTCCATAGAGATGTTAAATCACCAAAGTGATCTGAAAACTTCTTCTGAGAGACAGGCACAGCAAACGAAGGTTTTGGGAACGAAGGTAATGATGGAAGCTCATCGACTCGTGCAATTCGAGATGGAAGCGAACTCCATGAAGGCCCTTAATGAAACATCTGATCCAAACATGCGAGCTTATGGTGACAATGGAATTTGGGGAGACCCGACATTAACACGAGAAGAAAATAAAAAGCAAAACATTATAAGGCAAGAAAAAATACAAAGCGATGAAAATGCGGCTGAACGAGCAGCACAAGCTAAGAATAAAGCACAGTAGGTCAAGCATAAAAGAAACCTCTGTGCCCTTTTAATGTATTTCATTTGGAAATCTTTCGCTCACAGAATGAAGTTAATTCTCAAAATGAAATTAAGCATGAATAAAATTTGCAGGGGTGGCAAAAGGAATGTCGTTGTCCGTAGTTAAATTGTTAACTTTCTCCAAGTCTTCAAGTTTTTGCATCCACTCTTCTACCAAGTTAACAAAGTTGTTAAGAACTGTTTTGAATAGTTCGTAGACGAATGATTGGGTAATAAAAACATAACTGAGAACAATCGAATCATTGTCTGGATCAATGCCTAAAATAGCTCCTGCGGTCGCAATTCCAAAAGCATTTGCTTTAAGTAATTCTTCAAAAATCATGTCTTTGTTTTCTAAGGGAATCGTGCCTATTTTTGAAGCAAAAATGCATTGATCTTGTTCTTGTCTAAAAACAATATCTACATTGATTTTAGAATCAAAATTTAGAGAGCAAAGATTATCTTCGTTTAATCGTAAATCGGGAAGACCAACTTCTTTTCCGTAAGCAGCAATAAAATCAACAAATCCAGACATGAAAGCAATTTTAAATGGTTTGTTTTGGGGCGTCAATAGAAATTATAATGTACATATGAGATTGCATTTTAAGGTTTAACTTGTTAATCTTCTACAGATTTTCCTTGAAAAAACTTTACGCTTAACCAAGGTGTAGAAGCAATTAGTATACTTTTATAATACAATGCGTTGTCTTTTGAAATATTTGCTTGTGGTTCTACATTTGAATACGATCTGTTGGATTTCGGCAGCTTATGTATCCGTGACGGACGACCCGACAGCTTGGGCTAAAAATTTTAGTGAAGCAACCCAAGAGCAAAGACAGGACATGTATAGGCAAAGTGTTGAGGAAATTGCCAGAGCGAAAGTCGGTGGTGTGTGGGATACCGTTGTGAATGTTATAACACGAGATAAGCGTTTAACGGCAAATGAATTGCTTGCTCGGTTGAATGACAATTTACACACAATTCCTAGCGAATATCAAAAAGCCATCAGTTTTGTGACCGTCATGAAAGCTTTGGATAGCTTTACGGAAAAAGAACAGGTACCGGATAATGCTAAGAAAGTGGAGACGATGGCAAAAGTTTTTAGTGTACCTCCCGAAGTGGCTAAGAAACTTCATTTAAAGCAGTTAATAAAAAGTCATAGTGCATTGACGAAGTATCCCAATGTTGTACAAGCAGCGGATGCTTTTATCACGACCGAAAAGTCAATTGCGTTAGATATGCCAAAAATGTACGAACCTGCTCGCGGTGTAAAATTGATCGATACGGAGTTGGTTCAAGCGAGCCAAAAGTTGTCGGAGGTAGCTCCAGATCCGTTACCCAAGGTACCCGTTGTGCCAGAAAGCTCTCCAAAAGTTCAAGATAAGCCAGATTCAAAGCCAAGCAAATCCGAGTCCATTGAAGAAAAAAAGGAAGAACCCAAACAAGAGGAGCCTAAAAAGCAGACTGCAACTGCTGGACCTAGGGCAAATGAGCAAGTAAGTCGACTATTATCGGAACTGAATTCAAGAGATGCATTGATTAAAGAATTGCAAGAGAAGATGTCTGACATAGAGAAACAGCCGAAGGAGTTTCGTCCTCATCTTATTAATACAAATAATGAATTGGAAAACCAGGTAGAGGCATTAAAAGGGGCGATTGTGGGCAAAGATTCTTCCATAGCACAACTGACTCGAGAACGTGCTACCGAAAAGGGTCATTTGGAAGCTCAGCTGCAGCAATCTCAGAAGCATTTAGGAGATCAACAGGCTAAAAATCAAAGCCTGCAAAGTCAAATTGATCAAAGGGGTCGCGATCTGGGAGCTAAAGAGGCTGACATTCGTAAATTAACCACCGAAAAAAGTGACTTAGAAACTCGATTGCAAACAACCGGAGATCAATTAATCCAATCACAGCAAGATTTAGGAGATCAGCGAACTCAGAATCAAGATTTGCAACGCGAGTTGGGTGCCAAAGATGTTGCAAATCGTCAACTTACAGAAAATCTGCAGCAAACACGGCAAAGTCTAACGGATACCCAAAATCAAAATAGAAACCTGCAGGATCAGGTTGATCAACAGAATCGTCAGGTACAGGATCTTCAACAGGGTGCAAAAAGTAAAGATGCTACCATTAGTACGCTCGGGGCTGAATTAAATAAAAGAGATACATCGATTGGGACTTTGCAAACAAGCAATCAGGCCTTAAAAGATCAGGTAACCCAAAAGGATACCGCTATTGCCCAATTAAATCAGGCCCATGCTGCCGAAAAAAGCACTTGGGATGCTCGATTACAATTAAGTGAAACTCAGGTACAAGGATTAGGAAAAGATTTAGGAGAACAACAGGTTCGGAATCAAAATTTGCAAAATCAAATTGATCAAAGGGGCCACGAGTTGCGAGCTAAAGATGTTACGATAAATACGCTTGGAGGTCAATTGAACTTAAGAGATGCTGACATTCGTAAATTAACTACCGAAAAAGGTGATTTAGGAAATCAATTGCAGGCAACTAGAGATCAATTAACCCAGTCGCAGCGGGATTTAGGAAATCAACAGACTCAAAATCAGAATTTGCAAAATAAAATTGATCAAAGGGACCGGGAATTGGGCGCCAGAGAAGTTGTCAAGCATCAACTTGCGGTAGACCTGCAACAATCGCGGCAGGATTTAGCCACAAAAGAGGCCTCGATAAGTACGCTTAAAACTCAATTAACCCAAAAGGATATCGATATTGCCCAATTAAATCAGGCTCATGCTGCCGAAAAAAGCGCTTTAGAAACCCAATTGCAAACAACTGGAGGTCAATTAACCCAGTCGCAGCTGGATTTAGGAAATCAACAGGTTCGGAATCAAAACTTGCAAAGTCAAATTGATCAAAGGGGCCACGAGTTGCGAGCTAAAGATGTCACGATAAATACGCTTGGAGATCAATTGAACCTAAGAGATGCTGACATTCGTAAATTAACTGCCGAAAAAGGTGATTTAGGAGCTCGATTGCAAACAACTGCAGATCAGTTAACTCAATCACTTCAGGATTTAACAGATCAACGAACTCAAAATAGAAGTTTAACAGATCAAGTTTCTCAGCGAGATCAACGGATACAGGCTCTTCAACAGAGCGTAACTAAGAAAGATGTCACGATAAATACGCTTGGAGATCAATTGAGCCTAAGAGATGCTGACATTCGTAAATTAACTGCCGCCAGGGATGCTTTTGAAGTTCAATGGCAACAATCTAAAAAAGATTTAGCCGATATGCGGGCTTGGCACCAAGACTTGCAAAATGAATTTAGTCAAAGGGAGCAAATTATTGAAGGAAGAGATAACACAATTGGGCAGTTAAATGGAGAGAAGCGTACTTTACAAGCACAGAATCAGACTTTACAAAATGAGGTAGCCCAAAGGGACAATGATCTGAGAGCCCAAGAGGTTACCAATCGTCAACTGGCGACGGACCTGCAACAATCGCGGCAAGAGTTAACCAATTTTCAAGGTCAGGTACGTAATCTACAAAGTCAAAATCAAGACCTGCAACTTAAAACAACGCAACTTTCCATAGTTGCTAAACAGGGTCGCTCAAAACTTCTTGAAACCGTAGGAAAGATTCTTAGTAATCGTCGCTATTTAAATTTGCTGTGTTACAAGAAACCCCAGGTACTAATGGCGAATGCTCCACAGCCCGTGCAAGACATTCGAGGCCTGCTAGGGCCTATTATTGAGCAGTGTGAAGAAATATACAATCATGGGACTGCCGTTGATATGGCGGGTACCGTGCATAGGATAAACAATTTTAATGATTGGATAGAATTGGATAATATAATGCATCAGAGATTATCTCAAAAGGTCGAAACAGCTAAGCTAATAGAGAGATCATTTAATGAGATACAACGTATGCTTACGCGTGATTTTCAAAATAAGGATGTAGAAGTGTTTCTACGGGAAATACTCGGATCTCCCGAACATTTTACCGACTCGCAGCAACAAACTATACAACATTCACTTGAGTTCTTTATGACCCGGGTTAACGAGTGTGAAAGTTTAGTAAATGCTATAGAAAACTGCAATCAGGAAATGCAAACATTGACAGTAGGTATCCAGCAGGGTTATGGTGTCTGGCAACCTCCTAGCGAGACCGCAAAAGAATTAGGGGTAGCGGTGCTGAAAACTTGTCAATTGATGCATTTTTGTCAAATGCCTTTTAGGGCATTGAATCAAATAATTCAAACACACTTGCAGGGGAACTACAACAAGGAAAATGTATTGCTTGCGTTTCGGCAGATAAAAATGAAATTTTATGTATTGAGTGTGTTAAAACTGGCGCATAGTGTAGCGAGTTCAGGTGCAGGTATGTTTGGCGCACAACCACCTATAAATTCGGAGCAATTGAAAAATATGGCAAGCACACTAAAAGATCTAGCCTTACAAGATGTAATATTAACAAATGCAGATTGGTTTCTAGGGTGTCGGTGTTTCACAGATCCATGTCCTGCGCAAGAAAAGATAGGTGCTTCATGGGCAAAGGCGGAAGAGATATTCCAGAAAATACATAAACCTATCATGGATGAGAAATGTTTCTTGCAGATGCTTTTGAGTCATAAACTAAAGGATTTATTATAGATGCACGTTGCGAATTCCAGTTTAATAGCATGTATTTGGGATTTTGACAAAACTCTGATACCGGGATACATGCAAAAGCCTCTCTTTGAAACTTATGCGGTAGATGAGCAAAATTTCTGGGAAGAGGTGGGGGCGTTATCGCAGGTATATCATCGGCAAAAAATTTCTGTGACGGAAGATTTGCTCTATTTAAATCATCTCCTTACGTATGTAAAAACGGGACCTTTTCGTGGTTTGAACAACCAAAAATTACGACAATTGGGAGCCGAATTAACATTCTTTAACGGACTACCAACATTTTTTCAAACCCTAAAGGATATTGTAGAAAAAAGTGAACGTTTTGGCACGCACGCATTGAAATTAGAACATTACATCATCAGTGGTGGGTTGGCCGAAATGATACGCGGCAGTAAAATAGCTCCTCACGTGGACGGTATTTTTGGATGCGAATTCATCGAGGAACCCATGTTGCCTGGGTTTTTACGTCAGGAGATTTTGTCCATTGATTCAACCCATAGGGAAATCAGTCAGATCGCCCGCGTGATCGACAATACGATGAAGACACGTTTTTTATTCGAAATTAACAAGGGCGTTAACAAGCATGCAAACTTGGATGTAAATGCCTCCATGCTGTCCGAAGATCGGAGAATTCCAATAAAAAATATGATTTATATTGCGGATGGGCCTACGGATGTACCTATGTTTTCCATTATGAAAGGAAGGGGTGGCAAGACTTTTGCTGTACATCATCCGGATAACATGCAAGAATTTGCGCAAAATGATGCGTTGCTGGAAAGTGGCAGGGTGGATTGTTATGGGCCCGCAGATTATCGTCCCGGGAGTTTAACCTACCGTTGGCTAACAATGCATGTTGAAAAGATTGCCGAAGGCATCGTACAGGCTCGTGAAAGTTTACTGCAGTCTAGGATACACAAACCGCCGTCATTCGATGACGAAAGTAGCGTTGATCATTTAGAACAAATAGATTTGTTCATGTCGTAAGTTTTTCAAAGTGGCCTTAATATTGCTTTATGCTCAATATTATGAAAGGTTTATTCCATAAATTTTTAACGCATACATTGTTTTTCGGTATTATATCCTGGCCATTTCCTAAAGTTCACGCAGATTGGTTTGCATTTCCCGAAAAGTCATCCTTCACGAAAGAACAACAGCGTAATCTTAAAGGTATTTTTTTCTCATCTTTAGTTAAGAAGTTGCATATCTTTGCTGAAGAGTTAAACGGTCATTCGTTGCAACAATTGCAAGCACAATCTCCAGATTTGACGCTAGATGAGATTTTGTATCGGTATTTGTGGTGTTGGGATCGCAAACAGTTAGATTTAGACAGTATACTTTCTGCGGAAGTTCACGATTCAGACGCCGAAGTAGATGGTTTGCGAGCATTCGTACAACCGAATGATGGGTTAATTAACGGAGTAATTCGTGAAACTTTAAAACAGTTTGGAAAGGCCTGGTCGCAAGAACGAATAGAAGAAGTTTTCGAAGTTTTGTACACCAATGTTACAGAATTTGATGATTGGGTGTCTATTTCTGAAGATGAAGTGATTACAGATGGAGCTTTATTGGGGCATCATGCGGACCTTCGTACCCATTTCCGTCGATTTAAGCAAGCGGAAGGGGATCATTTGTGTTTAAAATTGGTCCATTATTTAACGAACGAATTGAAATTGCACGATAAAGTCGATAAACCCTATGGGTCAGTTAATCTTAGGTTTACCCTTGGTGGCATCCATGCGCTTATAAAAGTGTTAGCACTAGCTGCCAATTCAAGGTTCTAGGCTCTACCTCTGTTTACATAAATCGATAGGCATTTTAATGGAGGCTAGAAGTATTTTAGGGTCAATTAAGAATTTATTCTAGGATCCATATTTTGAAAAGTTGAGGACGTTGTTTTTTACTCGTTTGTACCCTTTTCAAATTAGATGGGTCAACGGTCAAAAGTTGCGTCAAAAAAGATATTAAATTTATAACTTGTAAAATAATAAAAATCTTTAGTGCACTTTTATGTCATGAATGGCCTGAATATTGCTTTATACGCAATGTTATGAAAAATTCATTCCATAAATGTTTGACAAGTATATTATTTTGTGCCATGACAATGGGCACGCTTTCTAAGGCACACGCGTGGTGGTTCCCATTCCCTGAGGCGTCCAGTCTAAGCGAAGAACAGCAAAAAGTCCTAATAGGTACTTGTATGAGAAACTTCATAAGTAAGTTTCGTCACTTTGCTCAAGACTTACAGGGTAATTTATTGCAGCGATTCCTATCTCAATGTAAAGGAGGTTTAACTTTAGGTAATATGTTTTATGGGCACTTGCTGCGTGAAGACCATAAACAAGCAAACCTTGAAAATGTGTTGAGTGCAATCGATGCAGACCCTGTGATGTCGCGTTTTGAGACAAATGATTCGAATAGCGATGGATTGGTTAATGCAGTCATTTGTAAAACTGTGAAATCATTTGTGGGACTTTGGTCGCAAGAGCAATTAGAAGAAGCTTTTGAAACTTTGTGGCTCAGCTTCACAGACACCATCGAATTAATTGCTATCCCTGATGAAATAATGACAGGATTGTTGGATCAATATCCCGATATTATTCAACATTGCAATGGATTACTGTCGGCAGAAGGTGATAATTTATGTGAAAAAATTGCTAATCATTTTGCTGCTTCATTAATCGCTTTGGTCGCTGAACAAGCTGAAGGGGGTTGCTGTTTATCATGTATGCAGACTGTTTTTCATGTTGGCAAAACTTATATCATACCTGCTGCTATAGGAATTTTGAAAGTAATTGAAATCGTGGGCCGGCTTTAAGTAAAACATACAATACAAAAAAGGACCCATAAACATATTTGGGTCTTTTTTCTTTTGAAGAACAAACGTGTGAAAATTTTTCACGGATAAGCCAAAACAACAAGTAATAAAACCTATTTTTGCAAAAATATTCAGTTTATTTTTACAAAAATATTGCAAAAATATCCAAAATCCTTCAATGTCGCCCTAGATGAAAATACGCATTGCGAAAGCCACCTTTGTAAATGGGCTGCAACAAGTATTAAATGTTGTGGGAATTCGTAGCTCTTTGCCCATTTTAGGAAATGTTCTCTTAAGTGCAAAAGACAATGTTCTTGAACTTACAACAACTAACTTGGATATGGGAATTCGTTGTTCCGTCAAAGCAGACGTTCAGACTGAGGGTCGGATTGCATTACCCGCAAGAAAACTTACCTCTATCATTAAAGTTTTACCGGAAGCGGACGTTGAGTTGGATTGTTCTCAAAATCAAGCTAAAATAACTTCAGGCCGTTCAAAATTTAGGCTTATGGGGATGAACGATACGGAATTTCCAGCACTTCCCACATTTTCCCAAGATAAAGGTTTTTCATTGGAGCAACAAACCTTAGGCAACATGTTGCGGCACGTTTCCTTCGCCCAATCGGAAGACGAAAATCGTTATTTGTTGCATGGGGTTTTTTTTGCTTTTCGCAAGGAAAATGATAAGATGCAGTTGCATTTGGTTGCTACGGATGGCCGACGTCTGAGTTTGATGCAAAAAGATATAGAGGCATCGATTACCCTAGAAGGGGCTGAGTTTATTTTACCTGCAAAAACGGTCATTGAATTGGAAAGGTTATTGCAACAAACGGCCCCCATTAAAATTTATTTTAATGATAAGCAGGTCGCATTTGAATTAACTTTAGAAAATGCAGCACTTGGAAGTGGACTCCATAATTCCATCTATTTGGTATCCAAGAAGGTAGAAGGTCGTTTCCCGAATTACCAACAAGTTATTCCGCAAACGACGGTTCACCGTGTGAAATTGGAACGGGGTCTATTGTTGGAGTGCATCCAACGGGTATCCTTGGTTTCCAGTCAAGAGAATAACACGGTTAGATTGAAATTTGGAGATAATCTTTTGGAATTGTCGGCTTCAAGTGTGGAATTGGGTGAAGCTCAAGAGGCTATGGCCATCGATTACAACGAGGATCCGGTAACCATTGCCTTTAATCCTCGCTTTTTGAGTGATCCGCTGCGATCCTTGCAAGAAGATGAGGTATTTTTTGAATTCAAAGACGAATTGAGTCCCGGGGTTATTAAGACGTTTGAAAAATTTTTGTGCGTTGTTATGCCATTGCGTCTGTCTTGAAAAAGTGCGTCGGGATTCGAAGGAATCCCTTTTTTTATACATCAGCATTCATGTGGACCTTAAAATTAGCGTTGCATTATTTGTTTCCCAAAGGCCGCATGGGAACATTTTTTACCTGGATATCGATTGCCGGCATCGCTCTCGGTGTTATGGTTTTGACGATTGTTCTCAGTATCATGAATGGTTTTGATAAAACAATTCATAACAAGCTAATTCAAATCAATGGGCAGATAAAAATTTTATCCTCTTCTGTTGTCGAAGATTGTGCCCAATGGATGCATACATTGGAAAATTTTGAAGGGGTGTCGCATGTGACACCTTTTGTCCAAGGCATTGCTTTGGTTCAACACGGAGATTACGTACAATTCCCAAGATGCTTGGGGGTGGATGAAAAAACGGTTCAAACTGTTTTACCCCTAAATTCATTCGTACGTTCCGGCGATATTAACGATTTAAACCAAGGGGTTTTTGTGACGAAAGGATTGGTCCAAACTTTAAATGTCAATGTGGGAGATACCTTGGACATCTATTCGCCTTTATCCCTAGAAGCCATCAAACGGGACGAGGTTTTACTTCCCAAAGAATTACCCATTATCGGTATTTTTGAAACAGGGTGGGCGGAAATTGACAAAAATACGTTGTTGTGTTCGCTGGAAACCTTACAAGATCTATACGGTTTAGCCAATGGTGTCCATGGATTTAGTTTGAATGTAAAAACAGGGATTTCTATTCAATCCTTGTGTTTGAAATTAAATGCTCATTTGCCTAAATCCTTGAGGGCGTATTCATGGATGGAATTAGATGCAGATTTTTTGCATATTCTTAAACTGGAAAAGGCAATGAGTTTTTTTGTTCTGTTATTTGTCATTTTGGTGGCCTGTTTTTCCATAAGTAGTGGTTTGATGTCTTCCGTTGTAAGAAAAACGCGTGAAATTGCTTTGCTGCGTATTTGGGGAGCACAACGTTGGCAAATTGCTGCGTTATTTTGTTGGCAGGCTACTTTTTTAAGCAGTATAGGTATTTTGCTGGGTTTTATGGGAGGATTGGGTGTATTGCATTATCGAAATGGTGTGATTCGTTGTTTGACGGGCCTAATTTTCCCCAAAGATTTTTTGTGGAATTTTTATTCTTTTTCGAACTTGCCAGTAGCCTACGCGTGGCAAGATTTTGCCCTCGTGGGGAGTTTAACCTTTATAATCGCTTTACTGGCTGCCGTTATTCCGGCACTTAAAGCAAGTTTTTCATTGGTTGCAAGGAGTTTGCGAAGTGAATAAAGCGCTCCTTATCGCAGACAAATTGACTAAATTTTTTGCAAATTCGAAAACCGAACGCTTTTGTTTGTGGCATGATATTCATATTGAAATTTCTGAAGGTGAATCCATGGCCATCTGCGGAGAATCGGGTTCGGGGAAATCTACATTGCTGTTTGCCTTAGGAGGTTTGGAGGGTGTCGATTCCGGTACTATTTGCTTTTGTGATCAAATGATTTGTCATCGTTTAAATCCACATATCCCGGGCATAAGTTACATTTTTCAGCATTATTATTTGATAGAAGAGCTAAATGTATTAGAAAATCTATTAATTCCCGTACGCGTTATGGGTGAAAAAGTAGATACAGGTATCATGGATCGGGCGCATTGCCTACTTTCAGAATTAGGATTGGAAAAGTTTTCATACCAATTGCCCAAAACCTTATCGGGAGGAGAAAGGCAGCGGATAGCCATTGGTCGTGCTTTCATGATGAATCCGCGTTTAATTTTGGCCGATGAGCCTACGGGTAGTTTAGATGAACAAACGAGTTTACGGGTTGTACAAATGTTTTTTTCCATTTGTCAAAAATTTAAAACGAGCTTCATTTTAGTGACGCACAATGAAAATTTTGCTATGCAAACAAACAAATATTGTCGCCTAGAGCAGGGGGAATTAAAACGATGCAAATAAATTGTGGTGTTGTGGGTGTTGGATACTTGGGATCGCATCATGCGCGCATTTATTTCGAATTGGATAAGGCACGTTTGGTGGGCGTTTTTGATTTGGATTTTGAACGCGCTCAAGAGATTGCTCATAGATTCCATTGTGAAGCTTTTAAAAGTGTTGAAGCATTGGCAAAGCAATGTCATGCCATCAGCGTTGTCACGCCAACCACAACGCACGCGGAAGTGGCTTTACAATTATTGGAGTTGGGGTGTCATCTATTGATCGAAAAGCCTTTGTGCGTTACCTTGTCTGAAGCGGAAAAAGTAGCCAAAATGGCGGATACTTGTGAACGTTACGTACAGGTGGGGCACATAGAACATTACAATCCGGTTACCAGTTTCTTGGAAACTCACGTCAACGAGCCACGTTATATCATGGCGGATCGGCTGGCTCCATTCAGTCCACGTGGAACCGATGTGGGAGTTGTCTTAGATTTAATGATACACGACCTTAGCATTGTTTTACAATTGGTCAATACCTCCATAGAATCCATAGAAGCCGTTGGGGTCAGTGTACTATCTCTTGGGGAAGATATTGCCAATGCGCGTATCCGCTTCAAAAATGGCTGTATTGCCAATTTTAATGCAAGCCGAGTTAGTTTAAAAAAAGTACGCGAAATTAGAGTTTTTCAACCCAATAAATATTTATCTTTGGACTTTATGGATCAAAAAGGGCATTTGCTTTACAAGGAGGGTCTTGAGCTTAAAAAAGAAGAGATTCCTTTGCACAAAGAAGAACCCTTGAAGGTTGAATTGAGCGATTTTATAGACTGTATTTTGAAAACTCAGCAACCTAAAATTAATGGATGGGTTGCCCGTTCTACCTTAGCCGTCGCCTTGCAAATTACGGATCTAATTAGACAAGGGATACGGGAATAAGATTGGGATTGCGTGTGGAATGAATTTTTTAAAGGAGTTTAATTCATTTTTATGGGGATTCCCTTTGATGGCCATGCTGTTAGGTACCGGGATTTACTATACCTTACGACTGCGATTTATACAGATTTTTAAGTTAAAATTGGCCCTGAGTTATTTGTTTTATAAAAAAGAAGATGAAGGAAAATCTACGGGCGATGTTTCCTGTTTTGCCTCATTGTGTACCGCGCTTGCAGGCACCATAGGAACAGGCAACATTGTTGGCGTTGCTACGGCCATTTTAACCGGTGGTCCCGGTGCTATGTTTTGGATGTGGGTCGTTGCATTTTTTGGAATGGCTACGAAATATGCGGAAAGCGTATTGGCAATAAAATACAGGAGAATCAATAAAAATGGTACGGTTGATGGAGGACCTATGTATTACCTCCAAGACGGATTGCACAATAAATGGTTGGCAAAAGCTTTTGCTTTGTTTGGGGTGGGGGTTGCTTTTTTAGGAATTGGAACCTTTTGTCAGGTGAATTCAATCGCCGTGGCGGCAAGTTTTTTTGGTATAACAGGGTTTTCAACCTCCTTGTGGGTGACTGTGGTGGTGGCCATAATTACCATAGGTGGGATAAAGAGCATCGCCAAAGTATCCGAAAAAATAGTTCCTTTTATGACTTTGGCGTACATATTGTGTGCGATTGGGGTTGTTATACGCAATATAAATTTGCTGCCCAATGCATTAAGATTCATATGCGTAGGTGCTTTTAATCCTGAAGCCATTTTAGGGGGTAGTGTCGGAGTAACGATGATGCATGCGATACAAATAGGTATGAGTCGTGGTATTTTCTGTGATGAGTCGGGGCTAGGCAGTACCCCTATTGCGGCTGCAGCTGCCAAGACAAATGTTCCGGAAAAGCAAGGGCTCATATCGATGACCGGAACATTTTTTTCAATGTTGACGTGCAGCATGACCGGATTGGTATTAATCTTGGCAAACAGTACAACCGATCTTTTCGTACCTCATCCTACGCTAATAGGTGCTCCCTTGACGGCTTTTGCATTTGGTAAAGGACTAGGATGCTTATCGTTGGGATCCTACATTGTAAATATAGGAATCATATTTTTTGCTTTTACGACTATTATTGGGTGGAATTACTATGGAGAAAAATGTTTTCAATACCTTTCGGGAGATCGTTGGGTGATGGTATACAAAATAATTTTTCTCGCACTCGTTGCGATCGGACCATTTTTGAGATTAGACACTATTTTTACCATTGCAGATACCGTTAATGGACTGATGGCAATACCCAATTTAATAGGCTTAATTTTTCTACGAAACGTAGTGTGTGGCCAAAAGTGTTATGGGTGCGGAAAAATTAGATAAAGAGAATATGTTTGCCGACGAAAATAAATATGTCGTTGACAAACGAATAGATATGTTGGTGGTTGCCGGAGAGCACTCGGGGGATGCCCATGCCGCTACCTGTATCAGAGATTTAAAAGCTTTGCATCCCGATTTAAATATCTGTGCCATTGGCGGACAAGCGCTGCAGCAAGCAGGCGCCCATCTATTATTTGATATAACAAAGTGGTCCGTCGTAGGCCTCGTGGAGGTTTTGAAGTACTATCGCCAATTCAAAGAACTCATGGATTGGATTATACGGTGGGTAGAAGTTTATCGCCCACGTGTCGTTTGTTTGGTGGATTTCCCCGGGTTCAATTTACGTTTGGCTAAAAAATTGTTTGAAAAAAAATTGAGCTGTAAGGGGGGCGGAAATGTAAAAATTTACGCCTATATAGCACCGCAAATTTGGGCATGGAGGCGAAATCGTCGGTTTTCAATGGCTAAATTTTTGGATCGATTGGCAGTCATTTTTCCCTTTGAAAAAGCGCATTTTAGCGATACTAATTTGGATGTTTGTTACGTTGGACATCCTTTGGTTGGAGAAAAATTGCCTTTTACGTACGATTTAAATGGAGAATTGTTACTATTGCCCGGAAGTCGTTCGGCGGCGGTGAAACGTATTTTCCCAATTTTATTAAACGCTTTCCAACTTTTAAAATTAAAACATGAAAAATTAAGGGGTGTCGTCGTGTATCCGGACGCATCCATCAAGGCCATGCTGGAAGAGGAAATAGCAAAGAATCATTTGCAAAATGTCATTCATTTGTATGATCACGGTAATCTACTACATCCCTTAGAAATTTGCGGATCACTGATGAGTTCTGGGACCGCTTCACTAAAGATAGCTTTGGCAGGAATTCCCGGGGTTGTTGTTTATCGCGCGCATCCCATAACTTATGCATTAGGAAAATGGATTGTGAAAGTGCCTTTTTTAAGTATGGCAAATATTTTACTGAAGGAACAAGCGTATCCGGAATTTTTACAAAGCTCCGCATTGCAAGCCTTTAAGGTGGCACAATGTATGCAGCAATTTTTAGACAATCCGGAACTTGCAAGGCAGCAATTTTTATCTTATTCGGAAAAACTTTACCGAATATTGTTGCAGGCGGAAGACATGTCTCCAGCTCGGTGGCTATTGCAAGATTTGTGAGCGCTCGAAACCTGTGATGGATACCTCAACGTATTCTGGTATTTTCAGCCACAACGAAGCCATGAAAGTATCGACATTTCAAAATCAATGCACTTGATTCCAGCTTGGAGCTAAAAAATATTTCGAATACACTTGGCAAAGCGTGATTATTTATGATTTCATATGCTATAAAATAAATAAAGGAAATGATATGAGTAAAATCATAAGTACAATTATAAAAGCGAGTCTTGTGGTAGCAGGTTTGATGGGTACGGTTCCTGTGTTGGGCTTTGATTTTGACATATTGCCGCTGGCAGGACATATGCTCCAAGGTACTCCGGTTTATGGTCCTCCTGGTCGAGGAATGAATATGTACGTAACGCCTGAGCGCAGGGAAGTCAAAAAAATTGTAGGTCAGTGGTTATATGTTGGTGAGAATGGTATTTATTTAGGAGAAACGGGTGAAGCTTTCGATGTCAATGGCAACCCATTACAATATGTAGATACCCTAGCCGATGGTTGTCTCGTTTACGAGGTGTCAGAGGACCTAAAGCAACACTATTGTGGGGGGTTTGCTGCTCCGGGAGAAACCTGTTTTCGTTTAGGTAGTTTCGGAGAGGGATATATTAAGGTTAGAAGGGTTAAAATGCTTTATAATTGTTATGTGTATAGCAATTACAAGTATTGTTCTTTCCCACGGCAGGCTGGTGACCCACAGAAGAATCTCGATAAAACTTTGTTCTGTAGAGGTGCTTATTTTGACGGTTATGTTTGGATTGATAGGAATACGGGTGAAACTTACAGTAGTCTAGAAAAAATGCCGGAAGGATATGAGCTCCATTGTAACCTTTAAGGTTAGCTTAAATAAAGCGCATAGTAGAGCTAAAAGGTGCCACAAGAGTTCTAGATGTTGGTATCGTATTATATGCTTTAATCTTTAGTCTCTTCCGTTGGAGCCCTACTTTTTGAAGAAGTAGATGTTTTGTGGAATTCCTGATGGTTTTTCTTAAGAATATCATTCATACCAAGCCCTCAATCTTTAGGCCTATTTTTTATTCGATGTTAGTTAAAAACGGGTTCATAAATATGCTTTACTTCTGAACTTCTGTCTCCAAAATTTACAAACTTCCTTGCCTTAAAGGCTTGATATTAAGACTTACAATTAAACTGCAACCCATGGGGCTTGGGAAAGGGTTACACAATCACCGCTACGGCTGAAGCCAATGTCCTGCAATGCGATAAGGCAATGTTGACCTGTTTCCCACCTTTTTGAGATAACAGTTCATTGGCTTTCAAATCTAGATGTACACCCGGGGCACCCAAAGCATTGTTGTAAACTTCCACGGATGTTAAGGACAAATTTGCTCCGATACCTACACCCAAAGCTTTTAAAACGGCTTCTTTAGCCGCGAAACGAACCGCCAGTGAAGCGAAAGGATTGCCTTGACTCCAACAATAATTCCATTCGGCCAACGTGTAAATCCGACCGATGCATCGATCCTTAAATTTTTCGACAAATCGACGTACGCGTTCTATCTCAATAATATCGTTTCCTAACCCAAGTACGCGCATAAAGCTTTTACTTTCTTGAACGTGGTCCTCCGGTTCTCAGCCAAGCTTGAATAAATATATCCAGATCACCATCCATAACGGCTTGTACGTTGCTCGTTTCCACACCTGTACGTAAATCTTTAACCATTTGATAAGGCTGAAATACGTAACTACGGATCTGATATCCCCAGCCAATTTCACCTTTTTCTCCATAAAAACGTTCCATTTCCGAACGTTTTTCATCTTGCATTTTTTCGTACAAACGAGACTTCAAAGTTTTCATTGCCGTAGCACGATTTTTGATTTGCGATCGTTCATTTTGGCAGGTAACCACGAGACCTGTGGGTAAATGCGTGATGCGGATAGCAGATTCCGTTTTGTTGACATGTTGTCCGCCTTTGCCACTTGAACGGTAAGTATCTATGCGCAGGTCTTTTTCATCCAAAGGTATATCTACTTCATCTTCTAGTTCCGCAATAACATCCACGGAACAAAACGATGTATGCCTTTTTTTATTGGCGTCAAAAGGACTTATTCTAACCAAACGATGCACACCTCTTTCGGCCTTTGCGTAACCGTATGCATTTGGACCTTCCAAACGAAATGTAACTCGACTGATACCGGCCTCCTCACCTTCCTGCAAATTTTGTATATCCGTGATAAAATTACTCTTTTCGGCCCAGCGCACGTACATTCGCAGTACCATATTTGCCCAATCGCATGCTTCCGTGCCTCCGGCGCCTGAATGGATGGTCACAATGGCGTTATTGCCATCCATGGGCCCCGATAAAAACGATCGCAATTCCATTTGATCTACGAGTTGTTCAACATGCGCCACCATCCGTAACAATTCGGCCATCCACACTTCTTCCTCTTCTGAGGACGCATCCTTACAAATCTCCCATAAACTTCTTAGTTCATCCACTTCTTTAGCAAGTCCATCCCATTCGGCAAGCAGCTTTTTAAGTCCTTTGGTTTCCATAAGAATCTTTTGTGCTTCCTCGCCCAATGACCAGAAACCAACTTCGGCCATCTTGGGTTCCAAAAATTTTAACTGATCTTCTTTTTCGGTTACTTTAAAGAAACCTCCACAGATGACCAGCTTTCTCTAATAAGCTTTGCACGCGCGTATTCAAAAGTGAATCCATTAACATAGATAGCCATATTGCATCATCTCATTTTTTTTTCAATGTGAAAAACGGCGAAACTTTCTTACAAAATATAGGTGCAAGAAATTTTACGATTTTCAATGCCTCTGCATAAATTTTGAGCCTAGCTGCCAAGAAGTAATCCCTCATAATATTTTTCTATCCAGGTAATTTTTATAATTCAAATGGAATAAAACTTGACGCGTAAAAATAGAATGTTTAACTACTCTACCATTGAATGCGTTAATGGAGATTTTTATACATGGGACAACCAAAAAGAAAACAATCTAAGATGCGCAGCCGATTAAGGCGCGGTGCTAGCAATTTTAAAATGCCCCAATTGGTCAAAGATCCTACCGAAGGTAACTGGGTAATGCGTCATCGCGTCAGTGTACATACGGGGACATATCGCAATAAGCAAGTCGTTGAAGTTGACTTGTAACTTATTTTTCAATGCAGGAAATTTCTAGTAAATTACAGCGGCATTTGCCAAGAGTAGCCGTGGATGTAATGGGGTTGGATTTTGGGCCTGAAGAGATGCTTTCTGGAGTTTGTTCTGCATTGCAAACCGATGGGCACCGCTTTGAAAAAATATATTTGGTGGGCGATACAACCGTTTTGACGCCTCTCTTGGAGCGTTACGGGTTCAATAATTCTTCGGTAGTGGAATTTATTCACGCTTCCCAGGTTATTGAAATGCAGGAGAAGCCCATTTATACCCTAAAGCATAAAAAGGATGCTTCCATGTTTCGTGCCATCGACCTGGTAAAAAATGGGACGGCGGATGCCATTTTAAGTTGCGGCAATACGGGAAGTCTCATGGCGGGAGGCACGTTAAAGTTGGGACCTATTGCAGGTGTTGAGCGTCCTGCTCTGGCAAGCGTCATTCCAACGAGGCAACAGCGATTTATATTGATAGACGTGGGAGCTAATCCATCTTCGACGGCGAAACATTTGGCCCACAACGCAATTTTAGGTTCACATTACGCACAGGCTATTTTGGAAAAAACCAATCCGCGGATTGGTTTGCTTACAATTGGTACAGAAGAGGGTAAAGGGAATGAAATCGTACACGCGGCGCACTCAATTTTGAAAAATTTGTCGCTTCAAAATTTTAATTACCAGGGCCTCATCGAAGGGTTTCACCTATTCAATAACACCGTTGATGTCGTTGTGTGCGACGGCTTTGTGGGGAATATTTTACTCAAAACTTGCGAATCACTCTTCTATCATTTAAAGGAATATTTAAAAGAAGAACTACAAAAGAACTACATGAGAAAAATGGGAGCTTTTTTGTCGCAGGGAGTTTTTCTCAATATGAAAAAGCAATTTTCTCCGGAGCATTTTAGTGGAGCTCCACTTTTGGGATTGAATGGATGGATTTTTAAGTCGCACGGTTCCAGCAAGGAGAAATCTATTGCCGGAGCTCTTCGTACATGCTTAAGATGCTTGGAGATGTATGACCTGAAAACCATACAAAATGATATTGCTTCTACAAATCTGATGATAGAAAAATTAAAGGAAAATGAATAGATGAAACAAGGGTCTGTTATTATTCGTGGAGTTGGTTCCTACTTACCGCGTAAGATTCTTACCAATCATGAGCTTGCTTCAATGGTTGACACTTCCGATGAATGGATTCGAACGCGTACAGGTATTTCACAAAGGCATATTGCCGATGCCAACGAAGTCTGTTCAGATTTGGCCCACATGGCCTCAAAAAATGCCCTTGCAGACGCTCACCTTCAAACAAAAGATATTGATTTGCTCATCGTGTCAACTATAACACATAATATGGTATTTCCATCTTTAGCTGCAATCCTACAAGCTAAATTGGGTTTGCGCAATGTAATGAGTTTTGACATCAATGCTACTTGCTCTGGTTTTTTGTATGCCCTTGAAATTGCTGCCCATTTACTACAAAACGGAAATTCTTATAGATGTGCGCTTGTCGTTGGTTCCGAAAAATTATCCTCCATTGTTGACTGGGAAGATCGATCTACCTGCGTATTATTCGGAGATGCGTCGGGTGCATTCGTTTTGGAGTATACACCTGCGGAACATGTGGGCATATTAGACACTGTTTTAGGTGCCGATGGTAGTTCTCCGGAAAAATTGTACTGTGGTGCCTTACAGCCGACAGATGTGAATACAAAACACTTTATGAAAATGAATGGCCAAGAAGTGTTTAAAAATTCCATATATTGGATGAGAAAATCTATCGAAGAGTTGTTAAAACGGAATCATCTTAAAAAAACCGATGTTGCTTGTCTCATTCCACATCAAGCCAATTTGCGTATTATTCAATCTTTGGCTCAATCTTTAGATTTTCCTATGGAACACGTCTTCTATAATCTGGATACCGTTGGGAATACGTCTTCTGCGTCGATTCCTGTAGCTTTTGCACAAGCTAAAAGTGCTCATTACTTTCATTCAGGCGATTACATCGTTCTTGTTGCTTTCGGTGGTGGATTCACTTGGGGAGCAACACTCATCAAATGGCCATAATATGTTACTAAAATTTTAATTCTTCCGATGAATAAATCTGTCTGCCTATTGAGTCTTTTAATTTTAATGTGTGGTTGTGTAAATCGTGTACACGATCCAATTTCTCCGCAGCAGTTGGCATTGAAGTCGCCTCAACGAGAACAGGCTGCAAAAGAAATTTTTAGACAAGCGGAGCAAACCCAAGCGCAGGGGCGCAGGGGTGAAGCTATGAAAGAATATCAAATCATCTGCAAAAGGTATGCAGAAACGGACATTGCTCCCCAGGCGCATCACATCATGGGACGCCTCTATATTCAAGCGGGACAATATGCCAAAGGCATCGAGCATTTTCAATTTATTGCTCACAATTATACCCAGTACGAACGTTACGATGACGTGGTTAAGGAACAATTTGAAGTGGCGGAAATGTTCATGCAGGGGCGCGAAAAACACCGTTTTAAATTTTTACCTTGGGGTAAAGATACTTCCACCGCAATCGCATTTTTTCAGGGTGTTACATCCATGGCTCCTTCCATCGATTATGCACCTCGAGCCTTATTTTGCACAGCGCAGTTAGAATTCGAAGATAATCATAAAGTGAAAGCCATTGAAGCTCTAGATCGCTTAATTGAAGACTATCCGGGGCATCGGTTGGTACCGGAATCTTATCTATTCAAGGGAGATATCTATTTATCTTTAGTTCATAGCCCGCAAAACGATCAAGGGGCTACGCAAAAGGCCATACAGTGTTACGAAAACTTTTTAATACTTTTCGAAAAATCTCACCTTTTGCCCCAACTCGTACAACGTGCTCGAGGTAGCTTACGACACGCACAAGAACTATTTGCCCAAAGTCGTTTAGTCTTGGGCGATTTTTTTCTGTACAAGCGCCATTACGGTGCCGGAGCTATCCAATTTTACAATGAAGCCCAACTCATCGCTCCTTCGACCGATATTGCAATGCAAGCCAATAAGCGCATTGAAAGTATTTACACCCATGCACCCATTCCGACCACTTGGGCCGATAAAATTTTTGGAATTTTTCAACACGTTCCTCCAACCCCCGCTCCGTTGCAATAAAGTTAACTTTTGACTTCAGGTGGATCCGGCAATTTATTGTGTACACGTTGAAACCCCGATGGGCATCATGGGTTTAAAATCTACGTATAGTCACCTAACGCAAGTTTTGCTGCCTAATGAGTTCTCCGTACATAATACGGCTGTTTGTGGGATTCCTCTGCTCGATTTAGCCAAACAACAATTGCTGGATTACTTTCATGGGAAAAGGATGTCATTTACAATTCCTTTGTCATTTAAGCAGTCTTCGTTTTTTACGGTAACGCTCAATTATTTACAAACAATTCCTTACGGAACGACAATTTCATACAAAGCACTCGCCATTGCGGTGCGGCATCCGCGTGCAGCTCGCGCCGTAGGATATGCATGTAACAAAAATCCGCTTCCCATTTTTATCCCTTGTCATCGTGTCCTGGGTGCCGACGGAGGATTAACGGGCTACAGAGGAGGATTATTCGCCAAGCGATACCTATTAGAACTGGAAAATCGTATTGTACGCTTAAATAGTATATTTTAAAAACGCTTTACAAAACCGTACATTTGTCTAATCTACTAAGGCAATGTGTCACAAAATAATAATTTCCATTGTAAGTAGTTTATTATGCCTTAGTGGTTGTCATTCGATTCAAAAAGAGATCAGTCCGGATGCACGTACGCCGTGGATACCTACCTGCAGCATGACCCTTAATCATGACTTTTTATCGCCCCGGAAGACACTTGTTGGGAAATATTCTCTATTGGAACTTATTGAAATTGGCCTTAAATTTAATCCACAAACAAAACATGCGTGGTGGCATGCCAAAGAAGCGTTTGCAAATCAAGGGCGAGCAGAGGCTAGTTTTTTCCCTCACGTAGATGTGTCTGCAAACATTAACAGAGAACAAGTTGGAAAAAATGCATCCCAATCGACGCAGAAAATTGATAACTGGGGGCCTGCGGTGACCTTGACTTACAAAGTCTTTCAATTTGGAACCGACGCTGCGGCTGCCAAAAGTGCAGCTTATTTATTACATGCGGCCAATTACGCATTTAATCGGCAACTTCAAACAACTGTTTTTGAAATACAGCAGGCGTTTTATAATTTCTCTTCTGCCTATGCGAAAATAGAAGCTCGTGAAAGTTGCCTGCAGGATGCGACGTTATCTTTTGAAGCCGTCTTGCAAAGAAAAGAAAATGGTTTAGCGCGCATACAGGATGTACTCCTTGCCAAAGCGGATAAATTGCAAGCAGAGTACGAATTACAAGCCGCAAAAGCAGATTTGGAAAGCTGTCGCGCTACTTTGGCAACGACGATAGGTATCCCCATTGCTGCCGATTTTTCCATCGAAACGGATTATTTAAACACGGAGACGCAAGAACCCTCTCGTGATATCGAAGATCTAATGCAGGAGGTACTGAGTGAACGTGCAGACTTATTGGCCAATGAAGCAACGTTAGAAGCTAAAAAATGGTCTCGAAAAGCCACGCATCGAGGATTTTTTCCCTCACTTTCATTGCATGCCCAAACGAATGCGTTAAAGTATAAGCATAATTCTCAGTGGCAAAGAAATTATGGATTATCGGCGGGGATACAATGGAATATATTTTCTGGATTTGACAGCCAATATAGCGAATTAGCTAGTTATACGCAGTGGAAAGAACAGAAGTATACACTGCGTCAACAAAAATTAGAAGCGCTTCGCCAAACATGGACGGCATTTTATGCGTTTCAATCTTCCATTCAGCTTTCTGAAGCTTCCAAAGCCCTTGAAGAGGCTGCCCAGGAAGCACTCAAGGCCATTCGTACGGGCTACAATACGGGTATCAATAGCTTGCTTGACCTCCTCGCTTCCCAAAAGACTTTGGCAAACGCTCGCCTTAACTACATTCAGGCCAAAACGAACGTAAAATTAAACTTAGTGCAATTGGCTTACATCACGGGGCAATTGGATTTAAAAACACCCACGCAATTTAATTTATAAAATTTTTATGCACAGCAAAAATAAACAGTGGTTTTATTATATCGTCGTAACGGCCATATCCATTGCCTTTTTAATATCGTGTAAAATGGCGAGTACTTTATTTCATAAAAAACCAGAAGTAAGGCCACCTATGCAATTGTCTGTAAGGGCTGCTTTTCCTTTTAAAACATCCGTCCAGCGCTACATCGATGCCGTTGGGCAATGTACCGCCTTCGAGAGTCTTACCCTGGTACCTCAAGTGGAAGGAGAACTGATAACGGTTTCACGTAAAAATGGAGGTGCTGTAAAAAGAGGTGATCTCTTGTTTGAAATCGATCCCGGAAGTCCTAGGGCCAGTTTAAAGCAGGCGGAAGCTCAATTGGCGATCGATAAGGCACAATTGCAACTGCACCAATCCCAATTACGACGATCCGAAACGTTAAAAACGGGCGACTTCGTTTCGCAGCAAGAATACGATACCTATAAAGCCAATGTTGCAATGTACGAAGGTCGTGTAAAATTAGATGAGGCTGCATGTATGCTCAAACAAATTGACCTAGAACATTGCTTTATTCGAGCACCTTTCGACGGTGAGCTTGGTAAGTCAACCGTCAATGTACACAGCTTTATAGGTAAAGGAACAATGCTTACAACGCTTAATCAAATGCAGCCCATTTATGGAGATTGCTTTTTGTCTGAAAAATACTTTAGCCCTCTTTGGAAGGCGAAGAATACTCCCAATAATCGTATTGTTGTGGAAGCTCGCTTATTGGATGACAGTTCTGTTGTTCAATACGGAGAACTAGTATACGTTGATAACGTCGTTGATAAAATGACGGGCAGTTTTTGCGCGCGAGCTGAGTTTAAAAATGAGGATTGGGGATTTTGGGAAGGCCGAGCGGTCGATTTAAAAATTTATTACGCCGTACTCGACGATATCCTTTTAGTTCCCGAAGCTTCCATTCACATGGGCAATAAAGGTTCTTTTGTGTACGTCATCAATGCTCAAAATGTGGCCGAAATGCGTTGTGTCAATGTGGGTCAAAATTACCAAGAATGGGTGGTCATTCATTCTGGACTCGAAGGTGGTGAAAAAATTATTGCCGAAGGTCATGCCTTATTGGCTCCTGGCTCTCATGTGGTAGTTTCTTCTACGCTACCTGAACCCCAACTACATTCGATGTAGAAAGTAAGCATGCATCATTGGGTAAAAAAGTTTTTGTATGAAAAGTATTTGTGATCCATTCATTCGTCGGCCAATTGCTACAATATTGCTCACCCTTAGCGTAACATTTCTGGGGATTGCCTGTTACCAAAAACTACCTGTAGGTGCACTCCCCAAAGTTGATTATCCCGTTATCAACGTTTCCGCAAGCTTCCCGGGTATGAACGCAGAAATGATGGCGAACGCGATTGCAAGTCCATTGGAGAAAGAATTTATGGGAATCGATGGGCTTAGCGAGGTATTATCGGAAAGTCGGCTTGGCTTTACCTCCCTAACGCTTAATTTTAATTTGGATAAATCCATTGATGCAGCCGCAATGGATGTGCAGGCTGCCATAACGAGCGCAAGCGGGAAATTGCCCAATGACATACCTTCGTCACCCACCTACAGAAAAAAAGATCCCAACAGCGATCCCATTTTTTTTCTAGGACTTATCAGCAATACGCTTACATCGGGCGCTTTGTACGATTACGCTAAAACAAAAATTGCACAGCTTATCACCAAGGTAGAGGGCGTTTCTCAGGTTCAGGTGTATGGTATTCCCAAAGCTGTAAGGATTCACTTAGATTTAAGAAAATTAAAAGTTCTAGGTTTATCGGTTGAAAATGTAACGCAAGCGGTACAAAAAAACTCGCTTATACTGAGTATGGGAAAATTTAAAGGCGAAACCCGTACGTTAACCTTAACATCCAATGGCCAACTAGACCAATCCAAAGATTATGGCAATATCGTTGTCAGGGAAACAAAGGGAAGACCGGTTTACTTGAAAGATATTGCAAAATGTGAAGACGGTCTGGAAGGAGATGATTTTTTGGCGACTTTTTGGGGAGAGGATGCCCAAAATTTTGATACCAACATCATCCTTGCCGTTAGTCAATCTCCCGGCTCAAATACCGTCGAGGTGTCTCAAAGAATTAAAGCCATGCTCCCCGGTTTGTACAAATCTTTGCCACCGTCTGTAAAATTAATTCCCATTTACGACAAATCAAAGAGTATTCTCGATTCCATTAACGAGGTTAAAGAGACTATTTTTATCGCATTTCTATTAGTTTCAATTGTCATTTTTCTGTTTTTAGGTCGTGCTCGCGAAACGCTTATTCCGGTCATTGCTATGCCGTTATCCTTGCTGCTTACGTGTACGGTTATGCATGCATTGGGGTACAGTTTGGACAATTTGTCTCTCATGGCCCTTACTCTGGCAATTGGTTTTTTGGTGGATGATGCCATCGTATTTTTGGAAAACGTCGTGCGACATATGGAATCGGGGATGGGGCCTTTGGATGCAGCCTTTAAGGGAGCTCGCGAAATCAGTTTTACCATCCTATCCATGACATTTTCGCTAATGGCCACATTTTTGCCCATTATTTTTATGGATGGGCAAATGGGCAGAATTTTTAGAGAATTTTCCGTTACGATCGTGGTTGCAATTTTTGCATCCGGACTCGTATCTTTAACGGTTACGCCGGTTATGTGCGCCCGCTTTTTAAAAAAACACAATCTAAACGAAAAAACGTGCGTGGAACGTTTTGCAAATTCTTTGGAGCATACTTTCATCGGGTGGTATCGTCAGCGTTTGCAGTGGTTTTTTCAACATCGTTGGATTTCTTGGTGGGCTTGGACCATGTGCATCGTCCTCATGATCAGTTTATTTATTTCTATTCCAAAAACTTTTCTACCCACCGGTGATAGCTCTGCCATTATGGGTATGTTTATGGCTCAAAGTGGAGCTTCGCCGCAACAAATGCATCAATATCAGCATAAAATAAGAGAAGTTTTATCCAAACATCCTGCGGTAAAATATACGCTCAATGCCAGCGGTGTGGGAGATTTTATGGCCGGGAACCAGGGGATAGCAATTATAATGCTCAAAGCTCCCAAAGAACGTACCTCAATAAGAGGCAATAAAGATGTATCCATTGCAGCCATTGCGCAAGAACTACAAGGTATGTTATTTCAAGTGCCTGGTATTTTACCTCTTATGAAACCTATGCCGGTTCTCAACATTCAAACCAGTTCTGCCGATGGTAAACGAGGTAAATACGTCTATACGCTTACGGGTATGGATACCCAAAAAGTTTACGCAATGGCAAACATTTTGAAAGAAGCCTTTTATCAAATTCCAGGAATTGATCCAAGTTCCATCAATTCCAATGTCGAACTCAGTAATCCGCAATTATTTATCAATTACAATAGAAGCCGTTTGTTTCAATTTGGATTGACGCCTTTGTCGTTGGAAAGTACGCTGAAAGAAGCTTATTCCATGAACTACGCCTACCTCATCAAGGGTGATTACGAACAATATCAAGTTTTGATTTCAGCACAGGATTGGCAAAGAACTGGAGCGGAAGATTTGGCTTTGCTCGGTATCCCCAACGCAAGTGGAAAAGTCGTTCCCATAGATACGCTCATAAATGTTCAAGAAAAAATAGGCCCCACAAGTGTCTTTCACAAAAATAATTTTCCATCCGCCAGCATATTTTTTAATTTAAAGGGAAATGCCGCTCTTGGAACAACCGTAAAACAAGTTGAAGAGGTAGCCCAGAAACATTTATCGGCGGATATACAGGGGGAATTAGGCGGTGAGTCTAAGGAATTTTTATCGTCTACGCGCAGCTTAAGTTGGTCGTTGCTGCTGGCAGTTTTCGTCATGTACGTTGTACTGGGATGCCTTTACGAACATTGGATTCATCCGTTGACGGTACTTTCGACGATACCCGTTGCTTTGGCCGGAGGTTTATTGACCGTACGTATGTTTAATACCGACTTTTCTTTGTACACATTCATCGGTTTATTTATGCTCATGGGTATCATTAAGAAAAATGGTATTATTCTCATTGACTTTGCGGTTGAAAAGGAACGCATTGGCAAAACTTCCGAAGAAGCCATTATGGAAGCTTGCTGTGAACGCTTCAGACCCATTTTGATGACAACGGTCAGTACCATATTTGGAATTCTTCCCATCGCCCTTGGGTTTGGTGCCGACGGTGCATCGCGCATTTCTCTGGGGCTCAGCGTGGTGGGTGGACTTATATTTGCCCAAATCCTTACGCTGTTTATTACACCGGTTGTATATTTGGGAATGAATCGTTTTTGTAAGATACAGGTGGATTAAACGATGTCAAAGGGCAAAATTTTAGTTGCCTTATCGGGAGGCGTGGATAGCGCTGTATCCGCATATTTGTTAAAAAAAGAAAAGTACGATGTGCATGGAATATTTTTCCGATCCTGGCAGAATGAAACGGAACTTTGGAAAGCGTGTCCCTGGAAAGAGGATCTAGCATCCGCACAGGCTGTTGCCAATCACCTCGCCATTCCATTTGAGGTCGTTAATTTTATTGAAAGCTATCGACGGCAAGTGGTTGATTACCTCATTGAAGGCTATCGATCCGGACAAACCCCCAACCCAGATATCATGTGCAACCGTTATATTAAGTTTGGGGCTCTTGTGGAATACATGAAAAAGAATGGATTTGCGGGTATGGCAACGGGTCATTATTGTAAAAAAAAAGTACATGCAGGTACATTTTCTCTCCATGAGAGCTCCGATAAAAGCAAAGACCAAAGCTATTTTTTATGTTTGGTAAAAAGAGAAAATCTGAAGGAGGTTTTATTTCCCCTAGGATATAGAACTAAAAAGGCTGTTCGTAGGATCGCAAGCAACATCCAATTACCCAATGCTTTGCGAAAGGATAGTCAAGGCATCTGTTTTTTAGGTAGTAAAGAAACCAACATTCATCACTTCCTTGAAAAATATTTACCCCATAAGTCAGGAGAGGTGGTTGATCTCAATGGAAATATCCTTGGCATGCATCAAGGATTACATTTTTTTACCATTGGGCAAAGAAAAGGAATTGGCCTTCCATCTAACAAAGATTTTGAGCACTATGTGGTGATTTCCAAAGATTACGAACGTAACCGTTTGGTGGTCGGATTTGACCATGAAAGTACGCAGGGGCTTTATCAACAGGATGCTCAGGTACATTCTTTGAATTTTTTAGAACAAAAACCTGCAAATGGAGAACGATTATTGGCCAAACCGCGCTATCGAGATGCATCCCAAAACATTGTTTGGCAATGGTTGGATACATCGCGTGCCGCAATACATTTTGCCCAGCCCCAACGTGCATTGGCCGTTGGACAAGTCGTTGCCTTCTACAGGGGTATCCGTCTTGTGGGTGGCGGTATTTATGATTAACTAGGATAGGTGAAGCTTTTTTAAAGCTATGACCTGATATTTTAGTTGGGCTTAATAGATTGGCACATAAACTGCTTTCTACATTGTATTATGTCTACTCCAATTGGTCAAAATCCTACTCAAAATGTTGACACGACACAAACTTCAAATCCTTTAGATAAAGCTGCTAAAGACAAGTTAGAAAAAGAATATGGGCAATTGTTCACAAAGGTCCCTCGTAAGAAGGCGGATGAGAAAAGGCTGCTGCAGTTGCAATGGGTACTGAATCCTTCTACATTAGGGGACGAATTCAAGCAGTTATCCGAAATGTCTTCTCCTAATCCGAAACAGAAGCTAAGGCTGCAAGCGCTGAAAGAGACAAAGCCTTCCGCTCAAGGCAATGCTATCGGAAAAACACCAGAGGGTAGGTCGGTTAAAACGCAGGAGAGATCCCTCGACACCCCGGAGTTGTCGGGACCTAAACAAGCTCTGAATAATCAAGCTACACAGCAGAGTTCTAGGACCATACAGACAAATGCGACTCCTTCCACAGGGGTGTCCAATGCAGACGCAGGTACGCCCGAAGCATCTAAACCGACAAATATTCTTGAACAGGTTTCACCGAAGGATACATTATCTCCTGCCGAACAAATTAAACCTAAAACAGCAAGCCAAGATAGTAATACTTTAGAATCTCTTTGGGATAATCGCAATCCAACTCCGTTAGGTAAAGGTGCATTTGGGGAAGTCTTTGGCAGTGCAGATGGGCAACACGTTTTTAAAAAGATGTCTAGCGAGGAAGCTAAGGAAGTAATTATTAACATGGAAATAAATGCCAACAAGGTTTTAATGTCTGGCCTTGAAACAGTAAAGCAATCTTCAGATCGTTTTTATGCGCAAGGTGTAGATTTTGTTACCAAATACAAAGGTTGTATCGATGTAGATGGTGAAACGGTACTGGTGTTTGAAAGAGCTCCAGGAGTAGAGATGGCTCAGTTTTTAAGAGACCATAAGGTAGAGGATGAAAATATTGTAATTGCCGCTAGAATGTGCGCTGTAATGGTCACTGCTGTGTCTGCTATGGACAAAATTGGCATGATGCACCGCGACATAAAACCTGAAAATATAATGGTACATGTGGCAGAAGATGGTAGCGTCACAGGCAAATTAATTGACCAAGGCTTTGCAGTAAAAACTGCAGATTCAAGGGCCCAGGAGGAGGGTGCAGGCACACCTCCTTATATAGCTCCTGAATATTTAAAGAAGGGGGCCATAACCCCTGCAGCGGATGTCTTTTCGCTGGGGGTAGTACTTATGAATACCTTTTTCAAGGATTCACCTGCTGCTCGCGGTATGGAATTGGGATTTGCGCGTGAAGTTACCCCTGCCAATGGTTTTGCATTGCGTAAAGCATTTCAACGGATGCAGGCTCTCAAGGGATATGGTGTTGGTAATTTTCAAAGGGACTCTTGCATGCAGACGATATTTGGACATGGCGAAGAAACAAGCAAGAGATTATGCGATCCACAAGGGGTATATTCAAAAGATCAGCTTCAATTTCTCGGCAAACTTATCCAAGATTGCCTTCAAATGGACCCCAGCAAGAGGCCTTCGGCAGCACAAGTTGGATTCGTTCTGGAATATTTTGCAGCCTGTATGGACGATAACGTAAGAATTCAAGAACATAACGCGAAGCCAGAAAACAGAGATAATCAACAACCTCTGGTTACGATACCCCCATATCAAGATGTTATGGCATTGGCTAAAGAAGATAGACCTGTTAAACAAGATCAACCCGCTACTACATAAGCAATTTATCTGCTAAAGCTTACTAGGGTGTATGCGATACAATAACTTGTTCGTCTCGATAATCGATCTTTAGGTGGGCACCTTCGGATAATTCTCCGGCGATAATCTTGCGCGCAATTAGATCGCAAACATGCTTTTGAATGGCTCTTTTCAACGGACGTGCGCCATAAACGGGATCATAACCTACTTCACACAACCATATCTTTAGCGGATCACCAAAGACTATGGAAATCTTTTTCTCTTCCAGCCTTGTGGCAAGATCCTGCAGCTGAATTTCTACAATACCCCGCATCTCCTGCGTGGATAAGTTGTTGAAAACCAGTATCTCGTCTAACCGATTGAGCAGCTCGGGCCTAAAGCTTGCCCGTACAATTTTCATCACTTCCGCGTGTACGGATTCTTTGGCTAGAGATGCGTTGAGAAAAAATTCCGAACCTAGGTTGGAGGTTAGGATGATAATTGTATTCTTAAAATTGACGTTACGTCCTAAGCCATCCGTTAAATGGCCTTCATCCAGTACTTGCAGTAAAATGTTGAAAACATCGTTGTGCGCCTTCTCAACCTCATCCAGCAAAACAACGGAATAAGGACGCCTTTTGACCGATTCCGTCAATTCACCTCCCTGCTCGTATCCAACATATCCCGGAGGAGCTCCAATCAATCTCGATACGGAATGTTTTTCCATGTATTCCGACATATCGATTCGAATCATGTTATTTTTGTCGTCGAATAAAAATTGAGCAAGCGCCTTCGATAATTCTGTTTTTCCAACACCCGTTGGACCTAAAAATAAAAATGAACCTATGGGCCTACGGGGATCCGCAATACCAGCTCTTGATCTTCGAATACAATCGGCTACGGTGCTCACAGCCTGATCTTGGCCAACAACGCACTCCCTGAGTTTAGATTCCATCGTTAGCAGGCGTTCTTTTTCACCCACAAGCATTTTTTCAACGGGAATACCCGTCCAACGAGATACCACGGTTGCGATATCATCTTCCGTTACTTCATGGTGTTTTTGAGTTAAGTGCTCGCCTTTTTGAAGCTCCTGTAACCGCTTCTGCAATGCGGGGAGTTTGCTGTACAACATTTCTCCCGCTTTGGCAAAATCGGCATTACGTTGGGCAATTTCGGCATTATTTTTAGTTTCTTCAATTTGACCTTTAATGCGCTTTATTTCCTCAATACTCTTTTTCTCTAGATTCCATCGCGCATTAAGCTCGGCAGATTGCCTACACAAAACCTTAAGCTCGGCCTGAATCTTTGCAAGCCTCTCCTTGGAGGCGTTGTCCGACTCTTTTTTCAAGACTTCCTGTTCAATCTTCAGCTGCATGATTTTGCGGTCTAATTCATCAATTTCTTCCGGCTTCGAATCCATGGTCATCTTCAGTCGACTTGCCGCTTCGTCCATGAGATCAATGGCTTTATCCGGCAAGAACCGATCACTTATGTACCGATGCGAGTAAGTGCAGGCGGCAATGACGGCCGCATCACTGATTCTGACACCGTGGTGCAGCTCGTATTTTTCCTTAAGGCCTCTCAAAATTGAAATCGAATCCAATACGCTCGGTTCACTCACAAATACAGGTTGAAATCGTCTCGCAAAGGCAAAATCTTTTTCAATGTACTGACGATATTCGTTTAAGGTCGTTGAACCTATGCAACGCAATTCTCCCCTCGCTAAAGCAGGTTTTAACATATTAGAGGCATCCATAGCCCCCTCCATTTGCCCAACTCCCATAAGCGCATGAATTTCGTCGATGAATAAAATGACATCATTATGTTCGGAAACCTCCTTTAAAACAGTCTTTAACCGCTCTTCGAATTCTCCTCGATACTTGGCTCCGGCGATCAATAACCCCATATCCAGTGCCATAACTTTTTTATCCTTAACGGAATCCGGAACATCGCGATTGATAATCCGGCAAGCCAATCCTTCTGCGATGGCCGTCTTGCCTACGCCGGGTTCACCAATTAAAATAGGATTATTTTTTGTACGCCTCGACAATACCTGAATGGTTCTTCGAATCTCTTCATCCCTACCGATGACGGGATCCAATTTACCTTCATTGGCAAGCCGTGTTATATCTTTGGCATACTTGTCTAAAGCCTCAAAATTTGTTTTCGATTTACCCGTATCACTTACCCGATTCATATCAATTGTCCCTCTTCATCTACGCTGTAATTGTCTTATGGATGTTTCAAATATCAAATTCTAAAGATCTACGAAAGAATTACCGGATTAGGCAACTTTTTTAAGTTATTCATGCCTTCACCAAACGTAGCAAGTGTTCGGCAATGGAGGGGATGCAAAGCAATATATGTTCAAAAACCTTCGTATACGTATCCTCATTGCCGGAAAACGGATCAAGAATCTCTTTACCATCCAGCCATTGACTCATTAGAAATGTTTTACCCGAAGGCGCAGAAAATTGATCTTTTAAGCAGTCTAAATGTTCCTGAGTCATCGTCAAAATTAAGTGTGATGCGCGTACGGACGATGCCGTCAGTGCAGCAGACCTGTGCATAGATAAGTCTAAATGGCATTCGCTTGCAACCTCGAGCGCCAAAGTGGATGCAGGCCGACCTTCACGAGCGTAAATCCCCGCTGATCTCACTAAAAAATAATCTTCCTGCTGCGGATAATGTTTTTTTATGAAGTCTGTTAGAGCCACTTCAGCAAAGGGACTGCGGCATGTGTTGCCGGTACATACAAATAAGGTTTTAATTAAATTCATTGCTTAAATAATTGCGGCACTTTGTACTTTTGAGTATCCAAGAGCCAATTGTCATTGGTGAGTGCACAGTAAAAGGAAACACTGTTACGATCATTGCTGATTGTAATAGCCGGGAAAATGGAATGTACCACGTCCAACGTTCTCTTTATTCCATCCAAATAGGTAGGGTTGCACACGATATATTCGCCTCGGCGTAATGGAGCTTCCATTTCTTGCGGAATTGACTGCCCAATTTCGTCCTTTAAATCCAATAAATTTGCCTGATGTTGATCTTGATTTTGAACGAACAAAATCCTCGAGACACCCGCTTTATCCAATAATAAGTAACTACCTACGGGATCCAGTAAATAATATTCTACAATATCGTAATTTTTTAATAAATTTTCAAAAAACGTTTGAAATTGCAGGTGGTAAACCGCAAGCGGAAAATGAGGCCGACTGCCTACGGCTTCGATAATTGTTTTTGTAATCTGCTGAAAATAGGCTCTTTGCGCTTTGGTGAGTATCTGCACAATATTTTCAAAATCATCGAGTTCTTGCTTACGCACAAATCGCTGGATGAAGCCTTCATTGAAAGCTTTAATCACAAAATCATGTTCCGATTGCCCCGTAAGAAGAATTTTTTGAATGTTTTTATCCTCAATGGCCTTACAAAAATCAATGCCTGTGCCTTGCTTTTTCAAATCGTAGTCGGCGACAATCACAGAAATTTGAGACAAACGGTTGGGATTGTAGGCTACGCGATGTAAATCGAATACGTTTACCGCCAATGCATAGTTATTGATTTGAAATGTATCTATATGCTTTAGCAGATGCGCAAACAACGCTTGCCGATGGATCATTTTATCGTTCGCATTGATGTAGCCCAAAGCTTCACTTGCGTTGGAAAATAGTTTAATGGAAACGGGTAAATTCAATTGTTGAAAAAATAATTCTAGCATCTGAAGATACGACTGGCTATCGTCCAAAAAAACAACTTCGGTTGGATAGCAACAACACGGTAAACATTCAGCCAACATAATGTAAATTAGTCAAAAATTTCATACTTTGTAAAAAACCTTGCAATTTCTTTGGCGGCAGCTTCTTGACTGTCGGATGCATGCGCTACGTTTCTCGATTTATCCTGACCAAAATCTCCTCGGATCGTTCCCTTAGGCGCCGTAGACGAATCTGTAGGTCCCAATAAATCGCGTGTGACCGCAATTGCATTTTCTCCACTGAGCACCAGTACCAGTACTGGACATTCCATCATATAGCTCACAATGTTTGGGAAAAAAGGTTTATCCATCAAAAAATCGTAATGTTCTTGCAGCAAAGATTCCTGTAAACGCATCATCTTGCAAGCAATCAAAGATAATCCTACCTTGGTGAATCTTTCCATCACCATGCCAGCCAAATTTTTTTGCATACAATCTGGCTTGAAAATGACCAAAGTTCTTTCAATCATGAAATTCACTTTAGGTTCCATCAATAGGTTTGTCAATGCCTAGTCGCATTTGCGCATTAAAATAATTTGTCTACGGCATGACCCCATCGCGTTTTATTGCCAACTATGAATAAATCTTGGAATTACCTCCTAATGAAAACTATTTAAACGCAGAAAATCGTCCTCCTTGTATGCCTGCATCATCACAATAAAACCTCTTTTTTAAATTTCCGTCTTGTTTTTTGAAAAATTTATTCAAACATAGTAAGTTATCCATGAAAAAGTTGACGGATAAAATTGCCCTGGTAACGGGTGCTGGACGTGGTATTGGAAAAGCAATCGCAGAACGCCTTGCTCAAGAAGGGGCACACGTCATTTGCATCAGTCGAACGGCGGCCAATTGCCAACAGGTTGCCGAAGGTATCCGACAACAGGGGAATAGGGCCGAAGCTTTTACGGTGGATGTTTCATCCAAAAATGCTGTTTATGAAATTGCCAATCAAATTTTGAGTCGCTACGAAGCGATCGATATTTTGGTCAACAATGCAGGGATTACGTGTGATAAATTATTTGTTAGAATGAAGGATGAAGATTGGGAACAAGTCCTGTTAACCAATTTGTTTAGCGCATTTTATGTGTGCAAATCCTTTGTTCAACCTATGGTACAAAAGCGTTGGGGGCGTATTATTAACGTATCTTCCGTTGCGGGTATTACGGGCAATGCGGGGCAAGTGAACTATTCGGCCGCCAAGGCAGGGTTATTGGGTTTTACAAAATCTTTGGCAAAAGAATTGGCGGGACGCAATGTTACCGTAAACGCTATTGCTCCGGGATTTGTTGCCACCGATATGACGCAAAACTTGCATGAAACTATCGTGGAACAGGCAAAAAAGTGCATTCCTCTCAGACGTTTCGGCCTTCCCGATGAAGTGGCCGCTATGGCTGTATTTTTGGCTTCCGATGAAGCCAATTATATAACGGGACAGGTGATGCGTGTGGATGGTGGTATGGTAATGTAAAATCTTTGATCTTGATTTTCTTTAAAAAACCCTTACCGTTTGAAAATTAATTCTTTTTATTATGACAGAAACAATCGAACAAAGAGTTAAACGTGTTATAGCAAATACTTTCAGCGTCAAAGAAGAACAGGTGACGCCGGAAGCTTCCTTTACAAACGATTTGAGCGCCGATTCCCTAGATCAAGTTCAATTAATTATGGACTTAGAAGAGGAATTTAAGGATTTAATCGAAGGCGAAATTCCGGAAGCGGATGCCGAAAAGTTAAAAACTGTGGGCGAAGTTATCCAATATATTGTGGATAAAGCCAATAATAAGTAAAATAAAGGCGCATGGAAAGAATACAACCCAAGCGGGTAGTGGTTACGGGACTGGGAACCATCAATGCCTTGGGGCACAATGTCGAAGACTTTTGGGCAGCATTGATTGAGGGTCGTTCCGGTATTCGACCTTTGACAAAATTTGATGTTTCCGAGTTGCCTACCCAAATTGCCTCAGAAGTGGTCAACTTCGATCCATCGCATTACATGGATGCAAAAGAGGCAAAACGGACGGATCCTTACGTACATTTTGCCGTTGCCGCCTCGCGTATGGCACTGCAGGATGCAAAATTTTCCATCACAGAGGAGAAAGCGGAGCAGTGTGGAGTCCTTATAGGAACCGGAATTGGAGGGATGGCTAACATTCAAGAACAAGCGTTCACTTTGTTTTCCAGAGGCCCCCGTAAGGTTTCTCCTTTCATGATCCCATCTACTATCTGTAATATAGCTGCGGGAACCGTAGCCATCGAAGTGGGTGCCCGTGGACCCAATTTCGGCGTTGTAAGTGCCTGTACGTCGGGAGCTCACGCCATAGGTGAGGCTTTTAACCTGTTGCGTTTTGGCGATGCAGAAGTTATGATTGCAGGAGGGAGTGAGGCGGCTATCCAAACCTTAGCGTTTTCCGGATTTTGTGCCATGAAAGCCATGAGTACTCACTTTAACAACACACCGGAATTGGCAAGTCGACCTTTTGATGCCCACCGTGACGGATTTATTATGGGAGAGGGTGCTGGTATTTTGATACTAGAAACCTTGGAGCATGCACAAAAACGGGGTGCAAAAATTTACTGCGAGTTGATTGCATACGCGGCCACATGCGACGCATTTCACATAACACGTCCAGAGCCATCCGGCAAAGCGCTCATTCAATGTTACGGGAATTTACTTCGAAAAGCGCATCTTAGTCCGCATGACGTTGATTACATCAATGTGCATGGGACATCTACCTATTACAACGATTTGGTAGAAACGCAGGCCATTAAACATGTTTTTGGTCCTCATGCTTACAAACTCAACATTAGTTCCATCAAGTCTATGCTGGGACACTTACTGGGAGCTGCAGGGGCAGTAGAGGCTATCGCGACCGTAAAAACTTTGAGTACAAATACCATTCCTCCTACCATAAATTACGAAACGCAAGATCCAGAATGCGATTTAAACTATACTCCCAATAAGGCGGTGACTAAACCTATGCACATTGCCATCACCAATAACTTGGGTTTCGGGGGACAAAATGCAGCTTTGCTGTTTAAAAAATTTTGATGTGCAATAGCTTCTCTACCTTGCGATGCGTGGAGTATTTTTCATAATTTTACTCTTAGATCAAAAGGTTTAAGGGTTACGGGTTAAAAGGTGTTTTGCGGTAAGGTAAGAGATATTCCTTGCTTTGTGGGTAGTCTATTCGTGATTGCTTCCAATTATTTTGCAAATGATATCAATCTAATTTATTTTGATCTATCGCATGGGGAAAATGTACGCATAGATCTTCTTTGCATCCATTGAATTGTAAGAAACCTCTCTTGTATCAATCTTAAGAGGCTTGAGGTCAAGGCCTGTAAATCTTTCTTGCTAAAGGGTGTAAGGTTTCAGAGGGGTTATTGTCCTTAACTCCAGGGGTGTGTTATAATTTTTTGATAACAAGCCTGCGGTGTGAGACCAAATTTTTCGAACAATTGCTCTTGGGGAGCACTTATGCCGAATTGGTCAATACCTATCACAAGACCCTGCAAGCCCACAAATTGATGTGCCAAATAAGGACATCCCGCCTCAATAAAAATGCGATGCAGGCATTGTTTGGGTAAAATTTCAGACTGGTAGGCTTCACTTTGTTGCAGGAATTTTGTGCGCGATGGCATGGAGACAACACGTGCATTGGAGCCCAATAATTTTGCCACTTCCAAGGCCAACGATACTTCGCTGCCACTCGAAATTAGGATATATTCCAACGTTTGTTGCTCTTTACGCAAAACATAAGCGCCTTTTAGGGTACCGGAACGTTTTTGTTGCGAGTCCAATAGGGGTAATGGGGGTAAATCTTGTTTGGAAAGTATAAAAACGTTTGGACCGCTCGTGCATTGGGTAGCCATTTGGAAACAACCGACCATCTCGTCGTAATCTGCAGGTCGAAAAACCTGTACATTGGGGATGATTTGCAGGGAAGCCATGTGCTCGATGGGTTGGTGGGTAGGGCCATCCTCGCCCACGGCGATGGAATCGTGCGAGAAAAAATAATTTACGGGCAAATGAGCGAGAGCGGCTACGCGCAGAGCCGGTTTTAGGTAATCGGAAAATGCCAAAAAGGTGGACCCACACGGCTTAAATATTTTATCGTAGGCGATCCCATTCAAAATAGCACCCATGGCATGCTCACGAATGCCAAACATTAGATTGCGTCCTGTTAAATGGTTCCGCTGAAAGATGGCGCCATCTTGAATAAAGCTCTTTGTGGATTCAAATAGATCTGCACTACCACTTACCCACAGAGAATCTTTTTGAGCCACTTGATTTAAAACCTCGCTCGCTAGGGATCGTGTTGCCTGAGGCTTTGTTGATGCCGTATGCAGGCCTTTAAAAAAAACATCGTCTAGGGGAGTCGGTTCGTATAGTAATTTTGCTTTTTCCGGATTTTCTTGGCTCCAGGCTTGAAAAATATTGCTCCACTGGAGGTAAGTTTTTTGCAACACTTGCCTACGCTTTTGAAAGTACTGGTAGGTTTTTTGGGAAATAAAAAAATGCTCTTCGGGATTCAACCCTAAATTTAACTTTGCCTGTTTTGCAAACTTAATGCCCGCAAATCCATGCGCTTTGGAAGTTCCTTCAATGTCAGGCAATCCTTTTCCGATAAGCGTGTTTAAAATGATGAGATGCGGCTTACCTATTCGCGCCTTGGCCCATTGGTACGCATTTTTAATTGCCTCACAATCGTGGCCATCAATGCTACGAACAGCCCAGCCAATGGCTTCAAATTTGTCTTGCACATTTTCTGTTTGCGAGGCGGATAGAGGAGCATCCAACGTTATTTGGTTTGCGTCGTAGAATAAAATTAAATTGTCGAGACCCCAGTGCCCTGCCAATGCAATACTTTCCTGACCTATACCTTCCTGTAAGCATCCATCGCCGCAAAGACAGACCACCGCGTTGTCGAAAATTGTATGTTCTTCGGAGTTGAAATAAGCGGCTGCCTTCTTCTGCGATAAAGCCATACCGACCGCATTCCCAATACCCTGACCTAAGGGCCCCGTGCTTGCCTCAACGCCAAGGGTATGGCCAAATTCCGGATGTCCCGGTGTTTTGCTCCCCAATTGACGAAAATTTGTGAGATCCTCCAGTGAGATGGGATAGCCGCTTAAATGTAAAAATGTGTATAGGAAAATGCTACCGTGACCTGCGGACAGTACGAAACGATCTCTGTTCAACCACCTTGGATTGCCGGGATTATAATTTAAGCATTGACCAAATAAAACGGTGCCCAATTCGGCACAGCCTAGCGGTAGCCCCAAATGGCCAGAGTTGGCTTTTTCGATTGCATCTATGGCAATGCCACGACTTTCATTGGCGATTGTTTGTAGTACCAAGTTCATTTTTTGTGCCCGGTTGAGGATTTTCAAAGCTATCGATAATCCATTGGGATAAGGTCTTTTGCGGATTTTTAACAAATTCATCCGTTAGTATAAAATTTTCTTTTTGCTGATTACGCGCAATAATTTTTAATGCGTAAGCAAGGTCTTTAAATAGCAATTCGCACAATGCATGAATCGTTTTATCTTGCTCTATACTTTGTTCCACAAGCAATTTTTCAGCTTCCGGAGAAAATTTGATTTTAAGTCCACTTGTTTTGAAAAAATTATCTTCGTACGTTTTTATAGATTTTTTGCACGTTTTTTCCAGGATCGGCTGATTGTTTAGAAGCAACTGCCTTAAATAGTTTTCTTTATCTTTGAGCGTATCCGTATTGATTTCAAAAAAATGGATACCCGAAGAAGGCAATTCGAATTTAAAATTTCGCAATATTCGTTCCAAAATTGTCATGAGGCCTCGGGCTCCTGTTTTTTCTTGTTCGGCGAGACATGCGACTTCCTCAATGGCTTCGCGCGTAATTTGCATGTCGATACCGTACCCCTTAAAATCATTTTGATACTGATTTAAAATGGATCCTTCGGATTCCGTTAAAACGCGGATAAGATCCTTTTGTTTGAGGGCATCGCAGGCCATACGAATGGGAATACGTCCAATAAATTCAGGTTCAAACCCGTATTGAATAAAGTCTTGCGTGGTTGCTTTGTGCAAATAGGAAGTCATTTCCTCGCTATTGATTTCCAAATTGATACCGAACCCCATGGTTGACTGCTCAACACGTCGCTTTATAATTTCGGCCAATTTATCGAAAGCTCCGCTAAATATAAACAAAATATGGCGGGTATTGATGGTACGCTTTTGCGATTTACCCTTGCCTTTTTGTAAATCTAAAACGGCCTGAAATTGTCCCATCATATCCGTTGGCGTCACCAAATTTACGTCACTTTCTTCCATAAGTTTCAGTAGGTTGATTTGCACCCCTCTGCCGGAGACATCGCGCCCTTGTACATTTTGTACGGACGCAATTTTGTCAACTTCGTCGACGTAGATAATACCATATTGTGCCAAATCAACATTGCCGTTGGCTGCTTTTACGAGATCACGCACCAAGTCTTCTACGTCACCCCCTGCGTATCCCGTTTCTGAAAATTTTGTCGCATCTGCTTTGACGAATGGGACTCCGATACGTCGCGCTATGGTACGGATCAAGTAAGTTTTACCAACACCCGTAGGTCCTAAAATAAGAATATTTTGTTTGTGATAATTTTGCTGCACGTATGCGGGATATTCTAGGCAACTTCTTACGTGATTGTAATGATCGCAGATACCCACCGACAAAACCTTCTTTGCTTCATTTTGTTGGATGACGTACCTATCTAAAAAATCGCGTATTTCTCGGGGTTTTAGATTAAAATTTTCAATTTGTTTTAAAATTTCCAAGTTTGATGCTTCCTCTGTCATTGTATCTTTCGAAGAAGTATTTTCCGCTTCATTGGTCGAAAACCCCGTACTGTCAAAGTGCAAAGATGCCTTACCAAAGATTTCTTGCAGTTTTTCTTTGATGTTTTCTAAATTATCTTCCTTTTCCCCCATAAAGGATTGACTTTAATCGGTTATATAATTGATCATTTAGGAAGGTTAGTAAATGTAAAATTTAACCAAAAATAGCATGAGGCCTAATTTGACAAAAAAAGATCTTGTTTTGCGCATGTGCAAGTCAACGGGCATTGACCCAAAGGAGGCAAGGAAAGCCTTGGAAACGGTTTTAACGAGTATTCAATTGGCATTGGTTAATGGGAAATATGTAGAATTAAGAAATTTTGGTACTCTAGAAGTATGCATTCACAAGAGTCGTATAGGACGTAATCCGCAGCACCCCAATAAACCTATTGTCATTCCAGATCATGCAGTGATTAAGTTTAGGCCTGGCCAATCTTTGAAAAAACAGTTGAAAAATCTTAATGTAAAAGATTTGCAAAGATTGCTTTAAATGCGACAATGGCCGTTGTGATGGAGACATTGCCAGGGTTTCGCGATTTTTATCCAACGGAATGTGCCGTACGTAATGTCTTATTTACGGCATGGAGGGAAGTGGCACACCGTTTTCATTTCCTAGAGTTTGATAGTCCAATTTTGGAACCTCTAGAGTTGTTTACGGAAAAATCGGGCGAAGAAATCAGAGAACAATTATTCGCCTTTGAGGATCGGGGTGGACGCAAAGTGGCCCTAAGACCCGAAACAACTCCTTCGTTAGTTCGACTCATTGGAACGCGTGCTGCAAGTCTAAAGAAACCCATTAAGTGGTTTAATATTACGGAAAATTTTCGTTACGAACGTCCCCAAAAAGGGCGATTGAGGTCGTTTTACCAGTTTAACGTTGACATTGTGGGAGAAGGTTCTTTTTCCGCAGAAGCGGAATTAATTGCGTTGGCCATTGAAAGCTTCAGCATATTGGGACTGGGGCGACAACATTTTTATATTCGTTTAAGTGATCGCCAAATTTGGATCCTCTGGTTACAAGCCTTGGGTATTGAAGAAAGCAGGCTCCAGGTAGGTTTATTGAACGTTCTTGATAAGTGGGAGCGGCGAGAAAGGGAAGACTTGGAAAAAGATGCGTTGCGCTATTTGTCTCCTACAGCAAGTGTGCAGGAATTTTTGATCCGCGCTGAACAGTTGCGTCAGTCCAATACATTGCAGGAAATTCGAGGCTGTTTTGATGCATTGAATCCGAATAATACGCTCAAAGCAGCGGTTGATCAGCGGTTGTTGACCTGGGGACAATTACTGGAAGAGCTCGATGCGTTGCAATACGGTTCATTTGTGCGGGTAGATTTAGGTATTGTTCGTGGACTGGCCTACTATACGGGATTTGTTTTTGAAGTTTTTGAAGCGGATTTAAATGGGCGTGCACTTGCCGGCGGAGGTCGTTACGATTTACTATTTGAAAAACTTACGGGACATGCCTTACCGGCTGTTGGATTTGCAATGGGTGACGTTACTTTACTCGACGTATTGCAGAAGTATCACCTATTACCTAAGATAACATTTCCTTTAGATTGCTTTGTTATCTTTGAAAATAGTACCCGTAGGCAAGCTTTGCAAGACGTTGGAAACTTAAGACAGAACGACTTGTCGGTGACCTACATACTAGGAGAGGGGACTGTTTCCAAACAATTCAAGAAAGCTTTAGAATACAATCCAAACTTCATTTTATTTTACAGATCTGACGAATTAAGGAATAATCAAGTGCAGGTCAAACATGTGTCAACCCACAGTGTTACCCTCATTGAAAGAGAGAAATTGGTAAATTTTGTTTGCAATTATACTGCGGGGTCTAAAAGAGAATAACCATTAAACGCAGACGCTTTCATTTCAATTTTAGATTGAACTTATATCTTATTTCTTTTATTTTCTTCATGGATGAAGAATAAATCGAGAGGATTTACCTTAGTTGAAATCATGTTGGCAGGCGTCATGGCCGGTGTCTTTTTGACTTTTTGCACACAATTTTTTTTAACGCAACTGAATCAGTATTATTTAATTTCAGGAAATAGCAAATTAAGTGAACAATTGAGAACATTTTCGAAATATATAGAAAAAGACGTGCATAATTCGCTCGAATTTTACGTATTTGCCGATTTATCAAGCGCACTCAATTTTACTTATGCAGGTACGACATTTCCGAAAGTAGGTAATTGTTTACTCTTGATTCAGGAACGAGGTATGATTGACGGGGGAAAGGGAGTCATTTATTACGTTGGTAGTGAGTGCAACAGTGGCACTAAGGTAGCCTATTATCCTTTATATAGGGCCTTGGTTACTTTCTCTGCTGCAAAAAAGATTAATGAAGCGGCCAGTGTTTTAAATCAACTGGTCGTTGGGCATTTAAAAAAATCAGCGACCAACTCACATGTTCAGCTTTATTCGATAAGCTCTTCTGGCGGTATTTTTTATGAAACCGAAAGACGAAAGTTTGGCGGGAGCGTTGATTATTACCCGCACATTACGGGATGTAGGCATGGATTGTACGTTGGTACTACCCTCATGCAGCCTGGGTTAAAATTGAAGGTAACCGAAACGCCATGCAATTTTTGCTTCTATTCGCGTAATCCTCGCTTCTGAGGCGTCAAACTTGTTTAATGCATCCTGTGTGTAAAAAAATATCTTTTTAACTTTTGCCTTGTGGCTGCGAATAGCTTTATGTTTCAGACCTTGATGGCAGTATTTTTGAGTGAACAATACGTTTTAACGCAAGGATGTTACGCGGTTCGTAAATTGAAATTATTAAACGCTTAAGTCAATTGGCACAAGTAGGCGTCGACTTTATTGGAGGTAATAACGCCGTAATTGATGGTTCCCAACCATCCCGACATAATGATACCAACGGAACCGGAGTGATATAATCCAGCCACATGTTTGGGTAAATCCATAGAAACCTTCAATCCTTCAAATTTGGTTCCAAAAGAAGCCCCTTGGACGTGCAATGTGTATCGGTTAAATGTTTTTGGTGTGGCCACTTCAATCCAACCTAGTTTGTTTTCTATGCCCGGAACAATTTTATCCAAAGCTTGCAGTGTTCTCTGTTTTAGATTTTCCTTAGCAGACTTGTAATCTTCTTCCGACAAATTTATCCAGTCTTCCCACAGTGCATTTGTGGAGGCAACAAGCGTGTAATGGGCAGGCTTATGATCGGGACGGATGCGCGGATAATAGATGGAAAAAGTGCGACTTTGAGTATTCAATAGCTTCAATTCCGAACTGGAAAAATGCGGAGCTTCAGAAGTAAAGATTAAATCGCCTATGGGGGGTAACGTTTCCCCCGTTTTTAAGCCCATATAGACTTGGCAAGAGCTTGTATTAAGACGAACCGCTTTGACTTCTTCCAGGAAAGCCTCATCCAACATATGGGTGTCACACCATTGAAGTAGGGTTGTTTTTAAATTTGCATTTGAAACAATTGCTTTGCATGCAATGGTTTTACCATTGACCTGCAAGCCCTGTACAACCGATTGATCTCCTATTTTTTCCGTAAAAACTTTTTCCACAAGGGCGCTTTTGGCAACGTCGACACCATTTTTTTGCAATTCCAAACCCATCGCTTGAATGAGCCGATCGGTGCCTCCTTTAAACGTATATACCCCTTTGCTCATGAAGTTAGAAAACACAATTCCATAGGTGATTGCGGGATCTTGCAATGTTGAACCGTTTGCGTACGTAATAGGTTCCATCAATAAACGATGGATATCAAGCCGATGGGGGAAAAATTCTTCAAAGAGTTCTTCGATCGTACGCGTATCGGCATCGTAAAAATTCATGGCCCTCAGATGATTGAAAAATTGTTCAACAACGTTTAAAGGAACCTTGAAGGTATGCGTCAGTTTATCCGTGAAATCGTTTCGGTCAAAAGTTGTATAAAAGTTAAACTGCGGATTGATAAAGCGAACGTTTGGCAATTGGATAATGGAATCGGCAATTTCCTTATTCCAATAACGTCGGCAGGATTTGATCATGCCTATTGGAAATCCGTGCAAAGATACATCAAAAATATATCCTCCGGGACGCTTAAACCAAGCCGCAAGACCACCCAATTGAAAATGTTGCTCCAGCAATAAAACCGAATGGCCAAATTTTGCTAAGCAGTTGGCTGCCGTCAAACCCGATAAACCACTTCCAATTACGCACACATCGTAGGATGTTTTAAATTGCCATTCTGTTTTCATTGTAGAGGCGATAAATTAAATTATAATAAAGATAAAGTTTACTTTTAAAGAAAGAGTTTTTACATGGAAACCGCAAAACTTTTTTGTTGTAATGTGTGGAAGCTTAAAATTGACTGATTAAATATGGTGCGCTGCGAAAACATAGCCATTGTTTTGACCTGTGATGATAATTATGTACGGCATGCATCGGCTACCATAGCTTCCACTGTCGAAAATTCACAACGAAAGTTTAATTTTTATATTTTTGATTGCGGCATATCCAACTCAAATCTCGATAGAATTCAATCAATGGATATTTTGCAAAAAGGGCAACATGCTTTGCACGTAGTAAAACCACCTAAGCAACGTTGTTTCGAGGAATTTCCGTTACCCGCTCACTTTTCTCCCGCAATCTTTTATCGTGTATGTATTCCAGAAATATTGCGTAATCAAGAAAAAGTTATCTATCTAGACAGTGACATCATTGTCGAAGGAGATTTGGGAGATTTGTGGGATCAACCGTTAGAAAATTATTGGTTTGGAGCCGTGTACCTGGATAATAATTTTATAAAAGATACTCAGTTAAAAAAATTTAAAGCAAATATAGGATTAGAGGAAAACAAACGTTATTTTAATTCCGGTGTGATGCTGATGAACCTAGTTGTTATGAGGAATGAACGTGTATTATACCAAGTTTTAGACTTTTTACGCAAAAATCCTCATATAAAACTTTCTTGCCCAGAACAGGATATCCTTAATCTTATCGTTGATCGGTCAAATATTTTTGAACTGGCACCTAAATACAATTTTACCCCCTTTTCTCCGTTAGCAAAGAAAACCGCAAAATTGGGCAAACCCGTTTGCATCCACTTTTCCGTGTATAAACCTTGGAATTTTCCACAACGTATCGTCAAATTGCTAAAGAAAACCTATATATTTAAATTATTCCATTTGTATTACGTTTACGCTCAACTCACACCCTGGGCAAATATTCCTTGCGAAACGGCACGCTTTTCGAAAGTTATAAAACTTGTTTGTAAGACTTTCACTCAACCCATGGAACGTTTTATTAGGTTTTCCGTACGCGACAGAATTAAAAGCCATATTTTTAACGCAAAAAATTAGGCTATTCCCATTATTGGTTTCCTGAATCCTACAACTTAGTCAATGGATTCATTTCAGGGATACCTAAAATTGATCGGCTCTGGCCATAATAAAAAAGCACCCAATTAAATTCCAAACAACAAATCACAGATTGCATCAATCTATGCGGTTGATTGATTCGCTCGACGGTTGAAATGCGTGTTTTGGAAAGTAGGCATGGGAATTGCTTTATATGCAATTGGTTTTATGAGTAATGCAAACTCTTAAAAGCGCAGTGACCGATGGTTAAAAAAATTTGAAGAAGGTAATAAAAGCCAATGAATGTTTTATATAAAGATCCTCAAAAGCGTAAGCCGCTACAAAAAGTTTACACACAAACGGGATTAATGGAACCCGATTGGGATCTTGTAATACAATACTTGCCTTTATTGAAATCAATGGTTGGGAAGATACTGCTCCATTGTTCAACAACAACCGACAGAGAAAATATATACACCGTAGGGTTATTGGGATTAATTTCTGCTACGCAAACTTTTAAAAGAGAGGCAAGGTGTTCCTTTGGTTCTTACGCTTCTATTCGCATTAAGGGAGCGCTGTTGGACGAATTGAGGCGATTGGACTGGTTGCCGAGAGGTTTAAGGTTAAAAGTAAAAAACTTTCAGCACAAAGTTGTACAATTGGAGCAAAAACTTGGACGCTCTTTGTCAAACGAAGAAATTTGCAATTATTTACACGTAGATAGAACTTACGGTGAGCGTATTAGGCAGTACGCTAAACCTATAGTTTATGTTCCATTAGATATTGCTCACAGCACTGCGGGCAAAGAGGAGGATAATTACTCCCTGCAAGAAGTCCTGGCTGATTTTGAGCAAGACAATGGTCGAGAAATCTTTGAGAAAAAAGAAATGTGGCAAATATTAAGAAAATGCTTAAAAGAATTGCCAAAATTTTCGCAACAAGTGTTGAGTCTCTATTACGTCGAAAACTTACGTTTATCAGAAATTGCAAAGGTTTTCCAATTAAGCGAATCACGCATTTGCCAAATTCATTCTCAGGTGATTGCGAAATTGAGGAAAAAGTTATCTGAATTTTTAAAGCGTTAATGAAAAAAACATTACACGCTTTAGTGGGAAACTTGTAGAGCTTCCAACAAAGTACGATCAAAGTTATCCATCAACGAGGAATCTTGCAATCGGGCTTTGCGCATGCGCGCGTACACGCATGCGTTGGCCTCGCAAAAGATTATTTTTACCGACTTTTTTTGCAGAGAACAGGTAACCGTATGCAATGAATCCAATCCGGTGGCATCAATGAATGAAACGTGTTTTAGGCGCAAAACGACCGTGTGAATTTTGTCGTTTATTTTTGCCAGTACATTCTGAAAGGTTTCAATAACGCCAAAAAAGAAAGGTCCTTCGATGGAATATACGACGATACCATCGAGTATTTTCTCAGAAATGTTTTCGTGCTTTAATACTTGTTCGTTGTTGAGTTCAATTTGGACGCTTTTAGCCATACGGCGCATGAAGCATAAAGTGGCCAATAGGGCTCCAACGTTGACGGCTATCACTAAATCGCCAAACACGGTTAGAAAAAAAGTAATCAGCAGCACAGCGCTATCCGACCTTGGGGCTCTCAAAAGAAGGTGCGAGAAGCGTGTCATGTCGCTCATGTTGTAGGCAACCATAAACAAAATAGCCGATAGGGTGGCAAGTGGAATTTTTCCGGCTAGAGGTGCCAAGAAGATAATGAGTAAAATCAGTGTTATGGAATGTACGATCCCTGCTATGGGAGAATATCCGCCACTTCGAATGTTGGTTGCGGTACGAGCAATGGCTCCCGTGGCTGCAAAACCACCGCACAAGGGAGTCAAAATGTTTGCAATGCCCTGTCCGATGAGTTCTTGGTTAGAGGCATGACGGCTCCCCGTCATGCCGTCTGCCACAACAGCCGATAGCAAAGATTCAATGGCTCCCAATAAAGCAATGGTGAATGCGGGTCCCACAAGTTCTAATAATCGCGGGAAAGTGCACGCAGGGAAGTGGAATGAAGGAAGCTTTTGCGGGATGCCTCCAAAGGCAGATCCAATGGTTGCAATGGAGTCAAAATTAAAAATCCATTGAATTAAGGTAGCCGTTATGAGAGCAATCAACGCGCCCGGAATGCGTTGTAGGTACTTTTTGAAGATAATCAGTATCCCTAAACTTAACAGGGCCATACCTGTTGTCGCAATGTCCAGCGTTGGGAAAGCTTCTAGGATGGCAATCAGTTTGTTATGAAAATGCAAGTCATGAAAATGTACGTCGAGGCCAAAGAAATCTTTCCATTGTCCAATCCAGATAACAATACCTATGCCCGAAGTAAATCCAACAATTACGGGTTCTGGGATATATTTTATGATGGATCCAAAGCGAATTAATCCCATCAAAATGAGGATAACTCCAGCCATCAGTGTTGCAATTTGTAAACCTTCTATCCCGTAACGTTGCGTAATGGATGCCAAAATAACGATGAATGCTCCTGTAGGTCCGGCAATCTGCACGCGACTACCTCCAAAAATGGATACGCACAGACCTGCCACGATGGCCGTGTACAGTCCGTTCTCAGGATGTACTCCGGAAGCAATTGCAAAAGCCATGGCTAAAGGCAGAGCCACAATACCCACAATACATCCCGGAATTATGTTTTCTCTAATGGCTTTTAAACCCAAAAGTCCTTCATGTTTGGCTTGTCTGATTATAAACATGCAACAATTTTTTGAAAAAAGTAAAACTGTGCATAATTTTCATTGAGTCAAGTTAATTTTAAAGAAATAAACGATTTTTGAAATTTATTTTTAGACGGCCATGAAAATTTTCCTAAAGGTACCTTAAAAAAAGACGTTATACATTAGTACAATGAAAAACTTTTATAAATCATTAATTTTAAGTTTGTTTGTAGGTGGCACAAGCTTTTTAAGAGCTTACCCTGAATTTTCAAGCAGTTATGTGTCCGACAATCATTATCACAACGTTGTATATGACATACCGCAGGGAAGTTATTACAACCTATTGAAATCTATTTGGGACGGCAATGCCGATAGAAAAATATTTAGAACCCTAAGAGATATTCTTGTTCAGGAAGGGGATTCGGCATACTGGTTTGAATTTTCTCGTAAAATTAATGAAGTTCGAGTCAATTTTTTTAAAACTTCAATGCCTTTGAAACTGTTTATTCAGGATGAAACAATCAGTTTACCGAATAAGATACAGGAAATGTTCAAATTAAATAACTTACGTGAAATCCCCAACATGTTAGGTCTAACTTTGTATCTTATAAGTTTTTTAACCGATGACGATTTGTCGGAAATAGAAAATGCCAATATCTCGCTTAGAGCAAGCATAAAGCACATTTTGGGTGTTCAATACGACCAAATGTTGGACAGTTTTTTTACACTGGAAGTGTAATAGAAAACCCCCCTAAAGATCCAATTGTTTTTCAAAAATTAACCTCATGCGTGCCTATCATTTGACGGATGAGGTTTAATTGGGCGATTTGATAAAACCCCATCGTTTATGCAAAGTTTTCTCTAGATTAACGAAAATAATTTTTTCAGCGATGAAGCCTATGGCAATGATGACAAAAATAATACCCACCACCTGATCCATGGCCTGCATTTCTCTTCCGTAATGGAGAAGTTGTCCAATACCGAGTCCACGGATAGTGCTCACGTAAATCTCTGCCGACATGAGAGACCGCCAAGCGAACGCCCAACTTTGTTTCATGCCCGTAATAATTAAAGGTAGGGCAGCCGGGAAAATAACCGTTACCCACAGATCAATCCCTCGGGAACCCATAGTACGAGCTGCCTTGATATATAAATTCGGAATTTGACACACACTCGATTCCGTAGATGCAATCAAGGACCATAAGGAGCCCATGGTAACAACAAATAAAATGGCACGATCTGTTTGCCCAAACCAAAGTAAGGTTAGAGGTACCCAGCAGATACTGGGCAATGTTTGAAGCCCCAGAACTAGTTTTCCAATGAAGGCGTTCAAAATATAAAATCGACTGCATAGCATACCCATCGGAATCCCTATGAATACGCTTATGCTGTACCCTAAAATAAGACGCTTAATCGTCATCCAAGTGGCCCCTACGAGCGTTCCATCGGCGCAAGCGTGCCACAAAAAACGGGCCACTTGAATGGGTGTTGGGAAAATTAAATCGGAACACCCTCCTAAAACATATGCACATTGCCATATGCATAAGATAGTAAATAGGTAAGCTACTTTTTTAAATAGAGATTTTACGATGTTTGAATTTAGCAATGGCAATCGATGTTTCATGTGCAAGAAGCGCAGTCTTCAGCGTTATCTTTTTCGTGTAATACATTGGTGAGTTCATTGGCAAGTTCGGATACCGATACATCATGTACAGATCTTGGATAGGATAACTGAATGGGAAAATCTTTTAAAATTTTTCCTGGACGCCGAGAAAGCACGATAACGCGTTGTGTCAACACGATTGCTTCGCGCACATTGTGAGTTACGAGAAGTATGGTTTTGTGCTGCATGTTCCAAATTTTTTGAACATCCCTATAGAGTTGTTCACAGGTGAGTGCATCGAGTGCGCTGAAAGGTTCGTCCATAAGAAGTATTTGCGGATTTGGAGCCAAGGCTCTTGCCAATGCGACGCGTTGCTTCATACCTCCGGAAAGTTCGTGAATATACGCTCGTTCAAAGTGATCAAGCCCAACTATATGGAGATAGTAGGATGCAATTGTCTTACGTTCAGCATTTGTGAGTCCTTTCTTGAAGCGTAACCCGTAAACCACGTTGCCGAGCACGTTATACCAAGGGAACAAGGCTGCTTCCTGAAACATCATCATACGGTGTCGTTCGGGTTGATTGGTATGGTATTCGTTGACGACAATACTTCCCTCTTCGCAAGATTCAAGACCGGCGACCATATTTAGTAGTGTGGATTTTCCGCACCCACTGGGGCCTAAAATCGCAACAAATTCTCCTGCTTGTATGGAAAAGGAGATATCGTCCAATACTTTGGTAAAACGATGGCCTCTCGTAAAAGTTTTACGGACGTGACTTACACAAATTTTAACATCTGTTTCTGTCATACAACCACCCCACACCCTAAAAGGTTCTAGGGAATTTTCAAGCGAAAAAAACGGCCTGCTTTTTTACAAAACGGCCTGCTTTTTTACGAAACCAACCCCACTTACTCTAGCGGTTGCCCCCCGACAATGAAAAGCCTCAAAAAGTCTTAAGAAAGATCTATTTATCCTTTATTTCTCGATGTAAAGTATGACGTCTTAAAAACCTGTTGTATTTCATTTTTTCAACTTTTTCAACTTGAAGCTTTTTATTACGCGTTGTCATATAACGCGAAACAGGTTTTCCTTCTTTGCGTGCTTCGGTACATTCAATAATAACGTGTTCTCTTGGCATAGATTTCTGTAAGCAGTGGAAGTGAATTTAAGATACAAAAAAATTTCTTCAATACAAAAGTATAAAAAACTACTTACACATGGGTTTAACCCTTAACATTTGGGTATTTGTAAAAAAAATGGTTAAAGCTTGCCGTTAGGATAAGAAAAATATAAACCTATATCATGCAACATTCGTTTTTTCGCGCTGTTAATTACCAGCCTCGAGATGCTTTTATAAAAAGATTAATAGGGGTTTACGGCGGGGTGTTTGTGTGCATGCAAATCCTTAATGTTTGGTTCAACAGTCATTGGATTGAAAATCAATTTGCCCTTTCTTTGCCAGGCCTAATGGAAGGAAAATTTTGGATGCTATTCTCTTATTCTTTTTTACATTTAGATTTTTTTCATTTTTTATTCAACGGCCTGATGCTTTATTTCCTGAGTCGTTTTTTGTTAATTTATGAACTGACCTTGAAATCTCTATTAATTTTATACTTTTGTGGGATTGGGGTCGGTGGCTTATGTTGGTTGTCTCTCCATGCACATCATACGCATTGTTTAATGGGCGCTTCGGCAGGTATTATGGCCTTGTTGACTTATTTTTGCCACATGTATCCCGAAAAATCCATGTCGTTGCTCGTTTTTTTTATTTTTCCAATACAAATAAAAGCCAAATGGCTGATCTACTTTACCTGGTGGTACGAGGTGATCAATGGTGTCTTATATGAGCTTCAAAATAATTCTTCCATTGCAAATTCTGCACATTTAGGAGGCATGCTGTGCGGTTTTGCCTACTGCCTAGCACAGAGGCATTTCGAATTTTGCCGTGACAAAAAGGAGCAAAAAATTCCATTTAAAACAAATTATCAAGTGCACATAGAAGACGATTCCATGGATAATGATCGCGTTCAACTTATTCCCTTTGATATTTTAAGAAAATTACGTGAAGAGGGGATGGGTTCGCTTTCTATGGAAGAAAAGAAGTGGCTTGAGCAGTGTAGAAAATTTTAACCTTATAGCATGAATAAAAAATTTCGTTTGTTTTTTTTGACGGTCTTTAAATATGTTATTTTTTGCACAGCACTTGTTTATTATTTGGGCGGCAAGCCACTTGTGCAGGCAAAGAAAACTCGTAATCCTGCAGCCGGCGATGAAAAGTCTCGAAAAATATTTGTTCAAACGGCGATTATGAGAACGGAAACCATTTTTTTGGTACGTTTTTTGGAGGAATTACATTTTTTAAAAAAACCCCTTGGCGAAGTCGATTGCCATAAACTAATAGAAGAGTTTTTACTGACTTTGGATCCTCAGCGTATGTTTTTTACCCAAGCGGATAAGGATAATTTCATGCATCAGTACGCGCTTTCATTGGAATTACTACTGCGTGGAGGCAGTTTAACACCCGCATTTAATATATTTGAAGGGTACCGTACCATCGCTGAACAGAGAATTCGCTGGATTCACAAAAGATTACAAGGTGACTTTAATTTCAATAAAAATTTATTTTACGATGCTAACCGAAAAGAATCACCGTGGGCAAAAACACGCATTGAATTGGATCTTTTATGGCATCAACGGCTTCAACACGAGCTGTTGAATGAGTCTTTAGCGGTACAATTGAAAGAAAATTCTTGGGTAGAAGACGATGTGGAAGGTTTGTCTAAATCTGCCAAAAATGAGCCGGAAGATGAGACTTTAAGCGTTGAACAGTGCATGAAAAATTTAGCGGATGCGAAAACTAAATTGGCGGATCAATACAATAATCTATTGTCATGCATTGATAAGATCGACGCCGTGGATATTCAAGAAATTTTTCTCAATACGGTGGCACATTTTTACGATCCGCACACCACTTTCTTTTCGGCGGATTCCATGGAAGATTTTTCCATTAGTTTACACAATGCCTTGGTGGGTATTGGTGCTTATTTGAGCGAAGAAAATGGCCTATGCGTCATTAAAGAATTGTTGCCGGGAGGGCCTGCCGAACAAGATAAACGTTTACATCCGGGAGATAAAATTTTGGCTGTGGCTCAGGACAGTAAAGATTTTGTCAATATTCAAGGCATGAAGTTGAGGCAATCCGTTAAACTCATTCGAGGGCCTCGGGATTCCAAAGTACGTTTACTGATTCAGCCGTTTGATGCAGAGCCTTCTGAACGTAGAATCATAGAACTTGTGAGAGAGGAAATTAAACTAACGAACAATTTAGCTTCCGCAAAGTTATTTTATCTACCGGATTCTCAAGGGGGCCGTCGCGTTGTAGGTTTAATTGATTTGCCTGCTTTTTATGGTCCGGAAACTTCAGATAATAACGATTCGCACTGCATTTCAGAAGATGTAAAGGCGCTCATATTGCAGCTGGAAGCCTACGATGTAGAAGGGCTTATCTTAGATTTAAGGCGTAATGGAGGTGGCTTACTGAATGAAGCCGTTAAATTGGCAGGATTATTTTTGGATCATTGTCCGGTTGTTCAAATCAAAGATACGATGGGGAAAATTACGCAACAATTTGCCGAGTCTCATACATGTGTTTGGAAAGGGCCTTTGCTTGTTTTGACATCCCGTTTCAGCGCATCCGCATCCGAAATTGTTGCCGGTGCGTTACAAACTTACCGCAGAGCTCTCGTGTTTGGTGACAAAACGACGCACGGAAAAGGAACAGTCCAAGCGGTTGTGGAAATGGACCGATTATCTTTGTTTCCCTGCGCAAAATCCATTCTGGGTGCTGCAAAAATTACGCTGCAAAAATGGTATTTACCGGATGGTAGATCTACCCAAAAAAGAGGTGTGGGTGCAGACTTGTTTTTACCCTCTCTTTACGACGTATTACCGGTTGGAGAGTCGGACTTGCCAAATGCCTTGGAATGGGATTCCATATTGCCCATACCCGCAAAAATCGATGATCCGGTTTGCGAATGGATACGTCCGGGGTTGATTCAGTATTTGCACCAACAACGGTCGGACAGACAATTGCAACAGCCTGCATTTGATTGGTATCAACGTCAAATCGACTATTTTAAAGGTAAATATGAGCAGAATCGTTTCACTTTAAATTTGACCGACCGGATTCATCAACTTTCCACGGATCGCGTGAAGCGCAAAGAATTGGATACGCAGGCAGATCAATTGTTAAAGTGGAAGAAGTATTACAAAAATTTCTACTTGTCGGATGTCCAAATGCCCCACAGGGATTTAACACGATTTGATATTTATGAGGACGAAGCCGTTCAAATGATGGTGGATTGGTTATGCTTCTTGCGTGCTTCAAAATGTTTATCGAAAATTCCATCCTATTGCAGTAAAGAAGCCTTATGGAATCAATACATGGCCTACACATTGCAAGCAAATTAAATCCCAACTACAGGCAATGGCTTAAATTATTGCATGCGCGTGGTCGAAAACGAGAGAGATTATTTTTAATTGAGGGATTACGTGAATTAGATCGCGCTTTGCAAGCGAATGTTTACATACGCGCATTCATTTTTCAACAAAGTATATGGGTATCCCAAAATGAAAAAATTCAAACGCATTTTAGCCATTATCTGAAACGAGAAAATTGCTTCGTGTTGGCGGATAGCCTATTCAAAAAATTAAGCGTGCGAGAAAATTCAGACGGTATTATTGGCATTGCGGAGGTGTGGGAACCTTCTTTAGATAGTTTTCAAATTTGTGATGACGGCTTATATCTGTTGGTGGAGCACTTGGAAAAACCAGGAAATTTAGGGGCAATGATGCGTTCTGCGGAAGCAACGGCCGTCGACGGATTATTGATTGCAGACCCCTGCGTGGATATTTTTAACCCAAATGTGATTAGGACTTCTCAGGGAGCTGTATTCGGATTAAACATTGTTTGGGATACTGCGGAACGTATTTATGATTTTCTCGGTGGCAAAAACATGAACCTGTTGGCGATGACCCCCTGTGCGGATTTACTTTATTGGGATACAGACATGACACGGGCGTGCGTCGTTTGTGTTGGTAATGAGGCGCATGGGTTAACTCCATTGTGGTTGGAGAAGGCGACAAAAGTCACCGTCCCTATGTTTGGAAAATCTGCCGATTCTCTGAATGCGGGTATTGCGGGGAGCTTATGCCTGTATGAAGCGCGTAGGCAGCGCCGATGTAAAAGCTAACGTTTATCAAGAAGCCAATTGCTTTAATCTCCTGTTAAAATTATGGGGAAAGATTTTTCTTACAGAAAATTTATGGGATGCGAAAACAGTTCCAATTGTTTTGGGCATCGAGCCATGTGGGTCGTATTGGGTAAAGATGTGTTAAAGTTATATTTGCTTCGAAGGCCAGCGATTTTTTGATATAACGCTTTGGAATAAATTTTATCCGCATAACTTTCTCTGTACAACGAACGTACACGATTTATATGCTGAGGAAATAATTTTTGCACATAACTCAAAAAATTTTGTCGCATATGACCCCTTAAATGCAAAATGTCGACAGCAATTTCTTTAACATCGCACGATTTTGCTTCCCTAAATATATTTTCCAGATTTTCAAAAGAATCATTGATGTAAGGGATAATGGGCATGAGAAGAATACCCGTATCGATCCCTGCCGCTGCAAATAGTTTCAATGCCTCAAAACGGTCTTGTATCCTGGAGGCATAGGGTTCTAATTTTTCTCGTAAGTTTTCGTCGGTCGTGGAAATAGACATGCGTAATACGACGTAGGCAACTTTGTTCAATTGGGTGAGTAATGGAAGATCGCGCACAACCAAATGAGATTTGGTTGTAATGGCTAATGGGTTTCGATGTTTGATAAAGCATTGAATGATGGATGGCATCAATTGAAATTTTTGTTCAATCGGTTGATACCCATCGGTAACACCGCAAACATTGACGCAGGCTCCACACCAATTTTTTTTGGAAAAATCTTTTTCTAGGACTTGGGCAATGTTAGTTTTTACCCAAATATCATCAAAAAAATCTTTGAATTCTAAATATTTGTGTGAATATTGGGCAAAACAGTAAACGCAATGATGTCCACACCCACGGTAACAATTGAGATCCCAGTGCGTAGCGAATGCTCTTTTATGGTAATGCAGTGCTGATTTTACTTGGATTTCATGAATCATTACCTTACAAAAGCCACCTTATTTGAACTTGGAATGATAACACAGGTAACTCACTAATTTATATCTAACGACACAAAAATATGCTATTTTTATAAGGATTGTTAAAAAATTTTACTTCTTTTCTTGAAACTTAGGCATTAAGTAATCTACACAACTTTTCAGTGATTCTAAATGTCCGTAATCGTTTTCCGGAATCTCAATACCATACTGCTTGCGCAATTCCATCACGATATCTAAAAAATCCATAGAATCCAATTCTAATTGATCGCGTAGGCGCACGTCATCCTTTAAATTACTCAGATCTTCATCGGGAGCAATTTCTGCAATAATATCAATCACTACTTTCCGTATGTTTTTTTTGTCCATGATAGTCATAAAAACGTTAAGCGTCGTACCGTCGAACAATCACCACAGAATTAATGCCTAACATACCGAATGAAGTATTCAATATCGTCCATATTTGAGGTAAATGCTTTGGGTGATTAATCACTAAATTGTTAAGCTTGCATGCAGGGTCTAATTCGTCAACATTAATTGTTGGATGAACGTAATAATCTTCGAATGCAGGTAAATTGCCGGCTAATTCTAAAGAGCCCGCTGCGCCCATTGCGTGCCCAATAAAACTTTTAGTATTGTTGAAGTGGGTATGGGGTGCTTGTTTAAATACACGGTTGAGGGCTTCGCATTCCCGAATATCGCCGGAAAGTGTAGCGGTTGCATGCGTATTTACGATATCGATGTCGGCGGCTTGCATCTTTGCTTTTTTCAAGGCAAGCTGCATGCAAATGGCCTGTTGCTCGCTGCAAGGAAGTACCGTATCTCGCGCATCGGAATTGATACCGTACCCTACAATTTCTCCAAAAATCTTTGCCTTTCTTGCCAAAGCTGCATCCAGGCGTTCTAGAATAAACATGCATCCACCTTCGCTGATAACGATGCCGTTGCGACGTTTATCAAAAGGTCGGCTCGCTTTGTTGGGATCTTCGTGAAAGGCTAGGGCGCCTTGAGCTTTAAATCCGGCAAATATGCCAAATGTGTGAATGCTTTCGCTCACACCACCGACAAGGGCTGTATCCACCTCACCCAAACGCAGCATTTGAACGCCTTGTATAAGTCCAATGTTGCCACCCGCACAGGCGCCTCCCAAAGTGTAATGAGGCCCTGTAATCCCCAAATTGATGGTGATTTCTCCGGCAGGATTGTTGGCAACGGTTCTTGGATTATGATGGTGGCTCCAATAGCGCGTATCGTATCCAAATTTAGAAATTTGGTATACTTCATTTTCCGTTTCCACATTGCCGTGCTCCGTGATACCTACGTAAACGCCAACGCGACTCTTATCCAAAAGATGCCAATTGAGACCGCTGGATTCGGTGGCTTTGTGGGCACAGTAAATACCTATACTACCGGCCCGAGTTCCCACGCGCACTTCCTTCTTGGACTGATATTCTAGGGCATTAAACGTGCATACACCCGCCAGAACAATTCCCATGTAACGCATATCTATTTTCTGTATGCGTGCGTAACCTTCCAACAGATGTTTCCTAAACTCAGCCAATGAGTTTCCATTGGGGGCCGTAAGTCCAATGCCCGTAATGACAATGCGTTCTGACAATTTCATCCCTTAAAGGCTTATTAAATTAATATAAAAACAAAGTTTTTGAAGCCAAAAATATACTTTTTTCACGCATGAACGCAACCGGAGGGTTCCTATTGACAAACAAGCAAGTTCTATTAGTGTAAAACAAAAATGTGCCCCTGCATGTTAGAAATAAAGGATCTGTGTGTTTATTACATAAACGCGACAGGGTTTTTTAGAAAAGTTAAGCATGTTGTAAAAGCTGTTGATGGAATTTCATTGAGGGTAGAACAAGGCTGCACTTTAGGTTTGGTGGGAGAAAGCGGCAGTGGAAAGTCGACGGTAGGAAAAGCAATTGTTCGGCTAGTTACCGCGTGTTCGGGAGAAATTTTTTTCAATGGAACCTGCATTTCAAATAAAACAAACCGTGAGTTTTTCCAATATCGTAAAAAAATTCAAATGATATTTCAAGATCCCTTCAATTCTCTAAATCCACGAATGCATGTGGAATCTATTCTAATGGAGCCTTTAGACATCCATTTTAAATCTTGGAGTCGTCAACAAAAGCATTCGAGGATTTTAGCCTTGCTGGACCAAGTTGGATTGCCTCATACAAGCTTAGATCGTTATCCACATGAATTCAGCGGTGGACAGCGTCAACGCATCGGAATTGCGAGAGCCTTAGCGGTGGAACCGGAATTGCTTATTTGCGATGAACCCGTAAGCGCATTAGATGTCTCTGTTCAAGCACAAATTGTTAATTTACTGATGGATTTGCAAAAAGCGTTTGGATTAACGTACCTTTTTATAGCGCACGATTTGGCTATCGTGGAACACGTGAGTGATGTTGTTGCCGTTATGCAACAGGGACGTATTGTGGAACAAGCGCCTGCTCAGGATTTATACGTTTCGCCCCAACATCCCTACACGCAGAAATTGTTGCAATCCATACCCACACTCTAGATCAAAATAGCGATGCATGTAGCCCCCTTAAGCATTTACTTTGGTTGCCAAACAGGGGACAAACTTATCAAAAGCCTAGCAATTATCCCTATCACAAACCCTGAAAATAAGTTTTGATTTTAGGTCCGTTGTCCATTCGATGTGGCTTGAGGACGGATTCATGAATATGTTTTACCTTTGGGATTTATAGAATTCCTTGAAGGCTTAATGCATTACATAACTTTAAATAAAGGAAATGCTATGAGCAAAACAATAAATACAATTATAAAAACTGGTTTTGTAATGGTAGGTTTGATGGGTGAGGTCACCTTAAACGCCTGGTGGTGCGAGGATTGCCATGAGGAACATGAATTTGATTCGTGTGACAAGACTGGTAAGGTCAATTCTAGTCCCAGTCGTGTTGCTAATTTTCCGCTTGTAGGATATGTGGTGAATGGTGATGAAAAAATAGCGGTTCACGGTCCGATAACGCCAAGAGGAGATTATAGAACACTCTTTCACGTTCCGTGCCGAAAAATTGCAGGTCAATGGTTCTTGACGACTAATCTAGAAGATGTACTTGCAAAAAATAGCAATCTTTTCGATAATAAAGGCGAGCCCCTGCGACAGGCAGGCGCCTTGGCCAATGGTTGTCCTGTTTATGAAATGCCAGAGTCTTTAAGTTTAAAAAGATCTTGGTATAGGTATCTATTCGTTGCTTCCCGAGACAATAGAATACACGAAGGACGAGAGTCTCCAATCGGGGCACCGCCTTATTATCCAGTTGAAATGGTTCGATTAGTTCATAGCCGTTTTGGATATAATGAGTACAAGTATTGTAGTTTTCCACGGCAGGCTGGCGACCCAAAGAAAAATAGTGATGGAACTCTTTTCTTGAGAGGTGCTTGTTTCGATGGTCGCGTTTGGGTTGACATAAATACAGGTCAAATTTACAATAGTCTAGAGGAAATGCCGCAAGGATATAAGCCCAATTGCGACTTTTAAGGGCTAGATTAAGTAAACTGTATAGTTAGAGCCCTAAAGGCAATAAAAGGGGGTTAAGCGATTGTATCGTATTACATATTTTAATCTCTAATCTCTTCCTGTGGATCCCTGCTTTCTGAGAAAGTAGGGATTGGGGTTCCTATGGCTTTTCTCAAGAATATCGTTCACACCAAGTCCTCAATCTTTAGGGTAACTGGCCATTTGATGTGGTTGAGGACGGGTTCATGGTTTTAAGCTTCTCTATCTTAAAATCTACAGACATCCTTGAAGGCTCAATGCTAAACTTTGGTTAAATATTTCCGATGTACTTGATACCTAATGCATTATGGGCTATTCTGAATGAGAGCATAGGTTTTACCAAAATAGAACAGGAGATAATATGCAAAAAACAGTGTGTACAATTATAAAAACTGGTCTTATGGTAGTAGATTTGATAGGTGTAGTTACCTTAAATGCTGGATGGTATTGTTGCCATTGTTATGTGAAGCATGAATTTGATATATGTCCCAGTGATGGGTGTGCCAATCTTGGCCTCAGTCGTGTTGCCGATTTTCCGCATGTAGGATATGTGATACACTACAAACACCACAACGGCAAAGAGGCAATTTATGGTCCGGTCCTACCAGATGGAACTTACAGAACACTCTCTCATACCGTAGTTCAAAAAATTGAAGATCAGTGGTTTTTGGCGACTAAGTGCGAAGGCTGACTGTCTTTTCGATCGTACGGGAAACCCCCTGCAACAGATAGGCTTCCTGGCCAATGGTTATCCCGTTTATGAAGTACCAAAGTGCTTAAATCAATTCAGATGTTGGCATATTGCTCCTCGAGACCGAAGAAGGCACGAGATAGGAGAGAGTAAATTTGGGACACCGAATTATTATCCAGTTGAAGAGGTTCAATTAGTTTATGGCCATTTTGTGTATAATGATTTTGAGCACTATTCCTCACGAGGGAGGTGTTTATTTCAATGGTTGTATTTGGGTTGGTGAAAATACGGGTGAAATTTACGCTAGTCCAAAGGAAATGCCTTAAGGATATACAATAGATAATCGTACAAAACTCCAAAACGGCAGTAAAAGAGTTTTGGGTATTTAGTTTGTATATTTTAAAACATTTAGGTGTTTGGGGAACTTTGACATTTGCTACCATTGGATTCTTGAGCTAGATCGAAAAAACTTTGGACAATGCTTGCTCATCATGTTTTTTACGATGACCTACAACGTTGTTTTATTAAAGTCGATTTGCCGCCCACTTGTCCCGTATGCGGCTTTGGATTTCCGGGTGGATATGTGTAACCAAATATTTTAACCTTACACACCCCTACAAAGGATTACCGGCTTTATTTTTTAGAATCCAAAGACCGCGCTTGCTTCTTGGAAGCCTCTTTTTCCTTCAACGCTAAAAACTGTTGGTAAGTAATTGCGTTGCGTTGCGTAAAATGCCTATATAGGTAGCAAGAAATGGCACCGCAAATGTAACCTAAAATAATAGCACCAATTACAATCGCCAGCGTTATTTTTAAGAAACAGGCACCTTTGTGCCCTATAGATCCGTGACCCAGAATCTCTCTCGCCGTAACGTTTAATCCCAATTGATTGCTGGTATCCAGAAGCTTAAGAAATTTTTCTCCAACTTTATACTCAAAGGGCCACAATATGCCTACCGTCAAAGGATTTGAAATCATTTGTAGTGCGACCAAAATCATAATGTTTGCTTTGAAAATAATCGCAAGGATGCTTGCTATGAGCGTCTGAGCGCCCATAACGGGGAGAAGGGTTAAAATCCAGCCCGAGTAGAGGGCAGGTTTTACAGCTTGGTATTTAAATGACCATAGGTAACGCCGTTTTAGTAAGCTGTCGCCAAACCATCTTAAAATTTTATACCGAGCAAAGGTAGAACGCCTCGGCAAATAACGTAGCCACTTTTTTGCTTGTTTGCGACGATTTTGTCTGAGGGCTTGCCAGTCTTTTTCGTATGAGTTCATAACATCATGGAGGCACGGGTCGGAATTGAACCGACGCATAAGAGTTTTGCAGACTCCTGCCTTACCACTTGGCTACCGTGCCCTAGAAAGTTTTATTAGAGGATAAGGCTAAAATAAATCAAGCTTTTGTTACGACTTCTTGCTAAAAATTATGCTTTCTTTTTGTGGGTACCGACAGTCGCATTATTTTCATCGTCACCCTCCCAATGCATCGTCTCATCTTGTTCCAATACCTCTTCCTTTTCGTTGGTATCTTCTCCAACATCTACCTCTAAGTCTTTGTAGAGAAGATCTTCGGCCTTATCGGCATTTTCTTGGATTTCTTCTCGATCCAATTCGAATCCTGCAGGGATATATTCTAATATATCCGATAATTCACGGTAACAGTGGATGGCAGATCCTTCAAAAAATTCTTGTTGATATTGCTCATTTAAATCATCCGCAATTTCGTCGGGTGAAATATTTTGTTTAAAATCGATACTGTCATTGAGTAACCTCACACGTAGGCGAGTCACGTGATCAATGAGATCCGCGTAAGGACCTTTTTCTTCATCAACGGAATTGGGCAATGCAAAAAGAGGTTCATCCGAATCGATCAAATTTCCTTCCACACGTGTCAAGCGAACCAAATTTTCTTTGAGACGCTTATCAATTCTGAACTTGAAGAATGCACGATCTAAAATGTCGGTATTCAATCCATAGTCTTTCAATGCATCCATTAGATCAAGTATATAGATCATTTGCTTTGGATCTAAAATGCTAAGCCCATCCAAATCCCAATGAATGGGGTCGCTAATTTCTTTAACCCACCAGTTAAAATCATTCCCTAAACGTACGATACACCAGTTTAGTTTTGGAGCAATAACAGACATGACAATGGTTTTGAAATAAAATTGAATGGGAGTAAACCTTAAAAATAATTTTTTATGCATGCCCGCATGTTCTAAATGTAAAATTGACTTGCTCACGCCGGTAATACCGACTAAATTACAGTCTGTGAAGCATAAGGCGGGGTTGGGCATATTAGTTATTTTGATCGTATTGGCAGGTGTGATCTATGGATGCATCCGATGGGTGCGATACGTCCCCACAATACGTCTTGGATTGAATGCTTCTTCGGGGTTTGAATACTTTATTTTAGCAAAAAAGGCAAAGTTTTTTAAACGCGCCGGACTACGTGTTCAACTCATGGAATTTGGTTCATTCAGCGATGTACAACAAGCTTTTGAATGGGGACAAATTCACGGAATGATCTGCAATCTAATTGATGTTATGATGATTCAGCAAAAAAATAAAGCGCTTGCACCCAAAATTATTCTTATTCCTTCTTATGCCACACCGGAAGCTGCATGCCACGTATTGGTTGATAAAAGCATAAAAAATATGAGCGATATTCGAGGTCAATGCATCGGTGGGGAAATTAATTCCTTTGGTGGTTTTGTTTTGTTAAAAGCGTTAAAATCGGTAGCACTGTCTATGCATGACATAAAACTACGTTTTGTAGATCCAACCGCCTTTGAAACGTTTATTCAAAAGCAAAAAATACAAGGTGTTATAGCTTATCCTCCTTACAATGTCCATTTAATGAAAAATTCTACCCATTATCATTCCATTTATTCTACGGCGAATTGGCCTAAAGAGATGAAACTCAATGTTTTGGTAATGAATCAAAACACCCTACAAAGGCATGCGAAAGGTTTTCAGAAATTTATTGCAAATTGGGATAACTTATTGGATTTGTACAAAAGTAATCCGGGACTTGGAAATACGTACCTAAGTCATCATTTATCCGTTTCTAAAAACAGATCTGAAAAAATATTCAACGCCGTTGTTCCATTGAAATTAGGAGAACAAGTTCAATTATTTACATTTAATAAATACCTCACAGGTGTGATAGAAACGATTAATGCAGAATTTCTTGCCAATAATAACTTGTCGGCAAAAGACATAGACTTCGATGAAGTTTTTGACAAAACATTTCTGTATGAGGCATTGCAACGCAAACAATGAATGTAAAAAATTTTTATCGAGTTAATAAAACGCTTAAATTAAAATTTTTGTTTCCTCTTTTGTGTGTACTGGTCATGTGTTCAAGCGTGATTGTTTTTTTTTCGAGCTACACGTATGAAAAACATCTTAACAGACATGCATTGTCGCGATCGCAACAAATCGGCCACTTTTTGGGTATGTGTACGCAGCTGGTGCATTATCCCTATGAGTTGCAGCGTTTCGTTTACGCTTTAGGCAGTGAACCTCACGTTAATTTTTTGGCAATTCTTGCAGAAAATCCACTGAAGATTTTGGCCTGCAACAAAAAGACGCTTATCGGAAAACCTTGGCAGCATTACCCTCTGCCAATCGGTATTCGTATGCCTGAATTCCCAAACAATTTAGAATGCTACGATTTTTTCCCAAAAAGGCATGTATTTAATTATACACTTGGAATTTATTTGGTTCAATATGGAGATCAAACAAATTACATGCCTGCATACATTGTAATCCAGTTGCGTACACACTACTGGCAAAAAGACTTTTTGCAGCAAAGCGTGAAAGTAGTCGGCATTTCGCTGTTGATTACCTTTATAATCGTTTTTTGCTGTATGTTTCAGATTAATCAACTGATTTTAAAGCCCTTGAATATTATTACCAAGCAAATACATCGACGTAAATTGGGGGATTCAAAAGCTCTCGTCCCCGAGCTGTGCAAAGACGAAATTGGGATGCTGGCCCAAACACTCAATGAGATGATTCGAACGCAGGAAAAGAGTGAAAATTTATTTCAGCAGTTGACCAATATGGCCCCTGTGTTGTTGTGGACAAGCAACGAAGATAATTCTTGTTTTTATTTCAGTAAAAAATGGGCAGAATTTACGGGACAAACGCGTTTAAAATACACCGATTGGTCCTGGCTTAATTATTTTCATCCGGAAGTGGCTATGGAATATAAAAAGGCCTTTTTAAATGCCCAATTGTGCCATGAACCTTTTACGATGGAATGTCGGTTGAGGGGGTATAAATCCAGTTATCATTGGATGTGGAGTCACTGTACACCGAGAATTTTATCGGATGGGTATTTTGAAGGTTATATCTGTTGTTTAATCGATATTTCTGAGCGGAAAAAACATGAGGAACAATTAAAACTTTACGCGGAAGAGTTATCTAAAGCGCGTGATGCAGCTTTGCAATCAACGCAAGCAAAGTCCACATTTTTAGCGACGATGAGTCACGAAATAAGAACACCCATTAACGGTATTTTAGGTTACGCTTATTTATTAAACGAAACCGAATTGACGCATGAGCAGAAGGATTACGTAAAAAGCATCCATTCAAGCACGCAATTGCTTTTGGAATTAATCAGTCAAATTCTTGATTTTTCTAAAATTGAGGCCGATAAATTAACGCTGGAGCCTATCTTTTTTGACCTTAACGAATGTCTCCGTGAAATATTAGATCTTTTTCAGCCGATTTTGGTGAAAAAAAACCTGCACCTACACGTTTGGCGACATCCCCAATTGCCGAATTATTTTGTTGGAGACCCTAAGCGACTGAGGCAAATATTAATGAATTTGCTGAGTAATGCTACTAAATTTACGACGCAGGGAAGTATTCAAATAAGGCTGACGGGGAGAGTTTACAAAAAGAATTTATACCAATTATTCATTTCGGTTAAGGATAGCGGCATAGGAATTGATTTTAAAGACCAGCAAAAGATCTTTAGGGCTTTTGAGCAAATACCCTTTCAAAATCAAGGAGGCACAGGGCTTGGATTGTCCATTACCCAGTCGCTCGTTGAATTGATGGGAGGCCGTATTCACGTGTACAGTAAGCCACAAAAAGGTTCAACATTTTATTTAACGCTATTGCTAAAAATGGAGAAATTACCTCGTATGCCTGTGGAAAAGCCTCCAGAGGCGTCCAGCGAGGTAACGTCAGGGAAAATTATTTTGCTGGTTGAAGACAACGAAGACAATCAAAAGGTTGCAAAAGCAATTTTAGAAAAAAGTGGGTACCACGTATATATCGTTGAAAATGGGTACCGTTGTTTGGGGTGGTTGCAAAAAAATCAAGTAAATCTTATCTTGATGGATGTCAATATGCCGGAGATGGATGGATATGAAACAACGCAGCGCATTCGAGCTGGCGAATGTGGGCTTGAAAAAAGTGGTTTGCCCATTATAGGGTTTACGGCGTATGCACTAAAGGAAACCCGTACCCAATGTCTTTCTGTGGGGATGAATGAATTGCTAACAAAACCTCTGCATCCTCGTAAGCTGCTGGAGCACGTGCAAAAGTACATTCTTTGAAGCTGCGAAAATCTCTATAAACAAATAGGGGAGGGTTCTTTCATTTACACTTTGGGGTCCAAAAAGGAACGTTTTGGGTAGGCTTTACGTGTCTTATTGACGTACTTTAGGATGTATACTGAGTTCAAAATAGACAAACAGTTGCAGCCACCGCTCGCGAGTTTAATTCTAGCCGACGAGCCATCATGCGTGTCAGAGATGCCGGCAACCAAGGGTCATTACTTATTGAATTATGTCTTATTTAAATCTTGACATTTTGTAATAAGAATAACCAATTTTAAGCATGATCTTTATTAGAACCTGTATTATTTTAATCGCATTATTTTTAATGCCATTTGTCCGCGCGGATATTGACCTTCACGTATTAGCCGATAAAGTAAGAGAGTTTGTAACCCAAATCGAAGACCCAGATGCCGCTACTACACTGAATGCAGATGCCGATAAACTGGTCGCGCAGCCCGCTAGCCTAATACAACAAATACACGCCATCGGAGATATACTACAAGGGCTAAGGGGGAATAAAAACGTTTTAAAGTTAACACTAGCCTGCATTAATGCCCTAAATTCTTTAGAAGAAATACCGCATGAAATGCTTAAGCAGAAAGCCCGTGATTATTTTTCAAAGAAATTTCCGGATGCTGAAATCAAATTCTCCGATAAAAACGACGGAAGACAACTTGGGGACTGTATCCATATTGTTCAATCGGGAGACTCGGAAATCATTTATCATACAAAAACGCATAGTCGTGGTTTGTGTGCAGAATTAGATTCGTGGGATAGTGAAGAAGCAGAGCACGTAAGGCTCGAAGAACTTTTTGTTTACAAGTTTTTTCAGTATTTAGGGATGGGCCCTGAGGTTCATTTCTTTTGGTATAATGAAAAAGACTTTTATATTGCAACAAAAGATATCCGTTGCACAGAAAACGGTAAGATTGGAACATATACCTATGAGGATGTAAAATCAACGCCTCAGTTGTTAGGTACAAGCTATTTAGAATTCGACTCATCGCAAGAATCCTTTGTAAAACAGGAGGTTGTACAAGGCCTTGTCCTCATCGATATAATTTCACGTATTTTCGGGCTGGAAGATTTAATTACGAATTCTGGAAATTTTTTCTTTATTGCAGATGAATCTGGTCAAATTTCCGGTTTCAAAATTATTGATTTTCACATATCGCGCCATGGAGCGCCACGTGCCTCGGCACTGTTTAAGGGATTTTTGATAGGGAGCGGGCCTTATAGTTATTTAGGATTTTCAGATAAAATATCACGATATTTTTTGGTACACAGAGATGAAAGTGCTAGAATAGAAGCCGCAAGATCTTTTTTCCTTCCGCTGGTAGAAGTTTTTACAGAAGCAATTGAACGGTCATTTAAAGATATAGGGACTTTACAAGAAAAAATCCCAACCCTTGACATGAAATCTTTTGAAAAATACCATCAATCTGTTGTCACCAATGTGAATGCGCTGACTCAGGCTTTACGGACATCATCTCGGTGATTTACATATTTTAGATTTGACATCTTATAATATAAAAATAACTATATTCAATATGACATTACAAAAAGTTTATACTTTTTTCACACTATTTCTTTTAGTGCCGCTTATTCATGCAGACGTTGATTTTCCTGAATTGGCTGGTAAAATAACAGAATTTGCAAACCAGTTGGAGTCCATTCCAGGCACAGATTCAAGCTATCAAGATACAGTTAATCAATTGAGGACAAATGCTGCTGATTTAACGTTCCTAAGTCGGCGCAAAAAAGCCATTGTGCTCATTGAGAACATATTACAGGCTTTGAGAGTAGACCCGAATTTTGAAGCAACACAAGCTTTGAGAGTAGACTTGGATCTTGAAGCAATATTAGAAGCACTAATAGCTAATGTTCACGATGTTGTAGCTCAACTCGCCGACCGGTCGCTTGCGGATCTTCAAATGGCCGCTCATAACCATTTTTCCAATTTATATCCAGGAGCTAATATTAAATTTTCGCTTAAAAAAGCTGGAGGTCAGCTTGGGACTACAGCAAACGTTAATGGTATTCTATATTATATAAAAACCCATCGCTATGGATCAAGCTCTAGTTCTGGTAAAAAGGATCCCGCAAAACCAGTGGGGCCTAGAGAGCTTTTTGTTTACAGATTTCTTGAATACTCAGGGTTTGGCCCCGAGGTCCATTTCTTTTGGCTTAATGAAAGAGACTTTTATATTGCAACAAAAGATGTCGGTTATTCAGCAAGCAGAACGATACACATATGCCCCTACGAGACCGTTAAGGCCGAACTTTTAACCACGGCTTCTCTACACGACCCATCAAAGCAGGTGGTAATACAAGGGCTTTTCTTTCTTGATGCTATATGTCAAATTTTTAGGCTTACTGATTTACTTACGAATCCCGGAAATTTTTTCTTTATTGCAGATGAGTCTGATCAAATTTTTGATTTCAAGGTTGTTGATTTTGATCTTATAGGTGAGGGAAAATCGCCTACAGAAGAAGAACCTGGCACGCCTAAGAAAGGCGATGGCCGGGGGAAAAGTTTTGCTGGTTATTCGCCCGTGAAGGCTGATATCTTGGAAGAAATTCCGCCAGATTGGAAAAGAAGATTTTTTACTCCGATGATAGGCAGCATTTTGCCTGCAATAGTATACGCATTTCGGGATATATTCCTGTTGCAGAAGGAAATACCGTCTCTTGATGTAGATTTTTTGCAGAGATATGTAGACTCAGTTGCGGGTAATCTCTTTGTATTTTCAAAAGAGGTATTGAGTTTTGATGTAAAAACTAACCCCATTGATGTGGATTCTTTGAAGCAATATACTCGATCGGTTAGGGAATTTGTAACGGTTCGCCCTACTGTAGTAGAAACAACTAGAATAATAGACGGAATAAATTTTCGCTTAAGAGACGTTCCTCCTGATGGAGATTGTGGGATTTGGGCCGTACTATTGGCTACAGGAAGGGAACTCAACCGAGAAGCCATGGTGAATTTACGCCGACAGGCAGCAGAGATGATGCCTCCTCCGGAGCAGCCACCAACAGATGAACCAACAGGAGATGCGTACGCAAGGGCTCCAAATTACGATATCCGAAGGGAGCATGATATCCTTGAAATGCCTGGTCGTTTTATTGGACCAGAACATCTTCATTTCATTGGAAAAATTCTGGATGTAACAATTGTGATCTATGATGTGACTAATAAGCGGTTCCAAAATATAGACGGGAAACCGATATTAATAGGGGCTGCTATAGAGAATGTTAGGAATGGAGGCATTTTACTCTATTATGACGAAAACCGCCGGCACTTCCAGGTAATGGATCTTGTAGAATAAGATGATCAGCAATCTGCACTTAGAATTCCGCCGAGCATTTTCGTCTTCCAGTTGGGGCCTGATTGTATCTTTAAAAAATCAACACAGAAAGCTACTATGTTAACTGCTTCAAGATACAAGGGGAGGAGGCTACGATTTTTGAAACCTGCCTGCCTATAATTTTCCAAACGGAAAGTTATTGTATAATTTGATAAGCGATAAAATGGCTTAAGATTTTAAAAATATTAAAACTTTTTAAATTATATGAAAAATCTTCTTAATTCCTATTTTTATGGATGCTTATAAATACATTTAGCGTACACATTTTAAAACATTTAGGGGTTTGGGGAACTTTGGCGTTTGCTACCATTGGATTCTTGATCGTAGATCGAAAGAACTTTGGACAATGCTTGCTCATCATGTTTTTTACGATGACCTACAACGTTGTTTTAAAAAATGTTTTTAAGGTCGATTTGCCACCCACCTGTCCCGTACGCGGCTTTGGATTTCCAAGCGGACATATGCATTTTGCCGCCATTTTTTATTTAGAGCTCATCTATTTTTACAAAAATAAAATGGTTCGGCTAGGAGCATGTACCTTAATGCTTATCATAGGAAGTAATATGGTAATACGCGGTTACCATTATGTTATGGACGTAATAGGTGCTATCTTGTGCGCTGCAATATCCGTCATGCTGTTTAACTTTATTTTTAAAAAAATCGCCAAGCATCGCTTCAACTGCCTATTTATCGTAGGGATGCACCTGCTGACAGTTTTCGTTCTTTTTTGTCAAATAGGTTTTGTGCCGAAGCACGTTTTGGGCGCCCTGTGGGGAACATGCATCCTATGTGTTGTTTGTGGACTTTGGGAAATATCTGCAATGAAACGGCTTTCTCAAAAAAAGCGTTGACAAAGTTATCGAAAAAAATTTGCCTAAAGCCATTCGATGGTGGTTGTAGCTCAATTGGTTAGAGCACTGGATTGTGGTTCCAGGGGTTGCCGGTTCAAGTCCGGTCTACCACCCCATGTTTAGATGTTTATACTGGGGTAAGCTTTTAATTTCTGTTCTGTAAGCTGCTATCCTGGGTGTAAAATTGTGCTGCAGAGAATTCCTCCAAAGAAAATGCATGGAGCTTAAAATTAAATGACAGCGCGTCCTAATAAAGAATAATCGTTAACGTCAAAAGTTATCGTGTACGAGGATGAGCACAGTGTGCCATTTTTGAACTTGTCATTCGGACGGTTAATTTGAGAATTAAGTCATGCAACAATATTTAGACCTTTTAAAATTCGTTTTAGATAATGGCGAACGGCGCAATGATCGTACGGGTATTGGAACGATCGGTGTTTTTGGGACGCAGCTACACATCGATATTTCCCACTCCTATCCCTTGTTAACAACTAAAAACGTTCATTTCAAGTCACTTGCGTACGAATTATTGTGGTTTTTGCAAGGAGACACGAATATTCGATTTTTAAAAGATCATGGGGTACGTATTTGGAATGAATGGGCAGATCCGGAAGGTAATTTAGGTCCTGTGTATGGGGTACAATGGCGTCATTGGCATTGTGCAGATGGACGTTACGTTGATCAAATTAAAACGGTGATTGAAAGCATTCAACGGGATCCTTTTGGCAGAAGGCATATTGTCTCTGCTTGGAATGTAGGGGACTTACCCAAAATGGCTTTGCCTCCCTGTCACACATTTTTTCAATTTTATGTAGGGACCTCGGGTACTTTAAGTTGTCAATTATACCAGCGAAGCGCAGATTTATTTTTGGGGGTTCCTTTCAACATCGCCTCCTACGCATTATTAACCTACATGGTGGCGCAAGTCTGCCATTTAAAACCCGGTAAATTCATTCACACTTTGGGCGATGCACACATCTATGCCAATCATTTGAAACAAGTGAAATTACAATTGGAGCGGGTTCCAAAAAAATTACCCGCATTAAAATTGGATCCCAAGATTAAAAATATCGATGATTTTACTTTTGAGTCTTTTGTGCTCGAAAACTATAACCCTTATCCGTCGATTAAAGCTCCCGTTGCGGTCTAATCCAATGGCTACCTTTAAAGCAATTGCCGCCATGTCACGCAATCGTGTGATTGGGTTGAAAAATAAAATTCCATGGCATTTACCGGAAGAATTACAGTGGTTTCGAAAAATAACGTTGAATCAGCGTATTTTAATGGGGCGTAAAACCTTTGAATCTCTGGGGAGTAGACCCTTACCTCAAAGAATAAATTATGTCATGTCCCATAAATCGGATGTGGCCAATAAAAATGTGATTGTTGTTCACAGCTTTGCCGCATTGGAATCCATTGATGGAGTTATTTGGATATGCGGAGGAGCCAGCATTTATCAGAAGTTTCTGCCCCTATGCTCGGAAATTATGTTGACCATTGTGGACCAAACGGTGGAAGGGGACACGTTTTTTCCAGATATTCCTCCCTGTTTTAAATTAAGTCATGTGGCGGTAGCGTGTCCAGCGTATACCGTTCAATGTTGGGTTCGAAGTAGTTAAACGGATGGTTCATTTCGACACATATCGATCTCATTTGGGTCGGTTATATTTTTTACAATTTATTGTCATATTTTTATGTATTTTATTGGGTATTGCCATTGTTTGGCGGCAGTGGATAGAAAATGGTATGTATAGTCAACTGGGGCAAAAGCAGTGCCTAAGACGCATTTTGTATCCGGGGACACGGGGATGTATCTACGATAAAACGGGGGAATTATTGGCAACCAACAGGGACATTTATTGTCTTTACGTAGATTTAAACTATTTTCGCAAAGATATGACACAATTTAATAGGCAGTCCAAAGATGCAGAAACGCAATCGGAACAATTATGGGCAATTGTACACGACGCGCTACTGCCGTATGCGAAAACCATAGGCCCAATTCCATTTTCCGTATCCAAAAAAACTTTATATCGGCATTATTTGCAAAATATTCTGTTACCTTTGTCGATTGCAAAAGATTTGCCAGAGGCCATGTATGCAAAATTTGTAGAACAATTGCCTACGCATGGGCCCTTTCAGGTTGGCATAGAAAAAGTCAGATATTATCCCTATGGTAGCGTTGCATGCCACGTTATCGGACACGTTACGCAAACGTCTCAATTGACGCAAGATGCCTTACCAGGAAATGATTTGAGGACTTTCTTTTTACCTAAACAAAAGGGGGCTACGGGCATAGAGGCCTACTATGATGACCAACTAAGTGGTTTAAATGGGGGTGATATATGGAGAGTAACGCCATCGGGGCAGGAACAAGCTTGCTTAATATCGTTACCCAGTGTGGATGGTAACGACCTTCATTTGACTTTGGATATTCAGTTACAACAGATGTGCGAACAAGCTTTAGGAAATCGTCGCGGAGCTATCGTTATTTTGGCGGTAGATTCCGGAGAAGTATTGGCACTCGTCAGTAAACCCGATTTTGATTTAAATGCTTTGACGCCACGCATATCTGAAAAATTATTTCAAAAAATTACGGCGCAAGGAGCTTGGTTAAATAGGGCCATTCAAGGACTATATCCGCCAGGATCAACATTTAAAATTATTACGTTGGCTGCTTTATTGCAAGCGGGTGTCGTGAATGCTCAAAGTTCGGTAAATTGCACCGGAAGTTATACCATTGGTAACCATGTTTTTCATTGTCATAATCGTCAGGGACATGGATATATTGCTTTAGATAAAGCCGTTCAAACGAGTTGTAACCCATTTTTTTATCACTACGCACTGCGTTGTGGCCCTTCATTAATTTATAAAGAAGCTTGGAAATTGGGTCTTGGTGATAGGACGCATATCGATTTACCTTACGAAACGCGCAATATGTTAGTTCCGTCTCCAATATGGAAGAAAAAACGCTTGCGAGAAAGTTGGACGGATGGCGATACGGCTAATTTTTCCATAGGACAGGGATTTTTAAGGGTGACACCCCTGCAGATGGCATGCGCAGCAGCGTCTTTGGCTAAAAATAAAAGGTGTTTGACTCCCCATTTGTGCTCTAATTTCGTCTGCGCAGAACATTCCCAAGAAGCCATTATGGCTCACGACCATTGGCGTTTATTGTTGGAATGCTTGGAAAAAGCGGTTGAATCGGGAACTTCTCGTTTTTCACGTGTTCAAGGCTTAAAATCGGCCGTCAAAACGGGGACTTCTCAGGTAAAGATTGCGGGGACAAACCGATACGCGCACGTTGGATGGTTAATAGGATTCGCACCCTCGCAACAACCCAAAATCGCGTTTAGTGTTGTGATTGAGCAGGAAGATTTGATAGAAGAATTTTGGGGAAGTCGTGTGTGTGGCCCCATAGCGCAAAAATTTCTCCAATTTTGTTTGGATCAGGGTAAAATTTGATTTTTTAAATGCTAGAAAAATTTGAACAATTTCTTAAGCAGAGGGCGTACTCAAAGTATACCTTAAGAAACTATTTATCCGTTATTACGCGATGGATGACATTCCTAAAATCGAAAAATATTACCCAACCCAATGTCGGAACCTTTTTGTCGGAGTACTTATACATGCGTCAAAACAAAGCGGGTAAACGAACGCTGAATAACGATTTATCGGCCTTGAGAACATTTTTTTACTTTCTAGAAGAACGTTTTGAAATGCCAATACCGCAGGAAGTTAAGGCGTTACGCCCAAAATTTGAATCCAGACTTCCCAACTTTTTTACGATGGAACAAATTCAAATCCTGTTGCAAGCGCCGGACAAAAAGTTTTCGGCGGGTCAATTGTCAGACTTTTTGTGGCGCCGCGATAAAGCTATTTTGGAAGTTTTGTACGGATGCGGCATACGTATTGGAGAATTGACGCATTTATGTGTCGAAAATGTTCAATGGTCGCAGGGACTCGTACGTGTGCTGGGTAAAGGCCACAAAGAACGTTTAATCCCCGTAGGAAAACCTGCTTTGCATGCACTACAAAGTTTATACACGATGTACCCACCGAAATCTTTGCAAAGTCCCCTCATTTTTAATGAACATAGAGGAGCCATTTCTGAACGTTCCGTCCAATTAATTATAAAACGCTATTTAATTTATGCCCATTTACCACTTGAAATGACACCCCATAGTTGTCGGCACAGTTACGCAACGCACTTATTGCAGAGAGGGGCTGATTTGAGAATTGTTCAGGAATTGTTGGGGCATGCACATCTATCTACAACCCAAAAGTATACGCACGTTGACATTGCGCATTTGCAAAAAATTTACAGTCAATCGCACCCCCAAAGCAAAAGGATTCAATAGACATTAATACAACGAAGGCTTTAACATATTTGAGGAAGTTTTTACCATTTTCTGCGCTATTGTGTTGACGCCTTGTCAAAATTTCATTTTAATACTTTTATGTCATCTCCTATTAATTTTCAGCCCAGAGTTCCTCAGCAAGGCGAGATGCCTGAAGCTAAGGGAGTTGAGCATCCTCGTGGAGGGCCTGAGGTGACCTCATCAGGAACATCTTCACTTTCACATTTAAATGACTTGTCATCTAGATCCGATACTCCATCTTTAACCCAGATTGCTTCTCAGCCCAGTGTTACTCAGCAAAAATCTAATGCAGCTGAACGTTCTCTAAAGTCTAGGTTGTCCTCTTCTAAAACACTCCAGTTTCAAACTTTAAACAACTTGCTACCTACACGCGATATTCTCCCCCTAGAAACTCCAAAAACCTTAAATGAACGGCATGTAAGCCTTCCCTAAGGTAATATTTAAGTAATGCAAAAGAGGAATGATAAATCTGGGGGATATTTACAAGACAATCACAAATCTATAGTTCTACATATCACTGAAATAAACTTCAAGCGTGGACGATTCTAAATAGCATTAGCCGATTAACATGCATTAGAAAATTGAGACTGTTTTTTGAATGACGGGCTCTAGAAGTTGACGGGCGTACTTAAGGACTCCACAAAGTTTACACTTCTCGTTAGGAGTGTAGATTTGCTGTAGGGTGCAAGTAAAAAGTGATGGGCCGTCATGGCCGTGGAGTATAATTTTTAAGGAGCTGTGTTGCCCATTATTTAAGGCATGACGACTAGACGGAAATGGACGCGACTTTAAACTTTCTTCGCGTAAATTATCCCAACTAAGGTAATGCACCCAATTTCTATTTTGTAGCCATCGTTTTTGTTGATCTGTAAAACCATCCCAATGGTATGGCCAGTTAAACAAACGTGCATAGATGTACTTTGAAAACGTCCAACGATCATTGTTTTTTAAAGTTGGCTCCATTGTATTTTTAACGTAATCGTAATAGTCGAGACACTTTTTTTGAGCCAGCTTGTCTTGTATTAAAAATCTATTGAATGCCGGTTGTGATAATAGGTTAGGTTGAATGTATGCGGCTAATCCTAACCATTCACTGGCCAGACTGAACTGATGGCAATAAAGCAAAACAGCCACAAGTTGTATGTAAGCCAATGAATTGTAGGGAAATATTTGAATGGCTTCGCAGTAACATTGAAGAGCATGCCGATAATCACCCAATCGTGTGTATAAAGTTCCCAAATTTTCCAGTACATACGGCTGCCAGGGATTAATTTTTAAAGAGGATTCAAAATAATAAATAGAATGTCGTATGAGCAGATTGGATTGAGGATACCCTTTTAAGGCAAAAATATTACCCGCCTGATTGTAATAGTAAAGGTTGGTAGGGTCCGCTTCAATGGCTTTTGAGAGTTCTTTCTCACTTTTTTCCAATTGTGTATAAGTTTGTTGAATAAACCTACGGAAGTGGTAACGGCCTTGGATATCTCTATAACTGTAAAAAAAGACCGTACCCACCGTTGCAAGAATCAATAATTTTACTCCCAAGGTGGTTAGGGTGTTAAAATGCCGTTTTGCGGGAAAATATTTGAAATAAATCGTCCAAAGTAGTCCAACAATCAAGCAGAGGGTAGCCGATACGGCAAATACATCCCAAGACCATTCACTGATAAAACATACATAGGCGAACAAGGATAAACCGAGTCCTGCAACTAGAAATTTATCCGCAGCAGGGACTTCTTGCTTTTTTAATAGACGAAAGCTCATTTGAAAACTTGCAAATGCCAACGTGCACAGTCCTAAAAATCCAAATAACCCCCACTCAATTAAATATTGTACGGGAGCCACATGCAATTGCCAACAGTGATGCAAATCGGTTGGATAAGATTTTAAATACAAAAGTGGGGTCGTTGTAATGCCGTGGCCTATCCAGGGACTATCTTTAAAAATTTTGAGACCATCTTGGGCTAAATGCCAACGCTGGTTTTGAAATAAAGATTTTGGATTAACAAACAAACTTCTAATTCTTGGGCTTCGATATCCCATCAACAGCAATAATGCTAGTAGACAGAGGCTTATCTTAATAGTTTTTGATTTTGAAGCATGCATATGGCTTTTTAGGTACAAACTTAATGCCGTTACCGTAGTTGCCATGACGCATAGGTAAGCCATTCTGCAACCAGATGCTTTTAAAAGTAAAATGGAGAGTAAAAATCCTATACCCCAAACGATTTTCCATCTGCGTAAGGACTCCCACATAAAAAGTCCTGCAAAAAATGAGTAGATAAGTGTCGCAAACAATCCCGTATAATTCGCGTAATCAAAAGGATTTCGCATCTGATATTTATCCAAAATAGTGAGAAATTTTATGGGATTTATTAAAAAATTCGAGGCTATATGTTGCCAAGGGTAAGTGGGGCCAATCTTGAGTTCATTGCAGGCGAGATAAAGGCAAATACTGAAGTATATAAAAAAAACAAACGTCATCCCCAACAAACGAACGAAAGCTTTAAAGTTGTGTTTTAGGCAGGAGCAAAAAAGGAATGCCAAAGACATGGAGGCGAGCGGTATGTCGAGTTCGGAAGCGGATCGAACGGGATAGGGTCCCCAAAAGATAGAAGCCAGAAAGGCAATCAAGAGGAGACTAAAGCCAATGACAAGGGATTTAGGGAAAGAACCGGAAAAAAGGCATATCCAACAAGTTCCTAACGCAATAATAACGAAGTAAAATGCTTTAAATAAATAAGCGTATTCCAACGCAAATCTTCTTGCGGGATAGATGGCAGCGAGAATGAAAAATAATCCACAGAGAAGTACACCTAAATCAAATTTCGTTTTTCTCACCCACAACATATAAGCCGTAGGATGATATTCCTTTGTTAGAAGTCAAGGAAGAATGCGAGGAACATCCCTAAAGTAAACATGATCGTTGCACAATTAAAAAACGCCTCTTAGCAAAGAGGCGTTACTTTTCGAATAACGATTAGGGTGAATCACTTTTCAATTTAGAATTATTAAAATCTAAACTCTATATGTGTACCTCCTGGGTTCGGATTTCTGCAAGTATGGAGGGGAACTATCGAAGGTGAATAAGTTGTGGTGTATTGTATACCCCCAGGTACGCTTTGACTCGTCACATTGTAGACAGGCTTTTCGTTGTTGGCTATAGTCTGGGCTTTTTCAGATACCAAATTTATCAACGGACTGCTGCTAGGATTACTGTCTGTTAAATTAAATATTCCGAAGATGGCATCCCTTCCCGTTAACATGGGCAGTTCAATTTGATAATATCCTATGGGTCGAATCTCAATTCCAGGGAGTGTTTCTCTATCCACAAAAGTATACACATTTCGATCGTAATTCGTTACGCTACTTTCAAAAAACTTATATATGGGGTTGCTGGGGTCTATATGTCTGAAAATTTCGGCAATAAAACTGTGCACTTGCGGGCGTACATTAGCGTAATTTGTCTGTGAAAAACTAAATTGAATCGTATTTCCAAAATCGGACTCAATGTAGCAGCGATACAACTCAAGCAACCATAAAATTTCGTTTAAAGATACCTCTCGTATTTGGCAAATGTGAGTGAGCAATTCGGAAACCGGTTGGCAAAAGTTGAGTTGCCAATACTCTCCCGCTTCCCTCAGCGATGCAACGCCCAAGGTGGCCCTAATATGCCTTCTGATGGGTCTCCCAACGCATCTATCTACGTACTCGGAGAAAGTAATCACTTTTTCATTTACCATACATCTTGATAGGCCACAGCTGAGTACCTCACACATCGTACGCAACCATCCCAAACCCGAACAACAACATACCTCGATGGCAGCTCCGTCGCAGGTACAGCAAGAATCAAGATACCTTGCCACATGTTCTTGCGAGTGTACCCTATACGACACTGCCTGATAATAATAGGGCATTTGAGGTACTTCACAACAACAACCATAGCCTGCAAGAAATGTATTCAGCATTTCTGTGGGTAATCCCAACCAAGGGTCATAATTCCCGTACTGCCAGTCGTATGGACTACAACAATCGTAAGGGTGCTTACGGCAACAAAGCTGATTATCCAACCAACAACCTATGACAATCGGTGAACCTGAGCGCACATTTCCACGCGGACCCCAACCTTCGCGAGGCGCAGCTTCCGTTCTTTGGCCATCTAACCCGATGACACCGCCGCCGCCACAATTCCTGTAAGCATCTTCCAGACTACTTCTGAAATTATGAAAGGCATTGATAAAAAGTCGGGCACTTTCTTGCCAAGCGGCGCCTTGGTTAATCGAATCGTTTGCCTGCTGAACGTCACTTATTACGTCGCACCATATACATTTACTTTGTAGGCTAAGTGCAATTGCACTTAAAGCGGTTAATGTTTTTATTTTCATAAGGTTTTATATTTAAAAATTTAAAATCCTAAATCTTTTCCGGCCTGATTTCGCACAATGTATATTATGTCTAGTTTTTGCTTCTTGCATGTACTCCTTCAATTCACCGGCCTCCGACATCTAAAAAAGTAAATGGGAATTCCACTTGCGATCATTATGCCTAAAGCCGAGAAGTTAAACCAGTCCGAATTGTACAAAACAAAACAGCAAAAAATTAAAGCAAAAGCACTGACGGATACCTGTAGAACTGATTTTACCTTTGTCTGATACATAAATTTCATGTGTGCCAAAACGGTAGTCATGTAAAGAGCTATGTATACGACAATCGACATGTCAAGAAATGCATTTATTTTATCGGCGAACAAAGGTGATTTTTGCAAAACCAGTATTACAATTGTACCCATTGCACTGATCCACAGCGCACATCCCGGAGCTCCGTGGCGATTAAGCTTTGCAAAAATCCCTGGAAATAGACCTTCCCTAGCCGCGGACTGTGCAATCTGGCCGCTAAAAAACACCCAGGCATTCAGAGATCCTATACATATCAAAAAGGTTGTTATGCCTATTAGATTGTTGTAGGTTCCTCCGAACAATATCAATAAAATTTTTGCAAAGGGAGCCGCTTCATTTTCCAATTGTGCTGGGTGAATCACACCGAATGCCGCAACCGTATTGAGTATACAAATCATCGCCACGAATGCTGTTCCAAGGACAATGGCCAAGGGTATGGTTTTTCTGGGATTATTGACCACCAATGCCGGCGATGTCCCCTCTTCAAGCCCAACAAATCCCCAAAATGATAGAATCGTCGCTTTTATGAGGGTATCTGCGACAGAAGCATTCGCAGGTGTAAGCTCTGCGAAATTTTCAAAATTTATTCTTGTGAGAGCAATAATCGGCACAACAATCAGTGGAATAATCTTGATGGCCGTTAATACGATCTCCACGTTGCTGGTCACTTTGATGCCCCTTGTGTTCAATAGCGTTAACAATACAATAATCGTTATTTCCAACATCAATTTTTCCATGGGAGACAAAACACCCGTTATGGACATTAAATAATTGACCGCTATCGAGATGACGATCGGGTTGCATGCCCAGGCACCACACCAGTATACCCAGGTAACAAAAAAACCCACTTTTTCTCCAAAAAACATTCTGGCGTATATGTGAGGTCCCCCTACCCTTGTCGTCTTAATGCAAAGAAATGAGAACACCAAAGTAATTAGAATGGCACCCAAACACCCCAAAAGCCACCCGCCCAGTCCCAGTGTCCTGAATTGTGCCATTTGCGCAGGCATTAAAAAAGCAGAGGCCCCCAATTGTGCCCCAATAATCATAGAAACCAATCCTAAAAATCCGATTTTAGATGTCGCATTACTTTGAGGTTTCATATATCTTTTTCGTTCCATAACTTTTACACATCTCCCCCAAATCTGTGTCAAGGGAAAATTAAAACTACTTCCATCATTTTCAACGGAGATCCAACATACTACCTTTACTACGACTGAGACCAATGTCCGACAACGTTACAAGGCAATATCTAGTACTCTCCTCTATTGTCAAGAATAGCTCCGCTGCTTAATCTCAAAGGAAAAACTGATAATTACGCTTAGCTGAATGTTCCCAAAGTGTGGTTTAGAACATGCAAAAGACGTTAATGGCATTATTGTTAATCACTTTACATGCAAGTGAGTTTGCCGTTCTCATCTAGAGAAATATAAGCGACGCTCTTTTTAATTGGAGCCTAACTTTAGGGGCATGCATGGATCGATTGGAAATGAGTTTATTACAACTTTAATTTAGAAAAATATTTCCGATATGCTTGATATATAATCCATTATATGCTACCATAGATAAGATTGTAAATTTTTCCAAAATAGAACAGGAGATAATATGCAAAAAACAGTGTGCATAATTATAAAAGCGGGGTTTGTAGCAGCAGGTTTGATGGGCGTAGTTACCCTCAATGCTTGGCACTGCGAGCATTGTCAAATGGAACATGAAGGTCCAGTTTGTCCCATAAGCGGGAATTCTCCGGGTGGCTCTAAATACGATAGCTGGGAAGATGAGGTAAATCCTGAGGATGAGAAAAAGGTGTTGCAAGAGCTGAAACAACGTTTCAAAGCACGTTCACAAAAGCGAAGGAAAGGTTCCGTGCCACATTTACCGAGGGATGCGTCTCCCGATACTATTCCTTCTACATTGCCGCTGGTAGGATATATGCCCAAAGGCACTCCGGTTTATGATTCGTTAAAGTTCGAAAACGCATACGTAACTGCTGCGCGCAGAAGAGTCATAAAAGTTGCAGGTTGTTGGGTATATTGTACGTCTATTCCTGGTATATTTGTAGGAGAAGGAGTGGATGAAGTTTTGGATGGCGACGGAAATCCAATACAACCGGTAGATAACTTGGCCGATGATCGGCCTGTTTACGAAACTCCATGGCAATCAACACAATACTTTGCTTCTTCTGATTGTCAATATTTTACCCTAGAGAATCTCCCCGATTATTCTGAAATAGCGACCTATATTCCAGTTGTCGATGTTCTATTTTTTCATGGCCGTTTTGTATATAATAATTATGAATTCCGTGCTTTCCGACGCGAGGATCATGATGGAGTTTTTTTCATCAGAGGCGCTTATTTCGATGGCAAGCAATGGATTGACAAAAATACGGGTAAAATTTACATGAGTCCAGAAGAGATGCCTCCACTCAAGTTCGATTTAACTACTACTTCCTCTTTTTTTTAAAATTCCTCATAACTTTCTCGAGAATATCATTTTCATATCAATTCCTCAATTTTTAGGGCAGCTATCAATTCGATGTTGCTTGAAGACGGGTTCGTGGGTATGCTTTCCCTCTGATCTTCTGCCCAAAAACCCCGCAGGATTCCTTAAAGGCTTGATGCTAAGACTTGAGGTAAATACTTCTGATGATCCTGACACATGGTACATTATATGCTATCATAAGTAAGGTTATAGATTTTACCAAAATAGGATAGGACATGGTATGAACAAAATAATAAGTACATTTATAAAAGCGGGTTTTGTAACGGCAAGCTTGATGAGTGCAGTTGCTTTAAATGCTTGGTGGTGTGATCATTGTAAGAAAGTGCATCCTGAGTACAATTCAGTTTGTCCCATAACGAGACAACCACCACCCTGTTATGTAGCAAATAAGGCTGAGTACGAAAGCATCCAAAGCGGAATCGCTCAGCAGAAAGATATAACGAAACAAGACCTTACGGAAATACTAGAAGAACTTTCAAAAATTGATCCAGGGCAACTTGACCAAGGTCGACTTATGCCTGCCTCAATAACCATGACACGACGGACCCTCGCTTCAGAATTATTGACCAATTTTCAGCAAGATATTTCTATGAGCCTGAAGGATGTTATACAAAAAGTTAGATGATCGTAAGACATAGCTTATCATCGGTGCTACAGCGCCATTGTACTCCTTTTCACTAAGAACAACATTGCATCTGCAAAATTCGAGATATTTTGAGAAGAAACCCCCAATCTTTACGGTATGGGTGCACGCGTAGGGTGACTTTATTCGTAAGGATTAGCCTCTAAAACTCCAAAATATACGGTGGATATTTTGTGCTTTGAATCATAGGATAGAAAGCTCGTAAATGATAGACCTTAGGGCAAAATAATGGCTCCATCATGGAAAAATAGCTTATTTTTATTATTTTCCAAAACAAGTATGCCAAAGCCGTATCGTCCCAGGAATTCCGGTTCGTTGGCCTCAATGGCATAGGCCGTTAATCGCTTAAAGTGGTTGTTTTTGGAAAGGAAATCATTCCCTTCAATATTGGTTAGGGCAAGTTCACGGATATGCTTTACCTCTGAGTTTCTATCCCAAAACCCACAGGATTCCTTGAAGGCTTGATACTGAGACTTTCGATAGGATTCCTCCAGACCCTTACTCGATCCAATTAAAACTATTCTTAAACTGATAACCGTGAAACGAGGCCAAGACTACTCTTCTTTTTGACACATTATCCAAAAAGAATAAAAATAGTATCCCTTTTATAATCTCGTGATGGGGAAACCCTTATAAAATTTTCACTCAGTAAGAATATATCTCTTTCTTGTTTTTTCTAATAAAATATGTCCGTAAGTCCATAAGATATCACGGTTTTTGAAAATCGACCTTTCGTTTTTTAATGGATGAAACAATCTTAAAAAAAATATGCTTACCGACGCGTACTACGTAAGGAGTTGCATTTTCCAGTTTTGCCGTTGGATCCAAAATCTTCTGCCCATTGACTTCAACCCCACCTTGGACTATCAGACGCTTTAAATCTTTCTTGCTTCCCGGATACACTTGAGCTGCTACAATGAGATCCATGAGATTGTCGTGCGGTAAAGCATCTCTTGAAAATTCGGGGATCTGATGGGGTGTACCCTTTTGGGAGAAGACGGCTTCAAAATCACGTTTGACTTCACTTATCTCCACCTCGGTAAAAAACTGCCCTAGCAATTTTACGGCCAAAGCTTTTTTCGCCATCATGGGATGTTCTGTTCTCAATACGGTAATAGGTTCTTCCGGTTCTAGTGCCAGTAATCGAAAGTACGTCCACATGGCTTCGTCCGGCAAGGACATGATTTTGCCAAACATATTTTTTGCGGATTCGTTCAACGCAATGTAATTGTTGTAACTTTTGGACATCTTGCGTACCCCATCTAATCCCACCAACAACGGCATACACATGACCGTCTGTTCACTCTGCCCATACAGACGCTGAAACTGACGCCCCAAGCACATGTTAAACAATTGGTCTGTCCCTCCCAATTCAACGTCCGCCTGCAACATAACCGAATCGTACGCTTGTAATAACGGATACAAAAATTCAACGAGGGCTATGGGAGCATTTTGGGCGTAACGTTTTGTAAAGTCGTCACGTTCCAAAAGCTGGGCAACCGTCACCTGTCGAGACAAATTTAACAGATCTCCAAAATCCATTTTGCAAAACCATTCGCTGTTGTAACGCACTTCCGTTTTTTTCACATCCAATACTTTAAATGCTTGGTCCAGGTAAGTTTTTGCATTTTGGGTAATCTGCTCCGGAGTTAACACAGGTCTTGTGCACGAACGTCCACTGGGATCTCCGATGCGTGTTGTGTAATCTCCAATTAAGAAAATAACCCTATGTCCAAAATTTTGGAATTGTTTCAATTTATTGAAGACAACCCAATGTCCGAACGTTAAATCGGGACGTGTGGGATCCACACCTAATTTTACGCGTAAACACTGACCTCGAGTGAGCTTTTCTTTCAGTATGGTTTCACCCACACAGTGCTCCAGATTTTGAGATAACGACTCCCATTGCGATACTAAATCAACATTCATTTTTTTAAATTGTAATTTTTATTGCGCATACACCATGCAATAACCGTGCCACCCATGACAACATTTAACAATATACCCAAAGCGAATTCGTAATCGCGGGCCAGATAAATTCTTAAGCCCTGCTCATTCGTAATCCCCGACCAATGTTTATCCAGAGAAAATGCAACCAAGCCCTGCAGGCAAGATAAGCCCAACATATTAATCGTATTGACCCAACCTATGATGAGCGCCGAGGTTTTGGGTGTTGACAATTGGGCTGCCAACGAAAAACACAGGATGTCGGCGCAAGCCACAACGCCGGCCCCAAATAATGCGGTTTGTAATAAAAAAGGGGGTATGGATGCTGAGCCGTAGATTAAACATATAAAAATACCCCCCAATAGAAGGTAACAGGTACGGATGCCTTGCAAAATTCTTTTGCCTTCACTAAATACGGTGGGTATCAAAAAGCTGCCCACCATCAATCCTGCAAAAATGCTTTGATTGTAATGGATTGCTTGCAGAGGAGACAGATGGTATTTTGCGCTTAAAAAAGCAGGTCCCCATAGGTCCGACACCGTATTCACAACGGCGCATGTTCCAATGGTTAATAGTGCGTACAAAAAAATTTTAGGATTCAACAACACGGAACAAAAGGATGGCCAAAAACGGGTGGATTCCCTAGAGGCATCCGCAGACCGATCTTCGTTTGAAGTCGCCAAGGAAAGTAACAGTATGACCCACAGGATACCCCCTATCCACGACAGATTATCAATGGCTTGCTGCCAACTTAAGCCAGTAGCCTCCAATTGCCGCAACCAATGGCTGCTCACCAGGGTAGTCATCAGGCCAAAAACACAGGTAATACCTATAAAAATACCGCAAAGCCTATTGGGAAAAGAATCCGAAATGACCTTTACAACACCTATAAATGCAGGTGCAGCTCCTATCCCAATGAGAATACGCCCTCCCTGAGCAACCCACTGAGTGTGCGTATGTGTAAATAAGTGTTGGCCTATCAAGCACAGGCCTAAGGAAGCGATAATAATCCATCGCACGCCCATTTTATCCAACAAAATACCCAACGGAATTTGCAGGCAACTGTACACGCCAATGCAATAAGTACTCAAAGTTGAAAATTCATTGGCAGAAAATTGGAACGTGGCCCTAATTTCATCCGTAAAAATGCTCGGATAAATACGTAATAAATATTGGTAGGCAACAAACGCAGACAGAAGTACCCAATTCCAGTAAGCTTGTTTACGCGAATGTTGCATGACAATTTAACATCAAAAAACTGCTGCAACTTCAATCTTAAAATAAGGAGTTTTGAAATCACGTTTACCAAAAACGTGCATATTTTTTATTTATGTTACGCGTGATAAAATATTTCAAAAATCGCGAACATCATATGTCTTCTCTTGGGAACCCTCTTTGAGGGATAAAGCATTCTTGATGGGAACCAGCAAAACAGGTTCCTTCGTCTTCAACCAAAGCTTGTGCTCCTTAAAAATTTTAGCCGAAACGTTTTCACAGGTCTCGCCAACGGTTGTAACGGGCGATTTCCTGCCTTTTTTACTTAAATTGAAAGCCTTCGCCACCTTCGTTAATTTTTCTCCCACCGATTGCATAGGCTCATCCTCTGGCGTCTGTAAAATCCACCCTACGCATTCCTTTTCGGATAAGATGCCTTCATTGTCCGCTACCAAAATAACAAATTGCCTCTTCGGTGGCACTAATTTTTGTAATTCATTTTTACCTTCCTCTTGGGCTGCCGATTGCAATTCGCTAATGATTTCATCCAAAAGGCAATTATCCAAAGAAGCGTTTAGAAGTACCCGTTTTACGAGATTGAGGTCAACTTTTATCATAAATTTAATAGAAGATAGCCGAGTTTACGCGGTTTTGTAAATGTTTTTCATATACATTTTGCTTAAATCTTGACATTGGGTTGAAAGCACACGATAATGATGCATATGAGATGTGATGTACAAAGGATAATTAAAGTAGGTGGAATTGTGGCTATCATTATGGGAGCGATTAGCTTGCATGCTTGGGACTGCCCAGATTGCAAAGAGGTACACGATGATCCATTTTGTTCTGTAACAGGCAAAGATAAAAACGGTTTGACGCCAAGCGATTATGAATTTGCAGGAAGTCTTCCAGATGGTATTGTTGTCTATGGTACACCTCATGGACATAGAAGCCCAGATGGGCAAGCTGTTCACGAGGTTGGAACGGGCTATTTTTTGTATAAGCTTCCAACAAGTTTTGGGTCCTTCGTTTATTGTGATGGTGTAAATAATAGTGCATACAATGAAAATGGGGAAGAATATTCTATAGTAGGATCTATCGCTGACGGCAATCTAGTTTTTTTGTACACACAAGCCCCCAAGGATCTATTATTTACTATATCTTTGAACAAATGTACGACAATCTTCAAAACCCAAGATAATCGTTTTGTGTATGGAGAACCTTGTTATCAAGTTTTATCAAACTCAAAAGATGTTTACTTCGACGGTTTTGAATATACGGATTCGGAGGGCAATACTTACGAAAGAAATGAGCTCAAAATATGCAAAGACACTTGTGACTAACTTCGATTTTTATGGGAATATCTTTAGCTTGCCTCAGGTAAAAGGATCCTTCGCTTCTCTCTAACGAGAATAATTACCTACCTTTGTTGCATTTTTTGAGGCAAGATGCGCTCTTTAATTTCCAATTGCAATAGCTGCAGCACACTTTCCAAAGTATGTGTCCCTGCATGTTTGGGTTGGCATCGGGAACGTATGGTAATCGAACACGCTTCTTGCTCCTTTTCTCCGATAATGAAGACGTAAGGCACTTTTTCCATTTCCGCTTTTCTAATTTTTGCTCCCAGTGTTTCGGACTTATCGTCTACAGAGCAGCGAATGTTAAGTTTTTTCAGTCGAGCATGGACCTCATCGGCGTAAGAAACCAGATTATCATTGATAGGCAAAATACGTACCTGTTCGGGAGAAAGCCATAGAGGAAAATCACCTGCAAAATGCTCGATGAGTAGGCCGCAAAACCGTTCCATTGATCCAAAAGGTGCCCTATGGATCATGATGGGAACATGCGCTTGATTATCTTTGCCTACATAGGTAATTTTGAATCTCTGGGGTAAATTGTAATCAATCTGAATGGTCCCCAATTGCCATTCACGCCCAATGACATCGCGTACAATAAAATCTAATTTTGGGCCATAAAAAGCCGCTTCTCCAACGACTTCGGTGGCCGGTTTAGATAATTGTTGGGCCGCTTTTCTCAAACCCTCTTCTGCTTTTTCCCACAAATGATCCTCTCCGATGTATTTATCTAAATTCGGATCGCGCAACGAGATACGTACGCGATAATCGCTCATGCCAAGTGTGTTAAAGATGATATTAATCAATTTTAAACATCCGGAAAGCTCATCGGCCAGCTGCTCTTCCGTACAAAAAATATGCGCATCGTCCTGAGTAAACCCACGAACACGCGTTAGTCCCCCTAATTCTCCCGATTGTTCCCAACGATAGACCGTTCCAAACTCGGCCATACGTATGGGCAAATCACGGTAAGAATGCGGCTGCGACGCAAATAAACGCACGTGCATAGGGCAATTCATGGGTTTTAGTAAAAAGCCTTCTATATTTTCCGCATCGTCCAGCTGCCGCTTAAGCGTTTCGCAAGATTGTGTCTCGCCCACTAGATGATTCCAATCATCCCTATTCCAAATGGGGGCAAATTGCGAATCTTTATAGTAGGGATAGTGACCAGAAGTTCTGAATAAATCCAATTTTCCTATGTGGGGCGTTATGACTTGGACGTATCCCTGACGATCTAATTCTTCCGTTAAAAATGCCTGCAACGTTTGCCGAAGAATCGTTCCTTTTGGAGTCCACAAAATGAGTCCTTGCCCTACCAGGTCGTCGATGTAAAACAGATTGAGCTGAATACCCAACGTTCTGTGATCGTGTTTTTTAGCTAATTCCAATTGATTAAGATAACCCTGAAGCGCTTCTTCCGATTCAAAGGCGGTCCCATAAATTCGTTGCAACTGTTTATTTTTTTCATCCCCCCGATAGTAGCAACCTGCGACGCTCAATAATTTTATGGCTTTGATGCAGTTTGTGGACTTAACGTGAGGCCCACGGCATAGATCCAGAAAATTTCCATTACGGTACAGAGAAACGGTTTCATCTTTTGGAATGTCGGCCAGCCGTTCTATTTTGTAAGGCTGAGATAACCGTCGAAATTGTTCTTCGGCTTCTTCACGAGAGACTTCAATGCGCTCAAAAGGTTCGTTTGCCTCAATAATGCATTTCATCTCCGCTTCAATTGCTTCCAAATCACCGATCGTTAACGTGTGCGTCAAATCAAAGTCGTAATAAAACCCGTTATCAATCGAGGGCCCAATGTCATATTTCGCCGTTGGAAACAATCGTACGATGGCAGCGGCAAGCACGTGGGCTGCCGAGTGTCGTAATTGTTGCAAATAGTCCGACTTTTCATCCGTTAACTTCATGCCCATTAACCTAAGGAAGAACCAAATAATCTTCAAGGATTTTTTATGAAAACAACGACTCGCATTTGGATAAATTTTCAAGGTAACGTCGGTGGAGAGAAAGAGATATATTTGCCCTGAACTAAACGTATACCATGAACACAATTAGAAGAGGCATTGGGGAAAAACTCCTCAGATATATTCTGTTTGAAAACGTCCGAATGTACTTTTTCTAATACTTATATCGCATCGGTATCTCACGTTTTTATAAAAAATTAACTTGACTTCATCGATGGATTATGCTGCCATGTTTATAATAATAATGTGACAATATGAGAGCTGTTAACTTACTGAAAGTTGGATCGCAAAAGTGCCATGGGGTATTTCTTTTCATGTTGTTGTCTTTTCATTATCTGCGAACTAGCATGGCATTCGTAATTGCCGAATCGCAGCTTATTTTTGTTCGCTAGTTTTTCTCCAAGAATACCTGCGAAAATTCGGTATACGGGTGCTTTAGTCTAGCCGCCATCAATCTCTCTAACAACTACGTTAACTTGTATTTTTTCAAACGGATAAAAATGAAAAAGTTTATTATGCCCATTATTTTCCTATTTGCGCTAATCTTACCCGCGCTGTACGGCCACTTATTACCCGACGCCATAACATCTTTTTTTTACGCCCTCAGCCTTACCATCAAGGAGTGCATCATTTTTGTTTTACCGTTGGTTATTTTTTCTTTGCTTTACACATCTCTCGGGCGAATTGGTGTGGGTTCATTAAGATTTTTAATCTTTATTGCTCCCTTGATATGCTTTTCAAATTTTATAAACACGCTGCTATCCTATTTGCTCAGCAGTTGCTGCATAAAAATTGGCCTATTGTCTGTTATTCCCTTCGTGCAACAGAACCATTCTAGCGTTATTCCTCTTTTCTCATTTTCATTGCCGCCCATTGTTTCCAATGACCTGGCTTTGTTGGCGGGAATTTTGGGAGGTATTGCATCCAGTTTAATGAAATCTCATAAGCTACATGCAAAGGTGTCGATGATCGCCGAAAAATTCATGAAATATTTTTTCAGGCTTTTAATTCCACTGATGCCCTTGTTTATATTTGGAACAGCGTTGAAACTTAACCATGACGAAATGATAGGGCTCATTTTATCCAAATACCTTGTAGTCATGGAGATTTTTGTGTTTTCCGCTTACGGCTACGTGCTGTTGCAATTATTGGTCTTATCCGGATTTCGTTTTGGCCACTGGATCGATTATCTGAAAAATTTGCTGCCGGCCGTTGTCACTGGATTTGGTTCCATGTCGAGCGCAGCTGCTCTTCCACTCTCCATTAAGGCAGCGGCAGCAAATTTGCAAAATAAGGATAATGCGGCAATTATTGTTCCACTTTCGGTTAACGTACATCTGGTAGGCGACTGTTTCTTCATTCCCTTTGTAGCCGTAGCAATTCTAACTTCTTTTAGTCAAGAGCTTCCAAATATTTCAACGTATCTCGTATTTGCCGTTTACTTCGTTATGGCTAAATTTGCAGTTGCAGCCGTACCCGGAGGAGGTATTTTGGTCATGCTACCGATTCTGCAAAACCACCTCGGGTTTAACGCGGATATGCTTGGCTTAATTACGGCTCTGTATGTTTTATTTGATTCTTTTATCACCGCCTGTAATGTCATGGGCAACGGTTCCCTGGCAATTATTTTTGATAAAATTACAAAAATAGGGAAATTTGTACAAAAAAGGAATTAAGGCCCTTGGTTTAAACATTAAAATGAAGTACAAGAGGCAAATATATTAAATGGCTAAAAGGCTTCTGAGGATATTTTGCAATTTATTCTTTTGGGGCAATAACAGGTTAGTTTACCTTTAATTTGCGGGCTTTGAGAGACATAGCGATCTTACCGGCACAAAAATCTACAAAGCCATTAAAAGTGAATAGCTTGTTGTGCATTAGCCGCATCGGATTCCGGTGTCAAAAACCGTATAACGTATTCTTTCTCCTTTACAAAACCTAAATGCTCCCGAATTAATTTTTCCCTGAAACTGGGTTGGGTTTCTACCTTGCGTACAAAATGCTGTTTTTGAGATAAATGCACACGAGATGCCTCCAGGTGTTGTACTAAAAGTGAGTTTTTATCGCGCAAAGCGCGGTATAAATGATAGGATTTAAAAAATTGCTTTCCCCAGATATTTAAAAAGATTAACGCAATCACCAGTACCCAAACAAGCCATTTGTGACGACATAGGTATCGGCATAGGGTGATAGGGATTGTATAAATTTTCACTAAAGACCTATATTTTCATTGCCAAAACGAAAAGTCAAAATTAAAGTAGAGAAAGGAAGAATTTCGTTATGTATCAGCAGTTTTTTGGTTTTAGTGAACATCCGTTTAACATAACGCCGGATCCAAAATTTCTTTACCTAAGTCCAGCGCATAGGGAAGCACTATCGCATTTGCGCTATGGTATCGAGCAAAGGAAAGGTTTTTTGGTCATTACGGGCGAAGTGGGTTGCGGAAAAACGCTTCTGTGCAGAACACTGTTACAATCTTTGGACAACTCTATTTTTGAAAGCGCCTGGCTGTATTCGTGTCAAATGTCAACCGAGCAACTCATTCGTAGCGTGCTTAAAGAATTAGAGATGCCGATAACAAAACTGCCAGAACACGATCATTTAGACGCCTTAAACGACTTTTTGCTTTCTAAAATTAAGAAAGGCAAAGAAATTTTACTCATCATTGATGAAGCGCAAAACTTATCCTACGACTTACTTGAATCCATTCGACTTCTATCCAACCTAGAAACCGAACAGCGGAAATTGTTGCAGATTTTGTTATTGGGGCAGCCCGAATTCAAATTTAAACTCAATCAATCTCAATTGCGTCAACTAAAACAACGCATCTTAGTCTATTACGAACTTACAACGCTTTCATTGGAAGAAACAAAAAATTACATCAATCACCGATTGAGCCTCGTATCCAAACAAGCCGGTTTCCCAAAATTTACCTACGGCGCTTTTAAACGCATCTACAAATATACGCGAGGTATTCCAAGAGTTATCAATCACCTGTGCGATAAAGCGCTCATATCCGCGTACGCACGCCTAACCAACAAAATTGAAAAAAAAGACATATGCAATGCCATTGAAGACATAGAACGTTTGTCCACATAATTCCATGAGTAGGTTATTCAAAAATTTACAGGATACACAATACGAACAATCCTCATTCGGTAGGTACCATCCCTACGTTTACCGAACGATACCTCTTAAATATTCGTCTCGAAAACGCTTTGGTATCTTCTTCTGCTTCGTCCTCTTTCTGGCATGCGTTCTCTTAAGTGGCTATTTCCTATGCAGTCATTACTTTCCAAAAACAGATTTGCCCACAGACGTAGAAAATACCAAACACACGATTTCTATCACAACGAAACCTATTGAATTAAACGCCACACATTTACAAATTCAGCCGCTACCCACGACAACTTCCGACGTTCCTCGCAAAGTACGCACCAAGATCCATACAAACCCCATACACAAACCTTCAATTCCAAATGTGCATAGATTTTTCAAATCCATTGAAATAGCCCAATCACCTCGGGCAATTCCATCGGTTAAAACTTCATCCATTAGACCTGTGGAAATATCACCTCAACCCATAGAAATTCTTAAAGACCCATCTCAGTGGAATTTGTATAAAATAGAACAAATTCAAACAAAGCTTTCGCAATTTTTTACCTATTGTCAATCCGTACAACCCTTTGTGGCTCAAAGATTATCAACTTCATTGCGTGCATTAAAAACTTTCACGCGGCATGTGGCCCATCGGCATTCGCTAGAAAAATTTTACCGCCAAGGTTCCTGGCTTTCATTAAATGCATATCCAATGGAAACATTAACATCCCTGTGGTATGACTTTTTAAATTATACAACATCCCTATTTGAAGGGACATCAAAAGTTATCGCCTTAGCCCAGCAACAGATCCTTAATGGATATCTCAATACACCTCTATCGCCCGCCCAAGAGGTCCAATCCAATGTTGGCATTGCTTCGAAGCCTACCTCTACCTTATCTCCAAGAAAAATGAATCCGCATATCAATGAGAAAATGAACAGCAAAGATCATCTGGATTCCATTTACACGTTATTGCATCAGATTAAAATTTACAGTGTACGTATCGATGGAGATGCGTCCAAAGTTAACCTCAATGGACATGTATACTATCCGCACACCTTTGTCTCACAGTCCCCCAAACTACAATTTGTAGGTATCCAACAAAACGAACTTATTTTCTGCGATGAATACAATCAAGAATTCCGTAAAAAAATCTCAAACAACTAAAGCTCCTAAAAAAGCCTCTAAAGCTACTGCCAGCTCAGAAGTTTTACCGCAATTGGAATCGATGGATGATTCCCATGATGACAATGCAACGTCTTTTGTGGAACGTAGCGTGCTAAATCGAAAAAATATCTCATGGGTATTTTTAAGCATGCTTTCAATAACATGTCTTGGCTTGATTTTTGTCTACCTCTATAAAAATCGTAATTTGATTACCTCCAATGACTCATATGTTGCGGACGCTTCCGATCATCAGGTATTTCTATCGGATCCTGCCTCCAATAAAATTTTAGAAACCATATTCGAAGATCGTGAAGTGGGTGCTTGTGTGGCAACCGAATCCTCCAATAAGCGAAATACGCCTGAAGCAATACTCAATCCGCCGATTGAAAAAACAATCGCAGCCAACGAAGACCACGAACATATATTACCCACAGATTCATCCAAAAAACAATCTCAAGAACCAAAACCCAACCTCAATAATCTTCCTCTGGATTCGAATAACCTGTTTGCTCGCCTAAATGAAGAATGGATACGAGACGGCTTTGATACCCAGGAAGAGAATTTTGTGGAATCGCAAACAGGACAAGAATTCTCGAAGCGCATGGATGCTTTATTCAAAAATCAAAAAAAGGAGGCTCTCCAGGCGCATACGGGCAATAACGTTTCCATACGTGATTGGCTTTACCAACAACATATTCAAGGGATTGCCTATAAAGGCTTTGACAGTTGCCTGATCATTAATTCAAAAGTTTTTCACATAGGCGATGTGGTCAATGCACCCCTAAATGTTGTCTGGAGCGATATAGATCCCGTGGAAAAAAAGTTATATTTCGAAGATGCCCTGGGCAATTCCTACGTATCCAACTATTAACGTTCGATGTATTGCAGCCCAACGCATGCATTAAAAAGCATGTGGCCTACAGGTATTCACTAGAAAAATTTTACCGCCAAGGCTCTTGGGTTTCGTGAATAGATTTTTAAGATCCCCAAATGTAAATCTATCTGCCAAGCAAAGTCTGACAGCTCGGTCATCATTGCTTAAAACGGATTCCTAGGGCCGAGTATCACTTTTAGAAATACTCTAACCTCTACTTTATACCCACATCATGCATGTTGAGTAGCTCTACTGAGTCATTAGGTTTTGCTTTCGTCTGATTTTTAATAAATGCGAACGACGTCTAATCTTTCGTTGTAGTTTTTCCACCAAGGCATCGACCGCTTTGTACAAATTTTCTGAGTGAACGGCAACCACGAGATCGGGGCCTTGGATTTGAATATGCCCTTTGGCCATAAATTCTCCCTGATCTTTTTTGCTTGTATCCTGAATCAATTCAACACGTACACGAACGATGGAGGGTTCATGTTTAAATAATTTAGAAACCTTTTCGGTAACAATATTTTTCATTGCGTCTGTGAGCGTCAAATGCACACCCGTAATGATAATGGCTGATTCATTCATGATGAAAAATTTTACGTTTCGTGCGGGAATAGGCAATGTTTTATTGGGGGTAATTTTTAACGTATCCACCTACCGACAGGGCTAAAATTATGTAGACATAGGTAAAGCTTTTCAATGCTCCTCAACGAAATGAATTTAACGATAGGCATTCCATTCTTTGTAACAATTATGTACATTTTATATCGCTCGGAATTGTGCATAAAATGTTGACCATTCGGTCGATGATGAAAAATATATCCATATTTTTATGATGATTAGAGATTGATTTAAAAGCGTGTATCTGATTAGTTGACTCAATGACCGTTCGATGTTCGCAGTATGATTTTCAAGCCATAGAACATTATTGGCAAGATTTCTGGTTGAAACAGAAGACTTTTAAGGCACAAGACGGTGGTGTAGCTCCCAAGTATTACGTTTTGGATATGTTCCCTTATCCTTCGGGAGCAGGCTTGCATATTGGGCATCCGGAAGGTTATACGGCTTCAGATATTCTTGGAAGATATAAAAAAGCAAAGGGATTTAACGTGCTCCATCCGATGGGATGGGATGCTTTTGGATTGCCTGCGGAGCAACACGCGATTACGACCGGTATACATCCCGCCGTGAATACGGAGAAAAATATCGAAAATTTTCGAAATCAGATACAAAGGTTAGGATTTGCCATCGACTGGGATCGTGAAATTAGCACCACGTGGCCTAGTTATTATCGTTGGACACAGTGGATATTTTTACAATTATTTAAGCATGGTTTAGCCTATGTGGATGAAAAACCCGTTTGGTGGTGTCCTATGTTGGAAACCGTATTGGCCAACGAAGAGGTGATAGGTGGCAAGTCGGAGCGCGGTAGTTTCCCCGTAGAGCGTCGACAATTACGTCAATGGGTACTTCGCATTACGCATTACGGAGATAAACTTTTGGATGGACTCAAAGATTTGGACTGGCCAGAAGCTACAAAGCGACAACAAAGCTTATGGATTGGGCGTTCCGAAGGTGGCCTCATTGAATTTCCCCTAGAAGGAAGTGACCGCAGTGTGGCAGTATTTACAACGCGCCCTGATACGATTTGCGGCGTTTCATTTATTGCTTTGGCACCGGAGCATCCGGATGTGACTCTTTTAACCACAGACGATCGCCAAGCTGAAATTCAAGCCTACTGTGCGTCGGTAACTTCCAAAAGTGATTTGGAACGCACCGATTTATCGGAAGGTAAATCGGGAATCTTTACGGGCAAATACGTTTTAAATCCGTTAACGGGTACTCGTGTTCCCATTTGGATTTCGGATTACGTACTACCCTACCATGGTACAGGGTCTATCATGGGCGTACCGGCTCACGACAAAAGAGATTTCGAGTTCGCTCAAACGTATCTTTTGGAAATCAAGCCCGTATTACATTCGGAAAAAGAGACCGATACGTTGCCTTTTTGCGATGAAGGCATACTGATTCATTCGGGTGACTTCAGTGGTTTAACCTCGCAGAAAGCCCAGAACAAAATTTTGGAATATCTAGAAAAAATCGGTCGCGGTAAAAAGATCGTACAATATAAGCTGCACGACTGGTTGTTCTCTAGGCAGCGTTATTGGGGTGAACCTTTCCCCATTGTATGGGTCAAGCAAGTGGATTATCATCGCATCGTCAGTTGTAAAAATAGTCCGTTTAAAGAATTTTTACCCAAAGAAACGGTAAGTTATCGGAAGCAAGGAGAAACTTGGTGTGCGCTACCTCTAGCGACTGCCCACTTGCCGGTGCAATTACCCGATGTGTCTTCTTTTAAACCAACCCAAGAATCTCCAATCCCTTTGCAAAATGCGCATAAATCTTGGTTAAATGTGAAAATTAATGTTCAAACGGGCGAAGTAGCCGCTGCCGACGGTCAATTGGATGAGGCGTGGATTGAAGCCACAAGAGAAACCAACACAATGCCCCAGTGGGCGGGATCCTGTTGGTACTATTTGCGCTATTTATCGCCGCATGATGAAAATGCCCTCGTCAGCAAGCAGGCAGAAGCCTATTGGGGAGTCCCTGATTTTTACATAGGTGGAGCCGAACATGCGGTACTGCATTTGCTGTATGCACGTTTTTGGCATCTATTTTTATTTGATATAGGGGTATTGAATACAAAAGAGCCTTTCCCAAAATTGTTTCATCCGGGTATTATTCTTGGAACGGATGGCAGTAAGATGTCTAAAAGTAGAGGAAACGTCGTAAATCCAGATACCATTGTTGCGCAATACGGTGCGGATACCTTACGTTTATACGAAATGTTTTTGGGGCCTCTGGAAGCTTCAAAACCGTGGAGCGTACAAAATATCGAAGGGGTACACCGATTTCTAAAAAAAGTTTGGCGCATATACGTGGATACGGAAGGTCAGATTTCTAAGAAAATTTGTGATCAAGAAGACTTCCAAGAGATACAGCGTCTGTTAGATGAAACCATTGAAAAAACCAGCGAAGATATTGAGAATTTACGCTTTAACACGGCTATTTCACAACTCATGATCTTTCTTAACAGCGTACAGAAGGTAGCCTTTATTTCTCGGCAAACGGCCAAAGTATTTTTGCAATTGTTGGCACCTTTCGCGCCGCATATAGCTGAGGAACTTTGGGCACGCTTGAGAGAAGATAAAAGTATTTCGGAAGCCCAATGGCCGTCTTTATCGACCCATAAATGGGTTCAAGCGCAAATAAAGATTGTTGTGCAGGTCAATGGTAAAGTACGCGATGAAATTTTGGTCCATACGAACGATACCCAAGACCAAGTCATCCAAATGGCCAAAGTAGCACCGAAAGTTCTTCCTTATTTGGAACGAGGGACTTGCGTCAGAGAAATTTATGTGCCTCGTAAATTAATCAACCTAGTTGTGCGTTGAATGCATTTATCGAAATTTTTACCTGAAGATTTTGATCCCACCGACAAAGTGGTTTTATTGGCCGGAAAAGGAGATTATCCAAAACTGGTTTGGCATCGTTTTCTGAGTTATCACTTAAACGCTTACATCATTGCATTCGAAGGAGATGCAGAGAATTGGATAAATGAAGTTCCGGAACCCCAAAAGACATCTCTCAACGTAGGCCAGATCGGTAAATTATTGAAGACACTTAAGCAGGTGGGGGCGCGCTACGTTTTCCTGGCAGGTCAGATTAACCCAAGTAAACTATTTCATGGATTGAAACTGGACTTAATGGCCGTTTGGTTGTTAGCCAGGCTGAAAGAAAAAAATGCATCCACCATTTTTGGGAGTATTGTGTACGAAATTGAAAAATTAGGTATTACCGTATTGGATGCAAGAAGTTTTCTCGATGACCAATTAATTGACAAAGGGATTGTATTGGGCGATAGGGCCGTTGAAATTTCTGAACACGATTTACAACAAGGTATTTTGGTGGCAAAAACTTTATCTTCTCTAGATGTCGGCCAGGGGGTGGTCATATGCCAAGGAACTATCGTTGCGGTAGAAGCTTTTGAAGGGACGAACGCCATGTTGGAGCGTGCGGGTACGCTTTGTCAAAAACCTATGGGGTTTATTAAATTGGCAAAAAATAAACAAGATTTTCGCTTTGACGTCCCCGTATTTGGATTAAGAACTTTAGAAAAAATGAAGCAGGCAGGCATTGCTTGGGTAGCTTTAGAAGGCGAAAAAACGCTTATTTTAAATCAAACGCAAGTATTAGAACAGGCAAAGTCTTGGGGCATAAAATTAATAGGATTTTAAATGAAGTATACGATAATTCAGACAGCTTATTGGTCTACGATTCGAAAATTAAGTGAAAATTTCGATGCACAAACTTTATTTGTTTGGGACGTGGACGGAACCTTAATATATTCAAACGATGTTGTTTTTTATCCACAATGTTTAGTATTAGATGCGAAGGACTTTTGTACGGACCCCACAAAGAAAAATGGCGTCAATGATAGACAATTGAGTCAAAATCGCTGGTATCATGTGTGGCGTTCTTTGCCGTTTACTTTGATGGATCCCAGCGTTTCCGAGACAATTCGAAATTTGCAGGCTCGCAACATTTGCAACATGGCCTTAACCTTTTTAATTGTACGCAGCCTGGAAGGTAAGGATTTTGTTCAATGGCGCCTAGACCAATTAAAAAAGTTAGGCATCGATTTTAGTTCGGCTTTTGGAAATTACGCGGAAGTCCACCTGGAAGAAATTTTGCAGGAAGACGGATTGGAAGTATCTAAAGAAAAATGGATATATGCGCCTACTTATAAAAATGGCGTTCTACTGACGCATAATTTTAGTAAAGGTCGATGTCTAGGCACCCTGCTTAAACGTTTAAACTTCGTACCCGAGAGAATCTTTTTTGTGGATGATATGGAAGAAAATGTATCGTCGGTAGGACAGCTGTGCAGAGAGTTAGGTATAGATTTTGTGGGCATTCACTACACCGGGTTTGACAATTTACCTTACGTAGACACTTGGTCGGGGAAAATGGCTAGGGACAAATGGGAAACATTTTCTAAAACCGGTAAATGGCCTCTACCGCCCCATACTGAAGGTGTTATTGTTGAGTAAATGTATGGGATATCATGTTAAAAAACAAAGATATGCCCAAAAAGCGCAAAGGCGTTTTTAGCTGTCTCAATGTTGCAGAGATACACTACGCATGTAAACACAAGGATCTTAAAACGGATTGAATGCGTTCCTGCACGTTTTGAATATCCTGCATGCTCGTGTTCTTTAAAATGTAAGCTAAGGATGCGTTGTTGGTACCATCTGCATTGTCTGTGATATAAAGGTGTGCATTTTCAATTTTTTCGTATTCGGATAAAAATTGACGTGCCTTAAGTAAAAAGCCATTGGATTGGTCGACGGACATAGAGATGTTGAGTCGAAAAGTCTGCTGAACGTGCAAATTTGAGAAGTCGGACCAATTGTCAATCCATTCGTTAACGAGTACATTATTGGGGATGGAAAGGCAGGTATCGGCCTTCGTTATCAGGCGTGTGGAACGTAGTCCAATGCTTTGAACCTGCCCCGAAGCTCTAGTGCCAACGACAATCCAATCGCCCACTTTAAAGGGCTGGTCGAATAAAATGGAAATGGTCCCCCAAAGGTTGGCAAATGTATCTCGCGAAGCAAGAGCAATGGCGGCTCCGCCTACACCCAAGGTGGTTAAAAGTCCACCCAGAGCGTAACCTAAATTATTGGCCGCTACGATAAGGCCAACTGCCACGCAGCACGTCCATAATAATTTTTGTGCCGTTGCGAAAAAATTGCCCCAAATTGAGAGATTTTTTGAAGAAAACTGCTTTAAAAACAGCAATATACCCAATCCACCACATTCTCCCAAAAATAAAAAGAAACAAAAGCTTGAGCCACTACGCAGTAGTTTTGAAAAGCAGTCCAGACCTAGGTGTTCACTCCATTGCAGCAAAGAAAAGAATAACCACAGTAAAAAACATCTGGATTTTATAAAATGTATGCGCTCTAAGCGGTCATTGGATGGAATAATTTGAAAAAAATTAATTTTCTCCAGGCGCCTAAAAGTATAAGCAATTAGGCAAAAACCTATAAGAAAAATGAATACCCATGCAAGCATACTTTGTTGCATTTGCCATCCATGTAACCCTGAATTGAAGTAATCCTGTACAAATTGCCACGTCTGCATAAGTTAAAATAAAGGTTTTAGGCTTATTTTTTGCAACGTTTATCTGCGTTTTTATGGCTGCGAAAAACATTGGGTGGCATAATAAGTTATGGAACATTTCTGCTATGGATATGAATGAAGTAAGGCAAATTACAAGGGTGTAATTCGCCTCATTGTGCTTTTAATTATTCTTCATCGTCGGAATCGTCATCAGTAGTATCGTAATCAGTAGTATCGTAATCGGTATCATCTTCAGCATCAGCAGCGGCTTCATCTTCAGCCTCATCTTCATCATATTCATCATCGCTTGCGTAAGAGGGCCAATCTGGAAATAAATCTTCGACATCAAGGGGATCGTCTAAACCAACTTGTTCGAAGCCGTCAGTCATGAATGTAAATACTTGACCTGGATGACTATAAGGACGTATACCTAAACTCAAGGCCCTGTGGTTTGCACCTCTTGCCAAGCATGCATTCAAGTTACATTCGGGTAAACGCGGGTCAAAATAGTAGGAGTCCCTATCGGCATCATGGGTATCTGCTACTCCAATTTCACCGAGGCCGGTACGCATTTCAATAGGATTGGTATCAGATGCAGAGAGACTTCCATAGTGATTGATTGCAATGAAATTCTGTATACCTCCCATAGCGCGGGCTCCGCGCAAGAAGAAGGAAGCTGCAAGCCCTTTATGACCGAATCTTGCCAACGGTCTACTGTGGTAAGTTAGCATAGCCTCATGGTATCCGCGAAGACAGAATCGTGCTATGGTTGGAAGATTACGTAAGTTGTCGTGTTGACCGTTCAAGGCAAATCCTTTCCGAAAGAGACTTGCGAGATCATCAATGGCTAAGTGCCCAACAGGTGTATATCCAGCTTGCACACCTACGGTTGCTCCTAAAAAATGGTTAAAAAGCCAGGTATCGTGATGTTTACCAAGACAAAGGTGGGTTACAATATCGAGAATGCTGGAATGTCGAATTACGTTATCACGACCCACAATGTCGTTGAATAATCTCTTTGTACTACCGGTTCCAACAGAATTTGGTCCAGAGAGTGCGTAAACAAAGAATCGAGGGGTTGTTATGTTACTAAAGTGCTCACCAAAGATTCGTCGACCAAACGTGTAAGTTATATCGAGAGCTGCGGGTAAACAGACGCCTGCTCCCTGGCTGTGCCCTGTAATGATAAAACGGATATCCCGCCGTTGAGCCCTGGGAACCATACGAATACAGTCGTGGAGATCTGCAAAAATACTTGGTCTGGCAGATGAGTACTTGTCTAAATATCCTTGGTGAAAAATTGCCCTGTATCCTCCCCAATTTGCTGGGCAAACCTTCTTGGATGCAGATAAATTGGTTAACCAACTGGGACTCAATATTCCACCGAAATTTTGAAAACGGTTCGCCTGAGACCCGCGAAAAACGATCACTATTATAGGTGGCGTGGTTTCGGTGGCTTGTCGAAGGGCAACAAATCCTCCATAATCTGTTTCCACACCGCGAGCATGTGGGAACAGCATCATCAACCCTCTTAAGAAAACTGCACCGTGTAAACCTATAAATGGACGATGACAAAGCCACTGAGAAATTAAACCTGAAGCGTGAACAAACTTGTCTTCTCTATTGAAAAGAAGTTTGTAAAGGGTGTTAAAATCGTCAGCATGTGCATTTCGAAGAGTAAGTCTGTAAGCGCGCCTGAGCAAAGCTAATATTTCTTGTAAGGTTTCTTCTGTCAATATTGGATGTACTAGTTTAATCTCTCCGAAGTTTTGCACCATAGGGCCATTGGGATCTGGGATTGGATCAGTATCTGGGGGCGTAGCAAATGCAACCGCCTGCGAAGCAATCAATCCCAATAAGCCGAATATAATATGTTTGATTTGCATGCCCTATAAAGCGGCATACAGATCAAAAAACTTAGGAAATTTTTTCCACGTATGGAAAAAATTTCCTAAGTTTTAATTTTATTCAGCGTCCTATAAAAAATATTCGCTATTGAATATTTAAGAAGGGAGAATAATATCTGGGTGTTGATTTTTTATGTACAGGATATACTGTTGCTCCACGTAGTTCCACGTTTGAATAAGTTTTTGAACGTGCTTTTTATTGACTTGTTTACCGGTGGTATCTTGGTAAGCTTTGATAATAGCCTCCGTAAAAGAATCGCCGGTACGACCTATAATACGCGCAATGTCGACATGATTGTTGGATACACCTGCGAAAGCAAAATCGATAATGCCTATCATTTTATCATTTTCATCAAGCAATATATTCCCTGGGTTAAGATCTCCATGAACTACATGAGCTTCCTTTTCATAGGACCGTAACGCGTCATGTTGACGCAGGTCGTATGTATTATCATCGACCTTGGATAGCTCGTCTAAAAAGGTAGATAGGTACACATTGCACGCTTTAGGAAGTGACTGAGGATTGATCGCATTGAGTTCTTGTATAAACTTTGCAACGTCGTACGCCAAATTGGTTGCCGCTTGCCTGGATAGATGTTTAAGCCGTTCCGTTAATGACCAACCCTTAATCTTTTTATGCATGCTGAAAGGGCGTTCGTTGTCTTTAAAAACCTTGAGATTGGGAAACTGAAAAGTTACTTTATCGCGCATAAAAGAGCAAAAAGCAAAATCCTTCAACATCATACGGGCAAAAAACTGGTTTCGAGGAAATCGAAAAAAATAAGTATCCTTGTTGTCTCTTGCTTCAATCACGATATTCGTCCAACCCGTTTTAATATGTTTTATGGTACTGGCATCTAGGTTAGGCAAATGTCGCTTTATGATGTTTACGAAATTATCTTGCTGCGTAAAAAATACTTTGTGCTCCATGGATTTAATCTTAAATTTAAACCTAACATCCACATTAGAATTGGATGACATTGTCAAGTGTAATGCTGTGCTAAATGATTAAAAAATAAGCCTGCACGGATTTAAGCAGATTGAGGATGATAATTATTGAAGATAAACGACTTAGTCGGCATGCAACGTAAATACGATATACATTGCCGACATACGGCTTTTGGGGCTACGAGCATTTATTCGTTGACTCGTGAATGGGCTGTTTTTTATCGCACCTACTGTTTAAAGTACACAGATATTGAGTTCCATTGGGATGAACGTTTAGGAGAAATTTTTGTTGATTGTAGGCAACCACAAGTAGGTATTGCCGATTACCCAAAGCATGCGTTTCTAGTATGGATAATTGGGAAGATTGATTTTTTGTCTTTCGTAGGAAGTGGGTTTGTTTAAACTTGGCAAAAACGTAAGTCCCCACAATTACAAAAACCATGAATATACCCATTTGTAGTATAAAAGATAGCGATGAGGTAGAAAAGTTCGTTAACTCGGGAAGCGATGAAACAGGTTGTGTGTGTGCTAACATATTTACAATATTCAAAGATTGAATAAACTTATGCCATGCGTAACCTCTGCTTACGCTTTTGTTCTCCGGTCAACGGCCATCGAAAGAAAGGATTAACATAACATTGAGCGTTCTGGGGGTCATTGCAAAGACAATCATTTGTGGCAACCATCCTGTGGGCTAATTTTTCAATGACCTTTGTACTCCCCAAAGACATTTGATTTAAAATGGTTTTCACAAAATAGGCTTACGAATATAATGCAAAAATAGCTTAGTAAGCAACGTTATTTTACAATAAATGAAGCCAAAAGATCAACTTTCAATACTTATTTTATTGTTCTAATTCTACAAATGTGAATGAAAATTCTACGAATATTACCGAAAAACGTCTGGTGAACGAAGTCTCTTGATTTACATGGAGAGGCGCATCAATTCTTTAAATCCATCCGTTAATTTATGACGCATTTCGAGGAGTAAGGTGAACGCCATTCCAATGTCTTGGGGAGTTGGCACGTCTAGGGCTGCATCTTGGGCAATTACTTGACTCCTCGTTGCCCGGTCGACGCATTGTTTTTCCTTTTCTTCTTGCGCATCTACCTTACAACCGGTGATAAATTCCGCGAATTGTTTAAATTGAGAATTTGTTGTGCCCAATACATTTCCCAAGGCTTTCTTAGCCCCTTTGGGAACACAAAAGGCTGTCGCAATTGGAACAGGATTTATAAATTGGCTTAACTCGGGTTCTAGGCAGGCAACTTTCATAAGTAATTTACTTACATTATAGGAGCATATTTCTTGCCACTTTTTGCACTTAAGCCCCATAAAAAAATTATGTAGAGGTAAATTACGTCCTAAAGAGACAATTTTATTAAAAAAGAACTTCTAGTGATCGTTTTTTTAAATAAAGATATTTTTTATGATTATTGACAAAATTGAAAACTTTGGAGCGTATCTTGGCTTGCATAAAAATTTTATTCGCGTGTTTGATTTTTTGAAAAGTAGTGACCTAAGCAAACTCGCGTGCGGTCGACACACAATCGATGGGGATAATCTATTTGTAAACATCGATGCCTACACAACGCAAAGCGTACAAAAACTAGAGGCCCATCGTCGTTACATTGACGTTCAAATGGTCATTCAAGGTGCTGAAAAAATGGGATATGCACACATAGGTTATACAAAATCTAAATCGACCTACGATGAAGCAAAAGATATTGTATTTTTAGACGGCAACGCAGATATTTTTACGGTTGATGCAAGCCTGTTCCTTATTTTTTACCCGCAGGATGCGCATATTGTCGGTGATCACCCACAGCAGGTTAAAAAGGCTGTATTCAAGGTGAAAATGATTTGAATGTCCGATAATCCACAATAAAGGACATCCTAAGAGCTAGGACAAAGGCTTGTTGATAGTGATTTGGTTTTCCATGAATTCTAGATGTTTTAGTCCCAATAGGGCAGCCTGTTCTTCGGCCGCTTTTTTACTCTTTCCTTCCGCCTCAGCAATCAACTTTTCTCCCAGATACAATCCAATTTTAAATAAACTTTGATGCGAGAGACCTTGGGTCTGCAAAAGTTCATAAGTTAATTGCTTCGATTGGTTGCCTAATTTTTCCTGCAGTTGCCCTTTGGGATTATGAGATTTTAGCTGGCGATAAACGTATTGTTTTACGTTCCCTAACCAATCGAGCACACATGCGTTGACTTGATCAAATCCTCCATCCAAAAAAATGCTACCCATAAGCGCTTCCACCGTATCTTCTAAGACTGTGTCGGGTACCTTTTTTACAGGTTCCATCCGAAGATATTGAATAACGTTTAGTTTTTTAGCTATACGCACCAAAAATGTCCCGCGGGCTAAAATGCTGTGCGCCTTTGATAAAAATCCTTCCCGGCTTTTGGGAAATAAATGAAACAGTTGTTGCGATAAAATTACACTGAAAATGGAATCACCTAGAAACTCTAGTCGCTGAAAGTGAAATTGAAAAGGAAATGGACACGGTGCCTCGCGAAAGCAAGAAGGATGCGTAAGGGCTGACTGCAATAATAGTAAATTTTTAAATTTGTACCTCGACAAAGATTCAAAATCGGATAAATTGGTTTCTTTGGAAACTAACATGCCTTTCTTTAGGGTTCAAACTGTTCTCCTAGATAAAATTTTCGACTCTGGGGATCGTTCACTAGATTTTCCCGAGTCCCACTGCATAAAATTTTCCCATCGTATAGCAAATAAGCGCGATCGACGACACGTAACGTTTCACGAACGTTGTGATCCGTGATGAGAATACCCATTTTTTTCGATTTTAAATCGCGGATAATTTGCTGCACTTCTTGGACACTAATCGGATCAACTCCACTAAAAGGCTCATCCATAAGCAGACATTGTGGATTTGTAACGAGTGCTCTTGTAATTTCCAAACGACGCCGTTCTCCACCACTCAACGTAAATGCTTTTTGTTTGGCAACTTTGGTTAGATCAAGCTCCTCTAAAGCTTCTTGCAAACGACTTTTAATGGTATTTTTAGACAGAGGAAGCGTTTCTAAAATCGCCCTGATATTTTCTTCAACGGTCAACTTTCGGAAAACGGAGGCTTCTTGAGGTAAATAACCGATCCCTAAGCGGGCCCTTTTGTACATGGGAAATTGTGTGATGTCTTGTCCATGAAACCAAACTTTACCACTTGTAGCCGCGACGAGCCCAACAATCATGTAAAAACAAGTTGTTTTCCCGGCACCATTGGGGCCCAATAAACCGATGATTTCGCCCGCTTTAACGTGAATATTAACCCCGCGTACAACTTCTCGGTCAGCGTAAACCTTAACTAAATTTTCTGTATAAATCAAATGTACAGATGAACTCATAGGTCAAAATTTTCCTCTGATAAAATAACAGTAGCACGCTGTTGCGGTTGATTATTTTCAACAATAACACGCTCGGCATATTTAAAAAATGTGATTTTTTCTCCCATAAATGTACCCTGTTGGGAACAGTGGACAACGGGATTTTCCGTTAGAATCATTTTCCCTTCGTTGGGATAAATAACAGCTTTATTGGATCGCGCCCGTTTTATTTCGCCCGTATTGGGATCTTCCGTTTCCAGGAAAACATTTCGGTAGGCAATAATTTTTTGAATTTGACCCAAGGTAGGTATAGACCTATTCGGGGATGCGTCTTCAAGAGAAATAGAGATCGGGTAAAAGATATCTCTATTGACATACGTCCATGGTAAAAGATTGCGGTTTAAGGGTTTATGGGGACCACACATGCCCACGAGGTACTTCCAATGGAGAGGTGACAAACTTATTTTGGGTGGATTTAATAAAGAATAAACGAACAACTCGTCGCATTCTCCGTAAAAATTTTTACTTTCCATTTTTACTTGGCCTAAAAAATGAAATTCATTGTGAGAAGTTTTTTTCCGCATCTCCATTTGATCGCTTGTGATAATCGTGGAAGAAGTGCGTTCAACACCGTAAATAGGAGGTAAGAAAAATAGGCTAATAGAAATCAATGAAAGTAAAAAATGTATCTTCATGGCTTAAAATTATCGTAAAATGTGACGTGCGCATTTTTTCTTATAATGACTTTGGCAAAGCTTTTATTTTGCTGTTTTTCTTCCCATGTCCAATCATTTCCCAAAATCGTATATCCTGGGTTTGTAATGGTCAACAGAGAACGACCGTCGGCTCGATGCTGCGTTAACGATACGGTGGCTTTGGGACTGCGAATGACCATATCTATGGTGTTTACATTTTCGGGGAGATACCATTCTATACACATCTGCTCAATCTTTATTTTCGCTTCCGAGATATACTGAACACGTTCGCCCAAGCATTGCCAAATCTTTTCCCCACGTTTATTAAACATGGGCATTTTAAACCCGTAAATCGGTGCATCCGCTTGCAGCCGAAATAATTCGCAATGCGCGCAATAGGGTAGAAAAAATACAATAACTACAACCGTTCTGAACAAGAAAGCCTCTCCTCGTCGTTTACGTCATGATCAAAGTCATTGAAAAGATTTTTGCAAATGGGACCTTTTAATGCGTGGAAGCAGCTTTTTTGCTCAAGCGTACCTTGCCACGCTCATCAATCCCTAGGCAAACAACAACCATGGGGTCTCCAACGCTACACACATCGCTTGGATGACGCACTTTGCAGTCCGAAAGCTCTGAAACGTGGACCATGCCTTCCTGGCCAGGTAAACATTCAACAAACACACCGAAGTCTTTAATGGTACGTACAATGCCCTGATAAGTTTTACCCACTTCAATCTTTTTGTCCAAACTGCTGATTTCGTCAATCACCTGTTTGAGAGATGTTTCACTCTTGGCGTAAATACGGATTGCTCCGGAATTATCCTCGCAGATATCGATTTGACATCCCATCGTTTCGGTTAAACGTTTGATGTTTTTGCCTCCAGGTCCAATGAGCGCGCCAATCTTGTCTGGACTGATGCGAATATCCTGGAAATGAGGAGCGTACTGACTAATTTTGCTGCGCGATTTGGGAAGCGTTGCACGCATGATCGCTAAAATTTGCATACGCGCTCTGTGATTTTGATGAATAGCTTCCGCCATAATGTTGAGCGGCAACCCAGCAATCTTTAGATCCAATTGAAAACCTGTAATACCCGTTTCCGTACCGCAAATTTTAAAATCCATGTCACCAAAATGATCTTCTTCACCTAAAATATCGGTAATTAGGCGGTAACGTTCAATTTCGTGATTTGCATTGTATTGGGTAACGAGACCTACGGAGATTCCGGCCACAGGTGCTAAAATAGGTACACCTGCATCCATGAGCGCCAATGTCCCCCCGCAGACGGATGCCATGGAAGTTGATCCATTGGATCCCATGATATCGGAAACTAAGCGGATGGAGTATGGGAATTCCGATTCCGAAGGGATAATCGGCAGTAGAGAACGTTCTGCCAACGCTCCATGACCAATTTCTCGACGATTGGTAAATCCAAAACGACCTACTTCACCCACGGAATAGGGAGGGAAATTGTAATGCAAAATGAATGATTTTGATTGAGCCCCTCCCGTTAATCCGTCCAAATCCTGAGCATCGCGACCGGATCCCAAAGTGGCACTGACAAGTGCTTGAGTTTCCCCGCGTTCAAAAATAGCAGAACCGTGGACAATTTTGGGTAGAACATCCACCTCGCAAGAAATTCCCCTCAATTCTTCTTCCTTCCGATGGTCCAAACGTAACGACTCGTCGAGGAGAGCAGTATGACAAAGCTTTTCCTGTAACCGCTCAAAAGCTGTTTCGATTTCACCTTTTGCCACAACTTTATCCGTGAATAGTTGCGATTCGATGGCACTTCCAACCAATTCTTTTTTAAGTTTTTCTACTTCCACCTGCACATGTTGCCTGGATGGTTTGTACCAGACATTTTTAAGGCGTTCTCCGAGTGTTTTTTCACAAAAATCGACCACATGATCTGCAACGCCACGAGGTTCGTAGGATAGCTTAGAAGGATTACATTGGTTGGCTAATGCTTCCTGCGCTATTAGAATAGGCTGGATGGCTGCATGTGCAAAGTGAAGCGCTTCGATAAAACGATCTTCCGGCAATTGATCCGCGCAGCCTTCTATCATTAGTGCATCTTTCTTGTTTCCCACATAAATGAGATCAAGATCGGACTCAAACTGTTGATCATTCGTTGGATTGACAACAAATTGGCCGTTGATTTGCCCAACGCGTACGCAGGCAATAGGTCCCTTCCAGGGAATATTGGAGCACATAAGGGCAGCTGAGGCGCCATTGACCATAAGTATATCGGGCTCATTGTTAAGATCAGCTGCCAATAAAAGACCTATAATTTGTACTTCGTTAAGAAAATCTTTTGGAAATAAAGGACGCAAAGGACGATCGCATAAACGTGAGGTTAAAATTTCTTTTTCGGTTGGTTTCCCTTCGCGTTTAACATACCCTCCGGGGAAACGACCGGCGGCAGAAAACTTTTCTCGATAATCCACGATGAGGGGGAAAAAAGTTTGATTTTCATTGACCTCTGGAGCCATGGTTGTGCTCACGAAGACAACCGTTTGTCCCGATTGAACGGTCACCGCTCCATTGGTTAACTTAGCAATGGACCCCGTTGAAAAAATCAAATCAAGCCCATTTACTTTAGAGGAATATTTTTGCTTCAGCATAAAATTACTACTTGTGAGATTAAGATAATAGGGTAATTAGTGACGCAGCCCTAAACGATTAATGACGTCTCGATATTTTTCAAAATCATTCGATTTTAAGTATTCAAGCAACTTGCGTCTCCGATTCGCCAAAGCAATAAGGCCCCGACGTGAATGAGCGTCTTTGGGGTGTAACTTTAAATGCGCCGTCAAATCTGTAATACGTTGGGTTAACAAAGCAATCTGTACTTCGGAAGATCCGGTATCGCTCTCATGCTTTTGAAAAGACTTTAAAATCGATTGTTTAGTTTCTACTGTAATGACCATATCTTTTGTTTTATATCAATAATTCATCCTTTAGCTGAAACGTTTTACATCCATTTTTCAAGTAAAAAGTGAATATTTATTGAGCGACGTACCCAGAAAAACTCTCCAAGAAACGAGCAAAAAACAAATGGATCTCCCTGAGGAGATTTTAAACTTATACAATTTTCATGTTGAAACGCGTGCATTCTTTCTTCAGATTGACTTTTTATGACAGGAAATTTATTGATCATGCAATCGGGAATTGCAAGTGTTGTTGGCAATGCAACACTGTATGGCATTCTTTCGGAAGCTTTAAATTATGAATCCATTGAAGAGGTTTACGGTGTGTACGGTGGATTTGTAGGATTGCAAAAAGGTCACTTTTTAGATTTGGCAGCCCTATCGCAACAAACGGCCAAAATGCTTTTATCAACGGCGGGTTTTTCCATGCAAAGCGAACCCATGACATTTGATTTTACGCATTGCGATGTAAGTCAGATGGTTCAGCATTTGCAATCCAAAGAAATCCGTTACGTGGGGTGCATTTGTGATCAAAGCGCGCTCAATTATATGCATTGCCTGATTGAAGCGGCCAAAAGTGTTCATTATGATCTCCACGTAGTTGCAATTCCTCAATCCAATGTCAATGAATTACCGCTGGCCGATCATAGCCTGGGATATGGTAGTTATTTGAAATGTTTAAATGCTCATGTGTCGGAGTTTAATCACTGGTTGTACACCTCGGGAGCGCGCATGGGCATCTATGAAGTCTCCGGAGGTACGCACGGTTGGGTAGCCGCCGGCGTTGCCTTGAACACTATCTTACTCAAGTGGAAACAAGGAACCCATACGGACAATCCATTTTTGGTTTGTCTACCAGAACAGCCGCTGAATGAATCGCTGTGTATTGAACTAATCAAAGAAAAAATAGATGCATATGGTCATGCCTGTATGGTCGCCAATCACCAATTAGTAAACGACCAAGGCGAATTCCTCGACTTGAGTCCGTATTCCGGAAGCACGGCTCATTATTTAAGTACGCTTGTTCAAGATAAATTAGGCTTATCGGCACAAATAAATTCCTGTCAATTGCAGATGCAGTCCCTATCGCATTTCATTTCTAAACAAGATCAAACGGAAGCCATCGCGTGCGGACGTTCTGCCGTACAACAATTGGTACACGCGGATGCAAACGGAAAGGCTGCCGTTGTTTTGCGTCAAGACTGCGATCACTACGATTTCGAAGTCGATTTCGTGGACTTGAATAAGTTGACAACGGGGCTCAAATTCTTCCCCACCGATTGGACAGATAACGCAATGTGGGTTCATTATCCTTTCGTAAAATATGCACTTCCGTTAATTCAGGGAGAGGTAGAGGTTGCGTATGAAAAAGGCCTGGCACGATTGGTGCATTTATAGTTGTTGGTGAGCTACCGGTGGTTGCAATGGAGAGTGTTATTTTAAAAAATTTTGGCCAAGTGGTTTTACGTATTTAGGAAGTGATTTTTGTATGCCCAAAGTGTTGTTATTTCCAGGCCAAGGCTCGCAAGTCATTGGAATGGGAAAAAGCTTTTACGAGCAGAGCTTATTGGCACGCCAATACTTTGATTGGGCGGATCAATGTTTGCCATTTTCGCTAACTAAAATTTGCTTTGAGGGGCCAGAAGATCTGTTGAAAGAAACACGTGTGTGTCAACCCGCATTATACGTGTTGGGGTACATTATTTTCGCTTGTTTGAAAGAAAAAAACTACTTCGAAAAAGGAATTGCCTGCGCCTGCGGATTAAGTTTGGGAGAACTGACCGCCTTGGCGGTGGCAGAGGTATTCGATTTCAAAACGGGCTTGCACCTAGTCACTGAACGTGGACGACTCATGCAGGAAGCGTGCGATTTGGCTCCCACAGGGATGTTGAGTTTAATTGGTGGCAGCATTGAGGCTACCGAACAGTTATGCCGATCCTTGGATTTGGATGTCGCGAATTTAAATTGTCCAGGACAGATCGTTGTTTCCGGAACCTTGGATGCACTCAACAAAGCTCAAATAGGCGCAAAAGATTTAGGGTTTAAATTGGCAATACCATTGAAGGTTGCCGGCGCCTACCACTCTCGGTGGATGCAATCCGCAAGGGACAATTTCGAAAAAGTATTAGCCCCTATTCCATTTCGTCCACCCGTGATAACGGTACTTGCAAACACAACGGGGGGTGCCATGGAGGATCCTGAACAAATTAAGCAAGCGTTAGGGAAACAAATTACTTCCACCGTCCAATGGGAGTCATGTTTGCGTTGGCTGGTAAATAAAAATTGCATACATTGTTTAGAGTGTGGTCCCGGAAGTGTTTTGGCCGGATTGGCTAAACGGACGGACTCCGCGTTGGAGGTAACACTGCTAAATGAATGGGAGCATGTTTCGTCCTTAATCCGTTGAAAATTATATGAAGTGGATACGTAATTTTTGCATCATAGCGCACGTGGATCACGGGAAAACAACGTTGTCGGACCGTTTGCTAGAGCAAACACAAACGATTGAAAAACGTAAAATGCAGGAGCAATTGTTAGATTCCATGGATTTAGAAAAAGAAAAGGGAATCACCATCAAATGTCATCCCGTAACCATGCATTGTTGTTTGCGTGGAAATGACTACACATTGAATCTCATTGATACCCCTGGACACATTGATTTTTCCTACGAAGTATCGAGAAGTTTGGCGGCCTGCGAAGGGGCTCTTTTGTTGGTGGACACATCCCAGGGCATCGAAGCCCAAACGGTTGCCAATGCGCAATTAGCATTGCAGAACAGATTAACGATTATCCCCGTGCTCAACAAGATTGACTTGCCCAATGCCGATATTGAAAAGGTAAAACAGCAACTGGAAGACATTTTGGCAATACCCTCTGATGAAGCTTTACGGGTTAGTGGAAAAACGGGCGAAGGCGTTAACGAACTTTTGCAGGCCATTGCCGAAAAAATTCCTGCTCCCCAAGGAGATGTAACGGAATGTTTGCAAGCGTTGATATTTGACGCAATTTACGATTCTTACAAAGGATTAATCTGTTACGTTCGGGTATTCAATGGCAGTTTAAAGGCAGGCCAAAACATTGTAATGATGCGCAAAGGGGCAGAGGCCCAGGTTAAAGAAGTAGGCATTTTTACGCCAGAAATGCAAAAAAAAGACGAATTAAATGCCGGAGATGTCGGATACGTTATTACAAACATAAAAACGCTGACGGAAATAAAAATGGGAGATACTCTGACTCATGTTCAAAGGCCTGCCAAAGAACCGCTGCCAGGGTACAGAGAAGTAAAACCTATGGTTTTCAGCGGTTTGTATCCCCTGGATACGAAGGATTATAAACGATTGAAAGCGGGGTTGGGCCGTTTGCAATTGAATGATGCCGCTTTAACTTTTCAATCTGAAAACTCAACCGCCTTGGGCTTTGGATTTCGTTGCGGATTTCTGGGCTTATTGCACATGGAAGTGGTACAAGAACGCTTGCGCCGAGAATATGATCTGGATATTATTGCAACTTATCCGAGCGTTGTATACAGGATCTGTTTAACGGACGGTACATGGATTGAAATTGACAATCCACTGCGGTTGCCCGATCCTTCTCGCATTCAATACATCGAAGAACCAACGATTAAAGCATTTTTGCACATTCCAAGCGATCGCATTGGAGATGTTTTAAATTTGGTCATGGAAAAACGAGGTGAATGTTCGGGCACAGAGACGCTGGATGAGCGGAAAATGTTGCTGACGTGTTTATTGCCTTTGAATGAAATTTTACTGGATTTTAACGATCGTTTAAAAAGTATTACGCGTGGGTACGGTTCCATGGATTACGAGTTGAGTAAATACGTACGTTCAGATTTGGTAAAAATGGATGTGCTTGTCCACGGAGAATCGGTGGATGCATTTTCCAGTATTGTACACCGATCCAAAGCTGAACAACAGGGACGTGCATTGTGCGAACGATTGAAAGACTTGTTGCCGAAACAATTGTTTAAGGTACCCATTCAAGCAGCTGTGTTCGGGAAAGTAATCGCGAGGGAAACCTTAAGTGCTCTGCGTAAGGATGTAACGGCAAAATGTTACGGCGGCGATATCACCCGCAAAAGAAAGTTGTTGGAAAAGCAAAAGGAAGGGAAAAAACGTATGAAACAAATTGGTAAAGTTGCCATCCCTCAGGACGCTTTCGTTAAAATTTTAAAATCGGATACAATTTAATATTTACAAGGTCAATGATAGCAAAAGTCGATACGCAAGCGTGGACGCTCGTTTTGTTGGCTGCGGGCCATGGAAGTCGTTTTGGAGGCTTAAAACAGCTGCATATGTTTGGAGAACAGAAAGCGACCCTGGCTGAATTTGCAATATTTGACGCATTGCGTAACGGTTGCGGTCGTTTTGTAGCCGTAGTCAATGCAGAGACAAAAGCGGGCTTTGAGCGCATATTTCATCGAATGGGTTTAGCAGAGGCTTCTTGCATCGAGCAATGCACGCAAGATATTCCTCACGATACGTCCATAGATATTCGTAAGCGTCAGCGACCTTGGGGAACTGGTCATGCCTTATGGACGGTAAGAGATGTTGTTTCAACACCTTTTATGGTTGTCAATGCGGACGACTTTTACGGTCCATCGGCCTATCGCTTGGGAGCGGATTACCTCGCTCAGGAATCGAAGCATTATGGGTTGGTGACGTACCCATTAGCGAAAACTCTATCTTCGAATGGATGTGTTTCCAGAGGCTTATGTACGGTGGATGAAAATGCTTGGGTTACCCACATTCGCGAGTGCACACGCATTGGATTGAGTCATCGGCAGATTACGGCTGATGCAAATGAAGAAATTTTGTCTCCAGACACGTTGGTCTCGATGAATTTCTGGATTTTAAGGCCTAACATCTTTGACGTATTGGAAGAACTGCTTATCCAATTTTTGAAAGAAATAACCGATGTTTTAGCGGCAGAATTTTACTTGCCGGAAGCGATTTGCAGCGCATCAAAACTCTTAAATGTCGCTATTGCAAGTATTCCCAACAAGGATGATGCGTGGTTGGGCGTTACTTACGCGGAAGATGTTTCGAAAGTCAATGAAGCGCTACACGCTTTTACAATTTCTAAAATGTACCCCAAAAACCTATGGGAACAGCGTACTTGTAAATAAAATACGGTCCTTTTTGATGATTTGACAAACAATAGAGATGAGTAATAATTTTGGCTCCTCATGCGGGTAACTCTGGAAGATAGATTTCGATCTTTGTTGTTAAGTTGGTATTCGAAAAATGCTCGAATTTTACCCTGGAGGATCAATCCTTCTTTATATAAGACGGTGGTATCGGAGTTCATGTTGCAACAAACGCAGGTTAAAACGGTGCTGCCTTACTTTGAACGTTGGATGCACCTGTTCCCCAGTTTTAAAGCATTATCAGAGGCAAAGGAATCAACCGTTTTGATGGCTTGGTCGGGACTTGGATATTACGCACGTGCAAAATGTTTGCACGAATGCGCACGAGTTTTTGTAAAAGATCCGATTTACAGTTACCAACGGTGGTTAAATTGTAAAGGCGTAGGAAATTATACGGCCGCCGCTGTTGCAAGTATTGCCTTTAACGAGGCGGTTGCAGTGGTCGATGGGAATGTAATGCGTGTTTTGTGCAGACTTTTGAGCGTCACTGAACTATTTAAAACGAAAGATGCGGCGGTAAAGATTATTCGGCCTATTGCGAATCAATTCTTATTGAAAACGGATCCTGGTAAGTACAACGAAGCCCTGATGGAGTTAGGGGCAATCGTTTGCACAAAGCAGAAGCCTCATTGCGAAGAGTGCCCCGTTAAAAGTTGCTGCAAATCCTACCAGAAGGATACGGTGCACCTATGTCCGCATTTTGTGCAAGTAAAACGAACACGTTGTAAAATACAGCGTTATTGGATACGTGACACTCACGCATTTTTACTGGAACCCTCAACCGTAGGTCGGGTATTTCAAGGTACACTGCGAGGTTTATTGGAACTGCCTACAATGACACCTCAACGACTATCTGCAATAGGGGTAGGAAAGCTTGTTTTTGCAGGAAGAAGAAGTATTGGGACAAAAGACTTTACGGAACAAATTTACTTACCTCGAAAAAAGATTAACCTAGAATCCCTTATATTACTCCCTGAATTTTCAAACTGCGTACGTGTTACATTTGATCAACAACAATATCTGGCTTTTACGGGGCCTCACAAACATTGGATTTCAAAATTTTTACAATCGAACAAGTTTTAGCTCTTTTTTAGCTTATTTAAAAACAAGCCTCCAGCAACGCCCGACATTTAGGTCGAACGCATACTCAGGATCCACTCTTTTATAGTAATTTTCCAATACTCGTTCAGAGGTGTTGCGACCGTATTGTATAACATCCAAAATGGGTGTACCATAGTCACTTCCCGGGTTTCTAAACCAATCTGACTCCGCGGGTCGCACACCATAAACCCTTGAAAGATAATGTTGAAAAGCTTCACAAATTTGAGGATCCGCGTTTCCACGTTGTACCTCTGCTTTGGGAATTTGTTGCTCATACATTGTTTGTAAAGCTGTTTTATGTTCATCCGGTAAATTCGTAAGCAAAATTTTCACAAATTCTTCTTTGGTTAGTATAGGCCCCAAACATTCCGACGCACCCATACCTATTCTACCTGGTATTAGGTCCATCCCTCTATATTGATCAATTAACGCTATGATTTGATCTAGTGATAAATCATGACCTCCAAAATAATTAATGATACAGTTAAACCTGTCGGCTATGCCACTCATTACCTCTTGCCTAACATGCTGTCTTAGGTCTAGATCTTCATAAAAACCTATAGCTCCAGCTATTACATTTGGATATAATATAAACTGGTTTAGAAAACGATATCCTCCAAACATATATGAAGGATGAAACCCACCCGGAGGATCGATTTTTACACCTGCCACATTAACAATGGTCAACATACCTGATTCAAAATCTACCCTATGCATGCATGCATTGGTTCTCACACATATCCTATGGCGATACAAAAACGTGTCTGCTTGTGCAATGCTTTGTAAACATTCATCTAGGTTTTTTTCAGCATTTTCTACCTGCAAATTGTCAATAAAATCTCCGGGTGCCTTGGACGCCCATAACATCAATTCTCCGCTTGGAGTGGGCAAGAATTCATCCTCGATGCCGTAAACTCTTGAATCACCCACAACTTGACAAAAACGTATAAGGGCAAATTGTAGATTGGGGGGAAGTATCTTATCTTGCAAGTAGCGATACATCAATTGGCTACTCCGAAATTCATCCTGTCCGTTCGGAAAATCTTTCAAGTCAATGACTTTGACGACGTACTCGGGACCGTTGACCGTAGTCACAAAAAATATTGCTTTATGTTTTCCTTTTATCCCAAATTCCATTTCTTGTATATCTACAATTTGATTTTCAAGGTCTTCCGATGCTAAGCATTGCTGGGCAAAAGTTTGAATTTGTGAATGGAAAATTTGCTCAACGCGTTGTTTTAGGCTTGGGGTTTCATAACAATCTATAATTCTGGCTGTTACCTCTGGATGTAACGCTAATCGGTTTAGAAAACAAAATCCTTCAAGCGCATATAAAAGCTGAAACTCACTCGAAGGATCGATTTTTACACCTGCCACATTAGTAATAGTCACCATACCTGATTCAAAATCTACCCTATTGTTGCACGCACAGGAAGATAAGAATATTTTATGTTGATACAAAAACGCGTCTGCTTGTGCGATACTTTGTAAACATTTATCTAGATTTTCTCCAGCAGTTTCTGCCCGCAAATTTCCAATAAAATTTCCGGGCGCTTCGCTCATCCACACCATCAATTGTCCTTCTGGAGGTGGCGAGAATTCATCTTCGATGCCATAAATTGTCAAATCATCCACAACTTGACAAAAACGTGCAAGAGCAAATTGTAGATTGGAGGGAAGTATCTTATCTTGCAAGTAGCGATGCATCAATTGGCTACCCCGAAAGTCATCCAGATGGTCCGGTGAAAATTCTTTCAAGTCAATGACTTTGATGACATACTCGGGACCGTTGGCCGTAGTCACAAAAAATATTTTTTCATTTTTTCTTTCTGTCAGAGGTGGTATTATTTTCGCTTCTGTAACTCGATTCGCAGGGTCTTCCCGTGCTATACATTGCACAGCAAATTTTCGTACGTCTTGTACGAGAGTTGCTTGTGAACATAAAGCCCCTAAGCTCAATAAGCCAAATACTAAAATACATCCAAACTTTCCCGTAAATGAACTTCTCATCTCTGTGATTATTAGCCGATCCCTTCCAAACGTCAACGTTGTTTTCGAGGTTTTTGTTGAGATACCGCCAAAAACTCAGACAACCTTCCAGAAGGGTGCGAAAATTTTTTAATGGAATTTGGGTAGCCAGATCCGATAAAGCGGTAGCCGGATTTGGATGCATTTCAATAAATAAACCTTTAGCCCCCGCCCTAAGGCGGCTCTTGGCTCTTTTTTTCTTCTATGCTGAAAATTTATTTAAAAACAAATTTCTTGACCTCCTGGTCAGCCCATGAAATCTTACGACCTGGGTCTACATTAGCATAGTAAGATTCTAGTATTTTCTGGCCGTCGGCAGATGAATCGAATTGTATAACCTCCCCAACAGACCTATCGTAGTCATTGGCTGGGTTCTCAGAATAACATCCAACCACCCGGTGCATGCCAAAAATCCTTGAAAGATAATGTTGAAAAGCTTCACAAATTTGAGGATCCGCGTTTCCACGTTGTACCTCTGCTTTGGAAATTTGTTGCTCATGCATTGTTCGCAAAGCTGCTTTATATTCATCCGGTAAATTCGTAAGCAAAATTCTCACAAATTCTTCTTCTAGTAGAGTTGGGTAAAATAATAGACGAGCTGGTATATCTATCCTATCTGGCATTAGGTCCATACCTCTGTATTGATCAATTAACGCTATAACTTGATCCAGTGGCAAACAATGATCGCGAGTTGTTACGGCGCTCTCAAACCTGTCGGCTATAACACGTTTTACTGTTCGAACGAAACACTCTTTTGGGTCTAGAATTTCATAAAAATTTATGGCAGCACATAATAAATCTGGAAATGGCATAAGCATGTTCGTGAGACGCCATGTCCCAATCATCTTATATTTGGGAAAAGGATCATCCCTGTTGATACTTCTTACACCTGCCGTGTTTACAATGGCCAATGTCATCGTTTGAAAGTCAAACACAAGCCCGGGTGACACGAGTGCATTCCCCAAGCCTAAGTCATTTTGATATAAAAACGTATCTGCTTGAGCAATGCTTTGTGCAAACACATTTACTGTTTTTTTCTTAACTATGTTTTTCCATCTCCCTTCACCGGGTTGTCTGCGTGTCTCGGGTATCCAAAAACATACCTGGTCCTCCTCATTCTCAACTTTTTCTAACGACATATCATCAACGCGGTCCCCAGATACCTTGGGCGTCCACAACATCAATCGTCCTGTTGAAGGGGGCAAGAATTCATCTGCGATACCGAAAATTTGCTCTTGGCCCATAATTTGACAATAGTGCGGAAAAGCAATTTGCACATTGGGGGGAAGGGCCTTACCCTGTAGGCGTTGATATATCAATTGGGCACCCCGAAAGTCATCCAGATGGTTTGGTGAAAAGTTTTTCAAGTCAATGACTTTGACGACGTACTCAGGACCCTTGTCCGTCTTTACAAAATAAATCGCTGTACTTGTCCCTCCTATTGGAAACTTTTGTAATCTTACCTCTTTAATGTTAGCGTCAGGATCGTCTTTTTCTAAACACTGATGAGCAAAATCGTCTATAGGCAACGCTTGCGAACGTAAGGCCCCTAAGCTCCACAAGCCAAATATTAAAATACGTCCAAACTTTCCTACAAATGAGCTTCTCATCTCTATGATTATTAGCCGATCCCTCTCAAATGTCAACGTTGTTTTCGAGGTTTTTGTTGAGATACCGCCAAAGATCCAGACAACTTTCTAGGAGGATGTGAAAATTTTTTAATGGAATTTGGGTAGCCTGATCCGATAAAGCGTCGACCGGATTTGGATGCGTTTCAATAAATATGCCTTGAACACCCGCCACTAAGGCAGCTTTTGGCTCTTTTTTAGCTTATTTAAAAACAAGTTTCCAGTCATTCACGCTATTTGACATACTCCTCGCTGGATGCACGTGGTTATAGTAAAAAACCAATGCTTTTTGGAAGTGGTCAAATTGATCGTATTGTATAACCGCCCCAATGGGCATATCGTAGTCGTTGTCCGGGTTCTCAAACCAATTTTCCGCGTCGCGCACGCCATAAACCCTTGAAAGATAATGTTGAAAAGCGTCACAAATTTGAGGATCCGCGTTTCCACGTTGTACCCCTGCTTTGGGAATTTGTTGCTCATACATTGTTTGTAAAGCTGTTTTATTTTTATCCGGTAAATTCGTAAGCAAAATTTTCACAAATTCTTCTTTGGTTAGTATAGGCCCCAAACACTCCGGTGCATTCATGCCTATCCTATCTGGTATTAGACCCATCTCTCTGTATCGATCAATTAACGCTGGTATTTGACCTAGTTCACAATCTTTAAACATAATGGCACTACAAAGGTTGTCGACTAAGGCGCTTATTACCACTTGTTTGACATGCTGTTTTAGGACTGGATCTTCATAAAGATCTATAGCACTGACTATTATGTCTGGCCATACGACAAACTGGTATAGAAGAAAATGACCCCCAAATATATATGAGGAATAAAACCGCCCCGGAGGATCGATTTTTACACCTGCCATATTAACAATAGTCACCATACCTGATTCAAAATCTACCCTATTGTTGAGTTTATCGATTCTCAAACCTATTTTATTTTGATACAAAAATGTGTCTGCTTGTGCAATACTTCGCAAACATTCCTCTAGGTTTTCTCCAGCACTTTCTCTCCACAAATTACTAATAGGATCTCCGGGGCCCTTGGGCGCCCACACCATCAATTGTCCTTCTGGAGGTGGCGAGAATTCATCTTCGATGCTGTAAATTTCCGAATCATCCACAACTTGACAAAAACGTGCAAGAGCAAATTGTAGATTGGGGGGAAGTGCCTTACCTTGTAAGCAGCGATGTATCAATTGGCTACCCCGAAAGTCATCCAGATGGTCTGGTGAAAATTCTTTCAAGTCAATGACTTTGATGACGAACTCGTTATTCTTGGCCGTCTTTACAAAATAAATCGCTGTATTTATCCTCGATATTAGAAATGTTTGCAACACTACCTCTTTAACTTGATCCGTAGGATCTTCTGATGCTAAACATTGCTGGGCAAAAGTTTGTATACCTTCGACAGTATAAGCTTGTAAGTGGAAAACCTCTAAGCTCCATAGGCCAAATACTAAAATACGTCTAAATTTTCCCCAAAATGAATTTCTCACCCTTGTGGTTATTATTAACCGATCCGTTTCAAATGTCAACGTTGTTTTCGAGATTTTTGTTGAGGTACCGCCAAAGGTCCAGACAACTTTCCAGGAGGGTGTGAAAATTTTCTAATGGAATTTGGGTAGCCTGATCCGATAAAGCGTTCGCCGGGTTTGGATGCGTTTCAATAAATATTCCTTGAGCACCTGCCGCCAAGGCAGCTTTGGCCAAAGGTACCGCATAGCGTCGATCGCCACTTGTATGGCCGACCCCCAAGCCTGGCATCTGTAAACTGTGCGTTGCATCAAAGATAACCGGACACGCATTCTCCTTTAGGATGGGAAATGTACGCATATCAACAACTAAATTTCCGTATCCAAACGAGGTTCCACGTTCCGTTTGCCAGATCTCAACGGCATTGAGTGTTTTTAGTTTTCCAACGACAAATTGCATGTCGGCTGGCGATAAAAACTGTCCCTTTTTGATATTGACGGTCCGATTGGATTGTGCGGCCGCAATGAGCAAATCGGTTTGCCTGCACAAAAAAGCGGGAATTTGAATTACATCGCAAATGGGAGCTACCTTAGCGGCCTGTTCAGGCAAATGGATGTCCGTAAGTACGGGGAACCGGTACGTCGACTTGATGTCGGCTAAAATTTCAAGACCCTGCTCGATGCCAACCCCACGAGGGTTGTTGATGTGGGTCCGATTGGCTTTGTCAAAGGACGCTTTAAAAATTACCTGCAGGGTTTTTTCATTTTGATCTTGGATCCGACGCAATGTTGTGGCGACTTCATGAGCTATATGGGACGATTCTAGGGCACAAGGACCTGCGATAAGCAGCAATTTGGAAGGATTAAATAGAGATGGATGCATGGCTTATAAAATTTGAAAAATCTGCTGCAATGTATTTTCTAATTTTGTTTTTGGAGACGAATGCGGAGATTCTACCTTTTTGGTATTTAACAATTTCAACAAATCACCGCAATTGGGCGATTGGAGAGTCCCATCCAAATAAAATTTGGGACCTATAAAATATCCCAAAGGATCTATATTTTGCGTATCAAATGAAAAATATCGCATCCATGGACCTTCTTTCCCATTGAGCTGAAGGTCAAAATGGATGTCTTGTTCTTGGAATTTTTTTTGCGGATCCATACCGATGGTACCTTGGGCGTAGAGAGCAAAGTCGTCATTTCTGATACATGCCTCTTGGATCGTTAGGGCTTCATGAAGACTTTTTTGAAACGTAATAGCCATCTTTTCAAACGGTATGGATTGACAGTAGGCGGTTAAAAACCCCAAGGTCCCCATTTCCGTAACTTTACCTCCCACCAAGAGTCCCAACGTATTCGTTAATCCACCGATTGCTTTTGCAGTTGTACTACTTTGTTGGAAAAATTTTAAGTCGCCATCGGTGCATTCAAGGACACCTTCCCCCTCCACATTGTCTAAAGGAAAAGTTTTAAGATCCGTCTGCACGTGTAAATTTGCACTTAGGGCGCAAATTCCTCGGACAGCGGGAGAATTTTTAGGACACACACCTGCATTTTGAAAACCGTTTATACCTTGGGCAACATCGATTCGTTCTCCGCAAAGCTTGCAGCTAACGTCGTAATCCTTTGCATTCCGTTGTAGCGTAAGATCTGTTGTCCAGTGTCCAGAAAATGGCTCGCACGTAACCTTTATTTTAAGTTCTCGTGCATCCAAACTGCATGTCGTATCGAGATTTTTTACGGATGTTTGACCCCATACAACATTTTTACACACAAAATTGAGATTGCCGCGCCAAGGATCCCAAAAAGACTTTGGAGAAGCAGGATGAGCGACGACATAATTTACGGATGGAAGATTGGATGGAGCAGGTTTTGTTTTCTCGGCCCCCGAAGCCATTTTTTGACGTGCCGTATCGAACCAAGTTTTGCAAAAATCATAAACTTCTTTTACATCGTCGACATAAATCGACTGACTGTTCACATGACCCTTAAGTGTGGGTGTAGGACCGAAGTCACAGTTCAAATCGAGATCTAAATCGGTTAAATGCTGCGGATGTCTAAGTTCAATGGGGCCTTGAAGGTGGAATGCCGTCGCGTTTTTTTCGTGAGAGGTAAGGATTCCTTGGCCATCAAAAGTACAACTACTCGCTAAAGGAGTTATGTTGAAGTGATAGTTAGCCGTTATGTTTTTATCGGCATTCCAGTGAACGGAACAATCTCCAAGAACACCTGAGAAATCATTCAAAATGGGTTGGAAGTTTAAATCATCCAATCTTGCATGCAGTTGACCTTGGCTTTGTTCAACCTTGCAACCCTTGTTGAGATTTAGGGTAGCGTGCACATCTCCTTCCAATAAAGGCTTCGATTCAAGTTCGCCTTGAAGGCAAACGTTATTCAAGTGGCACGTAAGCCTTTTACCTTCATTGTATTCGAAAGCGGGAAGCGCTTTAGATGTTTCGAGATTGAGGCAAGGTTTCGATGTTCCCATAGCTTGTATGCAACCCAGACGAATGCCCTCCAAAAGAAAATCTTTGTTGGAATAAAGCAACCAACATTGATCCTGGACTTTAAGCCCTCCAGACCACGATAAAAAGCTAGAGATTTGATTCCGTTTTTGAAATAAATTAACGAAATCTAATGGCATTTTATAGCATTCAACCGATAGCACATCGCCTTTCAATGCCGGCAGATGCCCTTGTTGGATTGCTTTCAGAGGTAATGAAGCCGGTTGATTGAGTTGTACATTTAATCGCACATTATCGGTGTCACTGTCGTGAACTTGCATATTGAACTTGTCTAGCAAAACCAAATTTTTGCACTTGTCCCATTTGAAATCGTATTCTACAGACGCATCCAAATTATCGCAGGGTGCACACAACCACGATTGCGCAATCGGCTGTCGCAAAAGAGTTTTGGAAGAGACATGGAATTGCCCTGCCAGTTTTACTTGTTGCAGCTTTTTATCGGCACATTTCAATTGTCCGCATTGTGTACTTTGAAAAAGTTTTTGGTAAGCATGGTCGGTGGCATGTACATCCATTTCGTACGTTAATTGATCCAGCTGCGGACTAAAAGTCACATGAGGCCGAATATTGACCTGCAAATTTTGCATCGCAACTTGATCGTGTTTTTGAAGATTGAATTGGGAAATGCGCACGGGTTGTACGGATTGAATACTCCATTCTCGTTTATCTGCATCCCATAAAAATTCGAACATACCGTTGTTCCATTGCCCTTGCAATTTGTATCCGTATTTTTCGAACAATGGGGTCAACATTTCGCAGGGTATGTTCTGCAAATTTAGGTCAAATATTTTTTTATTTTGATTAAAAGTCTTTAAACTTTTGGATTTTGTATGGAAGGTTAAAGCTTGCACCAAGTTACCCGTCAAGAAAACGTTCCGCGTGTTTTTTTGTTTTAGCAAGCAGTTAAATTGTTTGAATTCTATATTATTCTCATGCACGGATGCATCCAGCTCTGTTTTGAGACTTAGTACAGGAAGATGACTCAAATTTGCATGCAAGGTTTCGAGTTGCTTCATCCATGCGCTGACATAAGTATGCGTATCAACGTTTAAATGGGCTCGGTTGACGCTTATTTCTCCGTTGGCCATAATGGATAACGTGGGAACATTGTTTGAAAAAGTTTTAAAGAGCGTATGATCAAATAATCCCTGCCATTTTAATATCAAATGTTGCGGTCCTTTGTCTAAAAAATCGCATGTAATTTGCAGATCGTTTGCAGGGCCATAATGGCTATCCACCTGCAAATATTCTTTTTGCCTATTTTGAATATCTTCTGAAAAAATGTTGAACGAGAATAAGGGATAAAGTCTGCTTCGATTCCTGATGCGCGCTTGATTTGTAAGGCGTAACTTGGTAAAGTGTCCTTTCGCATTGGCTGCCAATTGCAGATGACCGCTTAAATTTACCTGAGACACCTGCGCATTATCCGCAATTTTAATTTGTGCCGCATAATTTCCTTCCGTAGTTTTATCCGGACAAAGGTTTTTTAAAGTTGCTTGGCAGTGTGTAAAGGTAAGATTTCTGTAAGTCCCTTGTCCTTGCAAATTTAGGTTCTCCAAATACACTCTAAAAGGGAGTCGTAAATGTTTCAATGGACCTTGCATATATTTATCTTTTTTTCGGGAAAAGATAAATCCGGCTTGCTGGGGTGAGAGGGATTGGACTTTGGATTTGAGATCCCATACATTGCAATGCACATGACCTTCCAATGTTTGAATATGCAAACCTTGCCCCAAAAAAAATCGCCACGGCTGCCATTGGAAGGTAAAGTTGGTAATTTTAATGTCAAAGTTCTTTCGTTGACACTGGAGGGCATCTATTTTTACGGCATTCCAATTCCCTTGATAATTTACAATTTGAGTACGATCACACAGGCAACTTAAAACGCCGTACAAAAGAATTTTTTGCCCAAAAGAAAAGCTAAATAGCAGGACGAGAAAAGTAAATGCGGTTAAAAATATAAGTCCAATAATTGTAAAAAGTCGCCTGCGAATTTTTTTAGCCATGGCTGAGGTAAAGGTAGAGAATTTTTCTTCACCCGCCAACGAATTTTTACAACTTTCTTGGCTCAAAGGGAATATAAAAACGTTGCTTTGACAGTGTATAAACGCGCTAGAGAGATTAAAAAACGACTGCTGCCACTTCCGTCGTTCAATAAAATATACGCCTACACTTGCCTTTTTACGCGCATAATGTATTCGTAAAAATATATGCGTTGTAATGAATCCAACACCTTATCGCAAGAAGATGCTTTTATGGTTTTAAATGCCTTATCTAGGATAGGTTGGGTAACGATGAAAAAATTATTGAAACATTACAACAATGACGTGGTTACCATATTTGCGGGTACGTATGAAGATCATAGAGCCATCGGACTTTCGGAAACCGTAAGTCAAAACTTAGCTACTTGGTCACAATTATTTTCCCTTGAGAAAGAGAAAGAAAAGCTGCGTAAATTGCAAGCAGAGTTTATAACCTTTGAGAGTAGTCATTACCCACCTTTGCTAAAAACAATTTATGACCCACCTATTGGATTGTATTGCTACGGTCCCATAAGGCCATCCAGCAACACCATTGCCATTGTGGGAACGCGTTACGCTTCACTTTACGGTTTGCAAGTGGCAGAACGTTTGGGATGCGAGTTGGCAGAACGCGGATGGTGTGTTGTCAGTGGATTTGCAAAGGGAATCGACACGGCAGCGCATCGGGGTGCCTTGAGAGGTAAAGGATCTACGGTGGGGATTTTAGGTTGTTCCATTGACCGCATTTATCCTCCCGAAAATGCATCGCTGTACGCACAATTGCGGCAACAGGGATGTCTTATGTCAGAATTCAAATTGGGGTCCAGGGCTGATCGCATGAGTTTTCCAAGACGAAATCGCATTTTGTCCGGCATGAGCCAAGCCATCGTTGTGATTGAATCGGATACGCAGGGTGGCAGTATGCTGACCGCATCTTTTGCGGTGGAACAAAACCGACAGGTATTTGCAATTCCCGGGCGCATTGATGCCGATATGAGCCGTGGATGCCATCATTTAATTCGCAACGGTGCCACTTTGGTCACATGCGTGGATGAAATTTTGGAAGATTTACATTCCGCTCCCCCGTGGACATTAAAATTGGATCTGGAGCCCCAAATTCAAGATTTACGGTCTGAAAACGTGGAACATTTGTCTCCAGAAGAAAATAGCATCTATGAAATTATAAAATCTAAAGGCCCTTTGGGGAGTTCGCAGCTGATTGAAATGACACAACTCCCGGTAGACGCTCTACAAACTATTCTATTTACCTTGGAATTACAGCGTATCATCGTTCGTCGTAACGATGGCTTATTTGAAGCTTAACAATAAATAATTTTTATGCTTCTTTATTCAACTTAAATAGTTTCTTACGGAAAAAGTATTGTTTCTATGAAAAAATGGAGTGGGTGTTTTGTTTTTGCCTTGTTAATGGTACTTTTTTTTTGGCAGATCGCATTTCGACCTTTGGCAAATCCCGACGAAGGACGTTACGCGGAAATAGCTAGGGAAATGTTAATATCGGGCGACTGGATCACACCTCGATTGAATGGGTTACTGTACTTCGAAAAACCCCCCTTTGTTTATTGGTGTACGGTAATAGGTCAGCGTATCTTTGGTGAAAATCTATGGGGAGTCCGTTTTTTTAACACATTGTTTGCGCTGTTAACATGCCTAAGCGTTTATCGTTTTTGCGCTCATTTTTTTAGTTATAAAGTGGGTGCGATCGCTGCAGGACTGTTGGGAACCAGCACGCTCATGTTTGGCATGAGTCAAATGCTGACATTAGATGGGATTCTTGGCTTTTTCGTAACGGCGACACTCCTGTCCTTCGCATGGGGATTTTTAGAGACGGATAACCGCAGTGCGCAAAGACATTTTTGGTTGGCGTACATTTTTATGGCATTTGCCATTTTAACGAAAGGGCTCATTGGAATTGTCTTCCCGGCTCTTGTTGGAATTCCTTGGCTTATCTACACGGGATATTGGCGAAAAATGCGACAGGCGCACGTCGTATGGGGGTTCCTGCTCGTTCTACTTATCAATTTTCCTTGGCATTGCGCCATTGCGGTTAAGCATGCCGCATTCTGCAAGTTTTATTTCTGGCACGAACACTTTGAACGTTACTTCCTACCGACACACAACCGAATGAAGCCATTCTATTTTTTGCCGGTAAGTTTTCTGGTAGGGTTGATTCCGTGGGCATTCTTTTTGCCAAGAGCACTTATACTGAGTTTCAAATCGGCCAGAGAAAAGACAAAGCGTAACATTTTAGTTTTTGGTTGTTTATGGAGCGTTTTATTGATAGCCTTCTTTTCACGTTCACAGTCGCAGCTGATTCCATATATTTTACCCGCCATTCCCGGCGTTATTTTATCCCTTGCTTACGCATTCTCAATACCTCATTTTTTACAGCAATGTCGCATAGAATGCTTCATTTGGGCTACAGCGTTTTTGATTGTGAGCTACCTACTTCCCGGCATCGTTGCAAAAAGAGCTTTGGAGCCTTTCCCACAATTCGCTTTGATTAGCACAGAGCTTGTCTTGATTACCGGTTCCTTGGGCGCACTTGCTTATTTGAAAAAAAGTCCAAAACTTGCCTTCGGTTTCCTCACAACAATTACGTGTGGCATTTATTTTATGCTTCCTTTATTTTTCCCTTATTTCCAGCGACTGAATGCCTCCTGGGTTAGCCAAGTCATTTCGCAATCTTCCGAAGAGCCAAAGATTGTCTACTGCGCCTACGAATATTTTCAAGATTTACCCTTTTATCTAAAGCAAGTCGTAGGCATTGTAGGTCACGTGCCGGATGAACAATTGTTGGGACATCAGCTGGAAGGGTGCGATCGTTACATTTCTCAAGAACAATTGGCTCCCCTGTGGGCTTCAAAAAAGAAAATTTTTGTAGTCGTCAGGCGTCGCCACAAGGAGGTTTTTGAAAGGGAAGTAACTCATGTGCCGTTTTACATCTTGACGCAAGACTTGCATTTTATTTTATACTCTAACCGCCTATGAGCGAATTGAATACACCGGATATTTCAGTTGTTGTGCCCGTTTACAACGAAGAGCCCAACATAGATGAACTTTGTTCGCGCCTGGTAAAAGTGTTGGAAACCGCAAAACGCTCATTTGAAATCATTGTGGTAAACGATGGCAGTAAAGATCATTCCATGCAAAAACTTTTTGAATGGTACCATCGATATCCCAATTATTTCAGAATCTTAGAATTCAATTGCAACTTTGGCCATCACAATGCCATCTTGGCCGGATTCGAACACGTGCGTGGCGATATTACGATTACGCTCGATGCGGATTTACAAAATCCTCCGGAAGAAATTCCAAAGCTTTTGGAAAAAATGGATGAAGGCTACGATTACGTGGGCAGCTACCGTTTGGGGAAACGACAGGACGTTTGCTGGCGTTGTTGGGCTTCAAAATTTAACAATAAAATTCGTGCAAGAATTACGGACATACAAATGTCCGATCAAGGTTGCATGTTTAGGGCCTACAGGCGTTCCATTATCGACGCCATCGTTCGCTGCGGTGATTACACCGCATTTATTCCCGCTTTAGCCTATAAATTTTCTTCAAGGTATACGGAAGTGGGTATGCGCCATGCCCCTCGCTTTAGGGGTGAATCTAAGTATGGATTGTACTATTTGCTGCGAACGCACTTTGATTGGATGACGGGATTTTCTCTCGTGCCTTTACAATTATTCACTTTATTTGGTTTTGCACTATCGGGGTTTAGCTTTTTGCTTGTTTTGTACATATTGGGCAGACGCTTGTGCATAGGTCCTGAAGCCGAAGGTCTCTTTACCTTATTTGCCATTTTATTTTTCATGTTGAGTGTAGTTATCGTAGGTATTGGACTTATCGGTGAGTATGTGGGGAGAACGTATCAAATTATTCAGAAGCGACCCCGTTACATCCTAAAAAATATTTACCAACAATCCGATGACGATGTCGTCCTCAAAAGATAGCTGGTTTGCGCAAGAGACATGCGTGTAGGCTTCATTAAAAAACTAGATGCGCATTTAAAAGGCTTTGCTACGCGAAGAGTTTGAAAATATGAAATATATCCCGCAAACAGCATCTAAACGTACCATTTGATGGCCTTAGGTCATTTGTTAATTGGCAAGCGCGTACTGTTTAAGTTTGTTGCTGAGGGTACGTGCGCTAATTTTTAAAAGCGAGGCCGCTTTTGTCCGATTACCATGCGTTGTATTTAAAACGTGCAAGATATGTTTTTTCTCAATTGCCTCCAAATCCAGTGTTGGATCTTCCAGCAACGTTGTGCCTACGTGCGCATTGGGCAATATATTCAAGGCCCTCTCATTGATTTCCTGTTGGTCATTAGATAAAATGACAGCACGTTCTATCGTATTTTGCAATTCACGAACGTTGCCAGGCCATTTATGAACCAAAAGGGCATTTTTCGCTTCGTCCGAAAATCCATTTAACGTTATCCCATGCTTACGAGCATAGCGTTTTAAAAAATAGTTTGCCAATAAAAGAATGTCATTGCCGCGCTCACGTAAAGGTGGAATTTCAATGGGAAATACATTGAGGCGGTAAAATAAATCTTCCCGAAAGTCACCCCGCTCCACCGACTTACTTAAATCCCGATTGGTGGAAGCAATAACACGCGTATTCACCTTTAGGGTTTTAGTACCTCCAACACGCTCAAATTCTTTTTCTTGCAACACCCGGAGGAGCTTTGCCTGCAGGTGTGGTGATATTTCAGCAATTTCGTCCAATAAAATAGTCCCATTGTTTGCCAATTCAAATCGACCGATCCTTTTCTGCAAGGCGTGTGTAAATGCACCTTTTTCATGGCCAAAAAATTCACTCTCAATTAGATTTTCCGCAATCGCTGCGCAATTAACGGTAATGTAGGGTCTACTTGCCAAATGACTCAGTCGGTGAATTTCTCTGGCTACTAACTCTTTCCCCGTTCCATTTTCTCCGGTAATTAAGACGGTTGCTTCGGTCGAAGCCACTTTTTTGATGAGCGCCTTAATATGTTGCACAACAGGTCCTTCTCCCAACAATTCTTGCTGCAGGTCCCCTTCGGTACTATTACACGAAAAAAATTGATTTACTTTGACCAGATGACTATACGATTCAGCCTTCTTTAAAACAACTTCTATCTCCTGCAAAGAAAAAGGTTTTATGATGTAGTCGAAGGCTCCCAATTTCATGCACTCGACCGCAGATTCAATGGATCCATAACCTGTGATAACGACCGTAATAGGTTTTTCTATATTTTCGGGTAATGTATTAAAATGTTTCAATAACTGGGTTCCATCTCCATCTGGCAAACGAACGTCCAGAAATATCAGGTCAAAATTGTCTTTACCGAGAACGTTTTCTGCATCTATTAAACTTGAAACGGAGGCGACCGTATACCTAAGATTACGTAATTGCTCTTCCAGCGCTTTACGGATTACCAATTCATCATCTATAATAAGTACTTTGTCGAATTGCATAACTAGATTGTTTATTACAAAAAGATTTAATTTTTTCAATGAGACGAGAAATCAAACCCTTTTCTTCATAATAAATCAAACAACACGAAATGACAATGAAAAAAACTTTTAGATTTTATTAAAGATAACCCTTCTCACCTATCTTTGTGAGATAACTATAGCCACAAAATGGTTAACGAACTAAGCGACGGCCAAATTTACGTTGGAATTTTTCAACACGGCCCGTTGAATCGACGAAACGCTTTTCTCCTGTATATACGGGATGCGAGTCAGCAGTAACGTCGCAAATCACAATATAGTGCTCAACGCCGTTAATCACTTCTTTACCTTTTGAAACCATGGTTGAGTAGGTTAAAAAACGTTTGCCCGAAGAAACATCCACAAAACAAACAGGGTGATACTCGGGATGTATATTTTTTTTCATTTTTACTTCTCAAATGTATAAAATTAATACCCCTGTCGTGCCTTGTATCGGGGATTTGTTTTACAAATAACATAGATACGACCCTTGCGCTTTACCACTTGGCATTTTGCGTGTCGAGTTTTTAGAGACTTAATCGACGAAACCACTTTCATAAAGATTTATTTACTAAGTAAAAAGATGCGATCCGTGGAGTGTCAATGTATTTTTTACAAAATCCCACCATACGTGCACGATAATTACAGTTCTGTAAGGCGAGCATTGAATGCTGGAGACCGCTCAAAGAGAGTTCATTTTTAACACGTCAAATACTTTTTGAATGCACAACAGGTAGTGAATATATATCGTTCAAGCATGATATTCCCCCAACGCTGTGGAAAAAATAAATTCTTCTACAAGGGTATTAGGTGAACGACTTAGGATAAGTTTTATAAATCTTAAATGCTTATAAGTTTTTTGTGCTTCTAACGGAGTCCAGCACTTATGATGCTTGTGCCAACGTTGCCATTGGATACAGTAATGGGGTGGAATCCTTAGAAATAAAACTTTAGCGTGTGGCTCTTGGGAAGGTTTCTGCGATTGAAGGACGACGTGAACCCAACCATTGGCAAGTTCCACTTGCAAAGTTCCGTCTACCCATACAATTTGTTTGCCCGTTTTTACAATGGGTGCAATAACCGCATGAAGTGCGGCAAATTGGTCTGGACGGGGTATTAATGAAGGAGGTCGTCTCGATAAGCGAGCAACGCAGTTTATTAAAGTCCCTAAAATAAGCAAGCACAGAGTTATTTCTAAAAAAGTGACCCCTAATTTTGATTTTTTGTGCATTTTATCGTTTTTCTTGAAAAAATAGCATTGACTTCGATTTTTTCAATGCTTCTATTAAAATTGTAAAACTAAAGGTTCAATCAACTCAATTTTATGAATAAAGCAGAATTAATCGTTGAAATTCAAAACAAATTAGGCAAAGATGTTACAAAAGTCTACGCAGAGCGTTCTTTAAATGCCGTACTTGAAGCATTTAAATCGGGCGTTGCTAAAGATGGTTTGGTACAACTTGTTGGGTTTGGTACTTTTTCGGTATCTGAACGCAAAGCTCGCAAAGGAATTAATCCTCAAACGGGTAAATCGATTCAAATCGCGGCTTCAAAAACTGTTAAGTTTAAACCTAGTGCTCAGTTCAAAAGCATTTGCTAGCTTACCTTGAATATAAGAGGAAATTCTTATAGAGGTGTGCAAGAAAACTTTTGTATTTTTGTTTAATTTTATTTTTAAAAAATGAAATTATGAAGTACATCTTGGTGGATGAAGCTAAAAAAGTAATTCCAAATTCAAATGTTTTGATTAACTTGGTTTCCAAACGTGTCAAACAGTTGAAAAATGGTGCCGAACCCTGGGTACATTCGTTGGAAAAATTAAGTCTAGAGGACATTGCTCTGCGTGAAATTATTGAGAAAAAAATTACTTTTGAGTTATAGTTTTTTGTACCCATGTCTGGAACAAAAAAAGAATCTCAAAAAGTTATTTTTAATCGAAAATTGAGTCATGATTATTTCATTGGTAAAAAGTTTGAGGCGGGTTTAGTTTTAACGGGTACGGAAGTAAAATCTTTGCGCTTGGGCAATGCCTCTATTGAGGAGGCATTCGTGAGGTTGGATCGTAAAAGTTGTCCAATATTGATGAATGCGCATATTCACGATTATCGTTTTGGAAATATTTACAATCACGATCCTTTAAGATCTCGTTTTTTGTTACTGCGTACGAATGAAATTAACGAAGTACGCGGTGCATTAGAACGAAAAGGTGAAAGTATTTTGGCGACGAAAATATTTTTTAAGTCAGGTTTGGCAAAAATCGAAATTGCAATCTGTACGGCCAAAAAGTTATTTGATAAACGTCGGAGTCTCAAAGAAAAAACTGAAAACCGAGAGCTTGAGAGAGCTTTACGGCATCATAAAACGTGATACACGTTATCTTATTTAGGCCCGAAATTCCTCAAAATACAGGTAATATTGGGCGTTTGTGCGCCTGTACACAAACGAAGTTACACCTAATTCACCCATTGGGGTTTTCTTTGGAAAATAAATATTTAAAGCGTAGCGGTATGGATTATTGGCGTTTTTTAGATGTTAATGAACACGCTTCGTGGGATGCATTTTGGACCCAAAGCGATCGCCCAAAGCGTCTATGGCTGTTGACAACGCACACGGATCGACCCTACTGGAATGTGCAATTTGAAGCGGAGGACGGCATTTTATTTGGGAACGAGAGTGGCGGTTGTCCCGATTGGTTGCATCAACAATTGTGGGATGGACGCTTAACGATTCCCATGACGCATGCGACCGTAAGATCCCTCAACCTTTCTTCCAGTGTAGCGATTGTTAGGTACGAAATATTGCGTCAGTTGCAAAGGTCGAATAAGGCTGACGATTGTTAGGGTCCCCTACACGGTCGTTTACAAGTTTAATTTCGAGGGTAATTGTACTATTGTTAAGCTGTTTTCGATATATAGAGATCCATACAACCTCTGTTGCTTAAAAGTAGGTAATCTTTTAAAAACGGATGGAAATACAGGTTTGCATAGGAGATAATTCTTCAAATATAACACGTACTCAAATGGCTTGATCGATGACATCTTGGGCATTGGCATGAAAATAATAGTATGTTTTGTCATCTGCAGACATCCAAGTAATCCAGAGGTGTCCGTTGGCGCTAACTTCCATAGAAACAATTCTAGAACAATTGGTTAGGTTGCCAAAGCTGTCACCATTTTGATCAGTAAACTCCCGCTTGGTCGATAGATAGACTCCTTTATTGGAATCGTTGGAATCAATAGAGTAACGTGCCACTCCTAAGATAAGATGCGTTTTTTTGCCCGGATAACAGTAGGCATAAATGATATAATGGTTGTAGGCCACTAATTTATGGGTGCATTTGTATAAAGTCGAAGTCGAAAGCGTCCAGGAAGGAGATGCACTATTTCGGTTGATTGTCGTTACGTAAATTACGTTTTCGGGTCCACTCACCCACTCTTTCCCTAGGACCAAGGATTGCACATGTAACATAATTTGGGTTGTTCCCCAGGGGACATAACTGGTAGTCCAATGGGCAGGTCCACCACTTGTCTTATTCATTTCCTTGAGTTGATCGACGTCCGAAAACATTAACACTACAAAGACTTCCGTATTATCGCTGGCTTTAACAATTGCGAAATCGGTATGGTAACTACACTCCTTACAATTATAGTAGCTACTATGCAAGCGAGTTCCATTAAATGACCGATACCATGTATCCGTGCCAAGTATATGTATATATGGATAATATCCATTACGCACCACCAAAGGGTAGATAGCACTCGTTCCCCTGATGATACGTGGTTCCAGGGAATAGGATCGGTAATCCGCTTCCGTGTTGTCCGCATTGTTGTGGTAAAAAGTCGAACAACCGGCCCATGTATTCTGACTGGTATTGAAAGTAAGTGTTCTCATTTTCAGGTAATCATTTGAAGAGGATAACCACAGACAATACACCTTCCCTCCATTGACATCGTGATAGGCTGAAAAAGCTAATTTATTGTTATTTCCATACCACTTTGGGAAATGGCCCATAGCCAATTCCTCGCTATAAGTTCCATATGGCAAAAATTTCGAATCCGTAATTCCGCCATCGGATTTCCGGACTTTCCATAGCAAGAGTCCCTCTGTATCGCCGCCGGAAGAATCATTCCACCATCGAGCCGGCAAAACGTACATAAAGCAGTATACGTAATCCGAAGAACCGTTGCCCTCACGAGCGACACAAGGCGTTAGCCCCATCCAAGAACGTTCTATAAAATACTTTTGAGTCACATCATTTGCGCTAGGAGTAGGTGTTCTGTTAAATGGCCAATTGTAATTACTTCCAATGTATCCTGCAATGTAGTACGACGGTACGTATTGCCTTCCGGAAGGATTTATTCTTATCACATAATAAGACCTGCCACCAAAGTATGTGGAGAACCAGTCAGCAGTAATGCAGTACAAGTTGCCATTGGAATCCACCATGGTACTTGGAACAATTAACTCATAAACTTTAGTTTCACTCCCGCAAGCGCTCCCCAAAGCCTTAAACCAATTGTCATTTGCAAGCCTACTATAATTGCAGATACTTGCTGAATTGTAACTAAACGGCGGTGTGTAGGCAACCAATGGCTTCGTCAAGTAAACCGCGCCGAGGGCCATGCAAAGTCGTATAAAATTGCGAAATAATCTCGAACATCTGAAAGTCTTCAAGCATCTCAGCACCTGCCTAAAGTTCCATCTTGCGAGCACTCCAATAAACTCACAGCTCCATGCTAGAATAGGTAAAGTTGTCCCGGAAAATCTCCCTAAGTCACTGCCACTTACGACTTTAAGTTTTGAACTCCTCGATATCTTTGAATACCCCAATGCAGTGGTGGGCAAGGCTACTCCAGAAAATCCTCTTAAAGCGCTAAGCGCTTGGGTCTTGGGTCTTGGGTCTTGGGTCTTGGGTCTTGGGTCTTGGGTCTTGGGTCTTGGGTCTTGGGTCTTGGGTCTTGGGTCTTGGGTCTTGGGTCTT